>DASVRZ010000041.1:0-33322 GCA_036388355.1 Chthoniobacterales bacterium | reverse complement strand
TACGGGTGGGACGAGGCGCTCTTCCAGACCTTGTCCATCACCTTGGGATACAAGGAAAACAAACTGCCGTTCGAGCTGCTTACTCAGCGAATTAGCTTGGAAACATTGAGGAGCTCCCCGGAGGAGATCGACTCGCTGCTCTTCGGCTGCGCGGGCTTTCTAACCTCGACGTCCATGAAGGAGTTTGAGCCAGACACCCGGAACTATCTGCGCGAGCTGTGGGACCGCTGGTGGGCGATGCGCGCGCGGTGGCAGCGGATGGTTCTCCCTGCGTCCGCTTGGAAACTCACTGGCACGCGCCCTGCAAACCATCCCCAGCGGCGGATCGCCGCGCTAGGTCTCATCGCGAGGAATTGGAAAGCCGTGGCCGAGGCGTTCCGCGCTGGCACCCTGGATCAATTGGAGACGGTGCTAGGCGGTTTGCAGCATCCTTACTGGAGCGAACACTACACGATTAGCTCGCGCCGTTCAGCCAAGCCGATCGCCTTGATTGGCAGCAGCCGGATCCTGGAGATGTTAGTCAACGTAGCAATGCCGGTCTCTCTTGCCACGAACCAAGACCAATGGAGATCGCTAGCAGAGATCAAGCAGCCGCTGGAGAACCGGAAACTGAAAACGGGCATCCTCCGGCTCTTAGGAGGCGAGACTCGCCAGCCCTCCATGAGTGTCTTGCAACAACAAGGCGTGCTGCAGATCTATGAAGACTTCTGCCTGCGAGATATGAGCGATTGCGACCGCTGCCCGTTCCCCGGAAAAGTCCTCGGCTGGGAGAAAAGGCTCTAGCTGAGCGGGCTTACTCTGGCACTGAGTAGGATTTATCCACGGCCCACATGATGGGCTTGTAGTCCTTCTCTTTGATGAAGCGAGCCGAACCGTCGGCAAAAACGTAGTTGGAACCTTCTCCATACGCCTTCAGATTCAGAATCTTCGTGTGATTGCCCTCGGCGTAGTCCATGTAGAAATTGCCGTCCTTCGCGTGCGGCATTCCTAGCAAAATCGTGTTAGACGGAGATTCGATGCTCACGAGCTTGATCTTAAAATCCGGGTTCTCATAGGCTCCGAGGTCGTTGTAGCCGTTCATGATGAAGCTCGTCTTGTTCTCGCTGTTCGACAAGAGTTCAGGGTCCTCGCCCTTGGGATCTTCGATACCTGGTGCGGTGAAGACCTTGGTGGTCTTCGTGTATTGGTATAGGAGAGCGGGCCACTTGTTCTCACCTGAATTATTCACCCGCCCCGGCAGATCGTAGTCATTCTCGCGGCTAAAAAGATTAAAGGCGACGGCGAGTTGCTTCATGTTCGAGAGGCAGGCGGTTTGCTTGGATCGCACCTTCGCTTTTCCGAAAACCGGGAGCAAGATCGCCGCCAGAACGCCAATGATGACCATGACGACTAACAACTCGATGAGGGTAAACGCCCTTTGACTAGGTCTAGCAGTGTAGTGTTTCATATCAATCGACAGCGTGAGCTTTGAGATCTTCGAGGTTAACAAATTCCAACGCACTAGCATGAGTCGCGGCAAGGCAAACCTGCGGCGCCATGTCTTCTTCAAACGCCTCCATCCAGCGCGTCACGCAGAGGCACCACCTGTCGCCAGGGCGCAATCCGGGGAACTGGTATTCCGGCATCGGTGTGGAAAGATCATTGCCGCGGCTGGCGCTAAACTCCAAAAATTCGGCCGTCACCACGATGCAAACCGTGTGCAGTCCCACGTCACCAGGCCCGGTATGACAGTATCCATCGCGGTAAAAACCGGTGAGGGGATCGCTGCAGCAGCACTCGAGCGGGGCACCAAAAACGTTGGACGGCATGGGGCGGAGGATAGCCATCGACCTCGGGGGTTTCAACCCAGCATTTTGACCTAAAGATTTACAGCTCGACCCGCGCGCATAGGATTTCCGCGATGTCAGCCATCTCCCCCAATCTTGTTCGTTGCCCGTGGTGTCCGCCCGCAGACGCCCTTTACGAGAAGTATCACGACGAAGAATGGGGTGTGCCCGTTCGCGACGGACGCATGCTTTTCGAGATGCTGAATCTGGAGGGCGCACAAGCAGGCCTCAGCTGGCGCACCGTTCTGGGGAAGCGTCCCGTTTACCGCACGGTCTTTGAGGGCTTTGATCCGCACCGTCTCGCCGTCTGGACGGAGGATCAGATCGCTGCGGCCTTGCTGAACCCGGGGATCATTCGCAATCGCCTGAAAGTTCGAGCCGTGGTGCGCAATGCCCGCGCGCTCAACGAGCACTTCGGCGGAGACTTGTCTGCGTTCGCGGAGTTTCTCTGGTCGTTCAGCGGCGGCGCTCCTGTCCAGAACCTCAGGGACACTATGGCCGATTATCCCTCCACCTCCGATGCGAGCGACCAGATGAGCAAGGCATTAAAGAAGCGCGACTTCACTTTCGTCGGCTCGACCATTTGCTACGCCTTCATGCAAGCCGTCGGGATGGTGAACGACCATTCCGCCACCTGCTTCCGCCGCGACCCCGTCAGGCAGATGGCAGCAACGTGGCGCCTTTGATCATCCGGCAGAACTCTTTCTTAGTCGCCTTCTGCGTCTTACCAGTCCCGGAAGTGAGGCTCTCCATCGCTTTATATTCCACCGACAACCGCTCCAGGAGCGTGATGCGGATGTAGGTCGTGCCCTGTTGCCACACCTGGCCTTGTTGTAATTTCAGCATGGCAAATCATCGCCTTGCCGGAGCCGAACCGCGAGTTTATTTCCCGCTTACAGACCCGCGGGATGCCGCGCGACAAATCCGCTGAGCGACCGCGCGCTTCCGCGCCAGCCGGGACCGGTGTTGCCGCGATTGCTGGTGGTATCCAGACGCATGCCGGCCACCACCATGAAGGTGTGTCCTTTGCGAGCGTAGATCGTAATCCATTTGCCTTTGCCTTTTTCGCCGTAGTTCATGAACGATTGCGAATTTAGAGGCGAGGAAAGCAGCCCTGCGCGGCCGAGTGCATAGCTGACGGTGCCTGAGCAATCGTAACCCGAATCCTCGAAACTGCCGTGGCCGCCGCCCCATTTGTAAGGCTTGCCAGCGAGCTGATTGCCCGCATGGATGGCTTGTTTCACAGGAGCGGGAGCGTTGGCAGGAGCATTGGCCTTGCGATACGAGATCGAACCGCGCGGGCCGGACGATGTGGAGCAAGCTGGCAGCAAAGCGGCGAGCGCCAGCAGGAGGAAGGAACGGATTGCGAGGGAGGTGAAACGCTTCATACTCTCCTAATTAGCTAGAGGTGGGCCATTATCATTCATGCGACGCAGAATACCTAAAAATAATTCATTTACCTCTGTAGCTGCGACTCTTAACCCGTTTCTGGCGCCTCTTGATATTATCAAATATGAGGAGCGATAATGCGAATCCGCGACTGTTTGTCTATGGAACGCTCCGGTCGGGATATCCAAGTGGCGAATCCAACCGGCTTGCTCCCGCTAAATTGGTCGCGACGGGGCGAGTCCCAGGGGTGCTCTATGAACTGGAAGGCTATCCCGGAGCTGTCAGTGCTCCCGAGGGAGAGGAGTGGATCGTCGGAGAAGTCGTCGAGCTGGAAAACTTCGCCGGGCAAATTCGGATTTTAGATCAATATGAAGGCTGCGACGATGCCGCCCCAAGCCCGCACGAATACCGTCGCGAACTGACGACGGTGAGACTGGACAACGGAGACAGCCTCTCCGCCTGGATCTATTGGTACCAAGGTCCCACGGAAGGCCGCCGCCACATTCCCTCAGGCGACTGGTGCTAACCACCCAATGCGCCAGGTCGAAGGAACAATGGCCGACGAGTCACTAAAAAAGGCTGGGAAGTGCGCGGAACCCAAGAATCAGCAAGAAGCCGATAAACAAAGACGCCAAGATGCAACCGCCAGCAAAGAGGGCTTCCTTGATCGGCCGTTTCGGAATGCTCAATCGTGGGTCCACCTCAATCAAGCGCACGCCGATGTATTCGATACCGGGATGTGAAATGGGACCTTCTCCACTCCGCAGAGCTTCCTCGATGGCCGACCGAAGAGCCTCTAGACCAGCCCGGCTGCCAATCAGGAAGTCTTCGTGTAACTCACCAGCTTCGCTACCGTGCGCGACCCAAAGGGCTTCTTCAGTCATGATCGCTTCGTTCGGCTCATTTTCCATATTTCTGTTTCCACCATTCAGTCAGGGCCGGATTAAATTTCTGCCAGAGCAGGCCGTGGTACGACGGGATTTTCAGCTCTCTCCATATTATCAGAGCGGCGATTCCAGATGATACGGCAAGCGTGATGCCCCAAGTCGGCCAACCGGTCGCTATCGTAGCCGAGGAAAGGATGACGAAAATTCCGGCCCAAACTAGTTCTGGGACACGGCGTATCCTAAAGACGTTACAGAACAGGAAAAAATGAAAAACTGCCGAAGTGGCCACGATGGCAAGATCTCGCGGGCCAACACAGGCCACTGCGACTCCTGCGGCAAGAATCGCCGCGTCGAGTATCGACAGTCGAAAGCCAGGTTTGAACTCGGGCATTTGATTTCGGCCTAACTCCTGACAGCCCACTGCGGACGCGGCGTTTCGAAGCTCAACGGCTTTCCAGAAACCGGATGCCGAAACGCCAGCCGCACCGAGTGGAGACAGAGCGGCGCGGCATCGACTGCTAGCGTCTGCGTTTCGCTCATGCCGCCGTCCGGCAGGTAAGTCGCATCCCCACAGATCGGAAAACCTAACCTCCAAAGATGCACGCGGATTTGATGCGTCCGTCCCGTGATCGGCCGGGCCTCCAGCAAAGCAGTTCCATCGGGAAAACGCTCCAGCACTCGAAACTCCGTCCGCGCCGGTTGCCCACCGATCTCATCAACGTCCCGCGAACCCGCCACGCCGGGTCCCGTCGTCATCGGCGCCTCGCAGGAAAACGCCTCCTCCGCCGGATGACCCTGCACCCGCGCCAGGTAGATCTTTTCCACCTCGCCTCGCACAAACTGCGGCTGCAGCAACTTCGCAAAATGCCGCGTGCGCGCACACACCACCAAGCCCGTCGTATTCGCATCCAGCCGATGCGCCGGATGAATCTTCTGCGGCGCATACGCCTCATTCAGAATGAACTGCAGCGTATTGCGATTGAAGCGCCCGCTCGGGTGCATCGGCAGCGGGGCCGGTTTCTCCACCACCACCACCGCCTCGTCTTCGTGCAGGATATGGATGTCCCCGTTCACCTCCGGCTCCACCGCACCCGGCGTGATCCGCTTGTAACGTTCCCCCGCGCGCACCACCTGATCAGCTACCGCCGCCGCCCCACTCGGCGCGAGGAAGCTCCCTTGCTCCAGGATCTCCGTCCATTCCGTCGCCGGCACATGGGGAAAAATGCCGCACAACGCCTCCAGCAAAGTCGCCCGATCATACTCCGCGGGAATGTTCAGCGGACGCTCATTCACATACGGCACCGAGCCGGGCAGGGGACTCGTGCATTTCCGAATCGCCGCATGACGCTTCGCAATCTGCGCTGCCATCTCCTCCGCCGTGTCCTGGTAACAATGCGGGCAGCTCACCCCCGCCACAAAACGCGCATCCGCCTGTTCCGCAGCATTCAGCGGCGTCTGACAGGCAAAACAAATCGCCGACTCCGTCTCCCGCAGCCCCGGATCCACCCCCACACGCTGATCAAACACAAAACATTCCCCGTCGTAATGATCGCCACCCACCTCCTCGAAATACTTCAGAATCCCACCATCGAGTTGATAGATCTGCTCAAACCCCTCCCGCTCCATATACGGCCCCGCCTTCTCGCAACGGATGCCGCCCGTGCAAAACATCACCACCGGCGCATGCTTCATCTCCTCCGGCAACTCACTCACCGCCTGGGGGAACTGCTTAAAATGATCGATCTCCAGCACCTTCGCCCCGCGAAAGGTCCCCAGCTTCACCTCGTAATCATTGCGCGTATCCAGCAGCGTCACCGGCCGGCCCTCATCCAGCCAGCGCTTCAACTCGCGCGCCGGCAGCTTCGGCGACGTCCGCGTCGCGGGATCGATCCCCTCCACGCCAAACGCGATGATCTCCTTCTTGATCCGCACCAGCATCCGCGAAAACGGCTGCTCCTCGCTCTCGCTAAACTTCGGGGCCAGCGTCTCCAACCCCGGAATCGCCCGCAGCTCCCCCAGCAACGCCTCGATCTCCGCGCGCCCGCCCGCCACAAAAAGATTAATCCCCTCCACACTCAGCAAAATAGTCCCCTTCAATCCCCAAGCCTTGCACTGCGCCAGCAACCGCTGCCGCAGATTCTTCAGATCCGAGAGATGAGCAAATCGATAAGCCGCGATGTTGGTAATGGTCGCCATTTTTGAAACATTAACCATCCACAGATCGCACGGGGATGACAGGCAAAACATCCCGCTCTCTGTCGCTCCCCGGTTTATAGAAAGAGGCTTCCGCATTTTGCCCCCGACGTCTCGAAGGGCCAAAACCTAAGGTGCGTTCTTCAAACGAAAGAACCTTCGCGGTGCGGACGTCGAAAGCGGAGCCGCATACAGCCAGCCAGCACTGCGGGGACTGCGGGGACTGCGGTCTTTTGCGACGACCTCCCACGTGATCAGATCGTGGCTGGCTTCTACATCGAACAAATCAACCATCTCGGCCCCAATTTTGAGATGCAAGTTCAATGTCTCGTCTGGTCCTTGCTCAAGGAAAGTTTGCACCTTCCGCAAATCGGGACGGCGCTGCGAATACACCACCGCTGGTTGGTCATTGCCATATAGGTGATTGCCAACACCAAAGAAACGCTCACCGTTGAAGCTTAACGCGTTTATCCTGCCCCAACCTTCCAGTGCTAATCCCGTATGCCTCCAGGTTATTCCATCGACAGAGGTTCGCAGATAGCCATCTTCTGTCGCCAGGACGAATTGGCCATCCCCGAAGGTCACCCGCGAAAGCCAACCGACATGCCCCGACGGGCTCGACTGCCATGTAAGACCATCTGCCGAACGCCAGGTGTTCCCAAACCATCCCATGCCAGCAAAAACGCCATTGCCATAAGCGATATCCCACAACACCTCGCCTGGCCCCGCACGCTTCGCCCATGTCTGTAGATTGGCTGAGAGCAGCAGATTCCCGTTCCAAGTACCAACGACCGCAGTCGAATCACCGCCGGCGATGCTCATCAAGTTCTCCGTCGTTCCGGTAACGACCTTCGTCCACGTCTGCCCATCGCCTGAGATTGTGACCGCTCCGGAGTCTCCGACTGCGCAAAACTGGCCCTTCCAATAGATGATCTTGTTCAGGTTTGAAGCGGTCTTTGCATCCACCCGCGTCCAGGAAACTCCGTCCGTCGAACGCAATGCCATCCCGCCCGCGCCTACCGCGACGACCGCTGAGCTACTGCAGGCCATGTCGGTCAGATCCCAGTTCGTGCCGGAAGCGACCTGCACAAACCCATCGGGCTCGAAGCGATAATAGCCGAGAAAGCCGGAATCGCCGACTACCAGGTGCAAGCCCTTGAAGTAGCAGGTTCCATTCAGATTAATGGATGGCCCGGCCTCCATTTCTCCCTGCCAGTTCAAGCCATCCTCAGAAAACGCGCGCCCAATACCTACCCCAGTAAATACTCCGTCGCCGTAACATACAGAGTTGAAGCCCGGCGGCGCATCCGAGACCGGAGTCCAAGTTGTAAGGTCGGTGGACGCATAAATGAGACCTCCCCTGAGTGCAATATAGCGACCCTCGCCGTAGGCTAGACCATAGAGGGATTCGGGAGCGGCTGTGGTTGTCCACGTGATTCCATCGGTGGAGGAGGAAACAGCGCTGCCGCTGCCGCCTCCTGACACCGTCACAAACTTGCTACCATCGAAAATGAGCTCCTTTTCATAGCCGACTCCGGTATAGATGCGGTCCCAGTTAATTCCATCCAGGGAACGAATGCCCCCAGTCTGGTTCTCCTCCAGAGCCACCCAAACACCGTTGCCATACTGAACCGCACCGAGCGAACTTAACGGATAGGGCCATCCAGCACTCTCATTATGGCTACCCACCGTCCAAGTGATGCCGTCGGTGGAGACGAGAATGGTCGCATCCTTGCCCACAGCGACAAATTTACCGTTCCCAAACGAGACGTCGTTCAACTCCTCGAACGTGGGGGACACGCAGGTCTGCCATGCCTTGCCGTCTGTTGAGCGTAGAATATTGGCCATATTATCCTTTTTACCCACCGCCACGTGCATGCCATTTCCATAGCACACTCCATACAGCTCAGCATGATACCCGGTCACGGGAGACGTCGCTGCATACCAGTGCTCTCCATTCGTTGACCACAGAATCACCCCGAATTGCCCCACTGCAACAAACCGGTCCGGGCCATGGGAGATGGCAAAAAAGCTCCTGGTTCGGGGCGAACTCCAGTGCCACTCTTTGGCAGCGCACGTTCCGCAGAGCGCAACAAAGGATAGCAACGCGATCAAGCGTCGAAATGTCATAGGGAGGTAGGGCAACAACATAAGGCGATTTGGCGGACAGCTTGGGCCGCCGGGGAGTGAGACGTGGTGTGGGGGAACGTTTAGTGCGGTAGGCGGCGGAGATGATGCGCTTGCCGCGGAATAGAGTGTATCGCAAACTTCAACCAGAGCGAACAGAATGGTCTAGTTACACGATGAAACGTTTCGGCCGGCGTTGGTGCTCCGGGGTCCATAGCTCCTGTAAAAATCGTCCAAACCGCACCGACCGCAGGATGCCTAGCATATCCGCGTTGGTTGGATATCTCGAACTTGACGCCGGTGTACAAACAAGCCGTGGCTGTGGCATGCAAACTCTCCGAGCTGCCGTCACTCGCTAAATGGAGGAACGATTCAGGTTCCCACGACGCCTCTTTGAATAAGTCCGTCGGAAATAGGTCTTCGCGTGACGATCTACATAGGCCACTTCGAGACGCTCTGCGTCCCGCCCCACATAGCGAAACTTCTCCAAAGGCAGACCGGTCAAAGAACTGCGAGGCGTAGCCCGAAACATGATCCAGATTGTGATCATGAAAATCACAAAGCCAGAGCCGACCAAGATCCCGGTTAGCAGCAAGTTACTCGTGCGCCAACCAACCCCAAGTCCGGCAAGAATCAAAACAAGACCCAAGGCAGAAGGCAACCGATACGGTAGCTCGAAGCCCCGGCTGCCTTGCGGATCGTTCTCAAAGCATGCAAGTTCTGCCGCCGTGATCAGGGGCATTTCTTTAAGTTTCATCAGAAGGAAGGCGTCAGCGGGCGGAGACGTTATTGTATGGAGTCATATTGGGAGCGACGGCTTAATCACCAGGAATAGGCATTCCAGAGAAAGAGCTATTAGAAGTGGTGCGTACAACGTTAATAGGAAGTATGGCCGCTAACTTCTGTTTACACAGGACTCGATGAAGCATCGACTAACGAACGTAGTGATAGTTGTGTTTGCTGCTGCGATTGTGGTGGGCTCGTGGTGGGTCGGACGTCCAGCGACAGAAGGCAAGTATTCACCTAAAGCTCACGCTACGGAAAAGCTGGCCGCCTCTGCGAGCGGAATAACGCGGGAACCCAAACAGCAGGGGAACCAATCATCGATTGACTCTAGAATGAGTGATCTCGAGTTTGCTCGACTCAGGGTCGCGTTGCCCAAACCCGTGAAACGAAAGTGGAGGGGAGCCGTTTTTAACAGCGAGAATGCGTTCGAAAAAGACAGGAAGGAGGTAGTTGTTGAAGTCCTGCCTGGCTGGATTCGCCGAGCTTTACTAAAAGGCGACGTGGGCGCGGCAGCTGGGTATCTGTGGACGCTTAAGGAACTTGCGGCAGATGATGATCCAGGGATTTCATCGGAAGCTACCTTGTCCATTTACCGGTTGGGGGACGTTGAAGGATTTGCGAGAACTAAAATGTCTGAGTGGATTACCAAGGGATGGGATTACCGGACGTATGACAGAAGCTTCGGGAAAAGCGAGTATCTCGATATTCGTGCTCGTGCTTTGCGAGAGGCTGCTTACTCCAATGACAGAAGTTTTGATGAGTTGGTTTTTAAAGTGTGGCAGCAGGAGAGGACGACCGAGGGTAAAACTCTCGAATCGGTCGATCATGGATCTTATTTGGAGAAGCGTGGGCGCGCTTTGCCGATCGAGTACTGGATGGAGCGCCTCGACAATCCACGCGGTTTTACGAACGCGCTTAAGGTTGCCCACGAGAGGGGAACGCCAGAAGTAACAGCTAAACTACAAGCTATTTTCAGCCAACTGCATGCCAGCCCCGCTTTTAGCCCCGACGCTGGACGGGCGGCCAGCTTAGCCTCTGTGCTATTCCGCCAGACGGGAGATGTCATTTATCGTGATTACCTCATTGAACAAGCACGCACGCAGCTCGCGTTGAGATCCTTCGAAAGCAGTTTACAGAACGTCCTCGAAGGACTTGCCACAACCAACGACAAAACATCCATCAGGGCCGTCGCCGCAGCGATGGAACACGAGAACACGATCATCAGCGAAATGGCAATCGCCGCGCTGGGCAAGACCCCCGATCCAGCAGCGACGGAATACCTCTTTCTCTCGGCGCTTCGAAAAACCAGGGAGCAGAAGGGGTTCCCATCTCGGGAACTGCGTGCGTTATTGACTCAAAATTGCCCCGCCGGAGACGCTGACTATCAGCGAATGCAGCGACTGTTGCTGAGCGGCAGAATTGGCTGGGCCGCCACGACCAGCGATTTTGACCAGCTGGAATTCTTTCGAAAAAACCGGCTTCACATGCTCGATTGAATGCTCTCGCGGGACAGGGAGACTAGGAGCCGGCTTTTGCTATCGGCGGTTTCTGACTTACTTTGGGCGACATGTTACAGTCGGACTACGATCTTCTCATCATTGGCGCGGGCAGTGCGGGGTATAACGGGGCGGCGGCGGCTCGCAGATTAGGCATCAAGGTGGCGGTGATCGATGGGGCGGAGGAGTTGGGTGGGCTTTGCATCCTGCGCGGGTGCATGCCGAGCAAGGCGCTGCTGGCGGGGGCGAATCGGTTTCAGCAGGCGCGGCACAGCGGGGAATTTGGCATTGCAGCGGAGAAGCTGGAGCTGGATCTCCCGACGTTGCTGGCGCGGAAGGATGAATTGGTGAACGGCTTCGCCACGTATCGGCGGGAGCAGATCGAGAGCGGGAAGTTTCCTTTCATCCACGGGCGGGCGGTGTTTGTGGATGCGCATACGGTGGAGATTTGCGGCGGTCGGGATGCGGGGCGGCGGGTGACGGCGCGTTATTTTCTGCTGGCGACGGGCTCGGAGCTGAAGCCGCCGAAGATCGAGGGGCTGGCGGAGGTCGGCTATGAATTTAGCGACACGGTTTTGAAAAACCCGACGCTGCCGAAGTCGGTGATCGTCTTGGGAGCCGGGGCGATCGGGCTGGAGTTTGCCCATTATTACAATGCGCTGGGCTCGCACGTGACCATTCTCCAACGGGGAAAACGCCTTTTGCGCGGGTCGGATCATCAGGCGGCGGATGCGTTGCGGGTGGCGTTGGAGAAACGGGGGATCGTCATCCACACCGGGGTCACTCTGGAATCCGCCGCTCGCGTCGGCGGGGAGAAAGTGGTCACTTACACGCAGGAAGGAAGCCGTGAGGAAGTGCGTGCGGAGGAGATTTTCTACGCGCTCGGGCGGCGGCCAAAGCTGGAGCCTTCGGTGACGGAGAAGGCAGGAGTGGTGAGCGGGCCGGTGCGCCCGACGCAGCAAACCAATGTGGATCATATTTTCCTGGCGGGGGATGTGTCGGGTCCTTACGAGATCGTCCATCTCGCGATCCAGCAGGCGGAGGTGGCGGTTCGGAACATTGCGCGGTTGCTGAAGGACGACCCGGCGCTGGAGGAGACGGATTATCGCTGCAAGTTGTTTGTGCTTTTTACGCATCCAGAGCTGGCGCAGGTGGGGCTTACGGAGGAGGAAGCGCGCGAGAAGGGGCTGGATATTTTCACGGCAAGTTATCCGTTTGATGATCATGGAAAATCGCTCGTCATGGGCGAGACGGACGGTTTCGTGAAGCTCGTGGCGCTGCGGTCCACCGGCGAGATCGTCGGAGCGAGCGTGTTGGGGCCGGAGGCGGGCACGCTCATTCACGAGATCGTGGCGGTGATGCATTTTCACGGCACAGCGGGTGCTCTCGCTCAGATGCCTCATTATCATCCGACACTTTCTGAGATCTGGACCTATCCAGCAGAGGAAATTGCGGATCAGATCGTGTAGTTTCTTCCGTTTTCCACACCCGACCCTTACACCATTTTCCATGCGCCGTTTTCTTTTGCTTCTTCTTTCCAGCAGTTCGTTGCTAGCCCAAGTCCCGACGGACGCACCGCCTCAAGCACCAGCGGAGCCGCAGATCATGCGCGCGGAGCCGGTTCGCGAGCGTGAACTCATCACGCGGCTGCAGATTTACCTCGATCAACGCAATTTCGGCCCGGGAAAAATCGACGGTCGCTGGGGGGAATTCACCGGCAAAGCGCTCAATCGCTACCAAAAAGCCAGCGGCATGGTCGTGGACGGCAAATGGGAATCTCTGCCGGATTTGCTCCAGATCAGCCCGATTTACACGACTTACGTTTTGCGTCCGCAGGATTTCCGACAGCTTGGCGAAATCCCGAAAACGCCGAAGGAGCAGTCCACGCTGAAGCGGATGCCCTACACGAGCATCCTGGAGTTTCTCGGCGAGAAGTTTCATTCCGATCCGAATTTCATCCAGCAGCTGAATAAGCGCGTGAACTTCGATGGATTGAAGGCGGGCGACGAGATTCGGGTGCCGAATGTGGCGCCGTTCATCATCGAAGACATGAAGGAGATCGGCAGCGTGCCTCCAGTTCCGGAGCACGCCACGCGCTCGATCCACGTCGACACGGTGAATAAGATGCTGGAGCTGCGCGACGGCGAGAAGCTGCTTGCGGCGTTTCCGATCACTCCCGGAGCGGCGAATCATCCGGCGCCAAAAGGCAAATGGCGCATCGTGGGAATCGCCACGATGCCCTGGTATCGCTGGAACAAGGGCGTGTTGAAAACGGGTGTTGCCTCGGGCGAATCTTACGATGTTCCCGCAGGGCCGAATTGCCCGGTGGGCGTCCTCTGGTGTGGCTTGAACAAGCGCGGCGTGGGGATTCACGGGACAAACAGCCCGGATAACATTGGGCGGACCGGCAGCCACGGGTGCATTCGCTTGGCGAACTGGGATGCTGCTCGTTTCGTGCACATGGTGTCGAAGGGAATGACGGTGCACATCGACGCTGTGGATGCCGCTCCTACTGTGGCGGCGACCCCGACTCCTGCGGCAGCTCCGTCCCCAGCTCCTGAGCAATAGGTAAAACTACCCCGCAACGGGCGAACGGGAGCACTGATTTAGCCAAAAGTCTCATTTTCGGACTTCAGTTCCCCGGTGGTGATGCAGCCGAGGAAACAGAGTTTCCAAAGACAAGTTCGTTCCCAGACTGGAGTTTGGGACGAGGAAAGGCCGCTTGCGGCCTTCAGGCGGAATCACTGACGGGCAAAGCGGCCCCGATCAGGTAAAAAAATGGGGTGACTGACGGGATTCGAACCCGCAACAACCAGAATCACAATCTGGGACTCTAACCATTGAGCTACAGCCACCGTTAAGCTTCTCGCGAAGCAGGGCAAACAAATACCGCTCAATGCGGAAAAGCGCAAACCGAAAAATTCCGAGACACCCGATGTGGAGCGGTTGGCACGGAGTCCGAGGTATCGGGACAGCAGATTGAGTGGTTGGCTGGGAATGACATGCACGCCAGCACGCAGTCGTCGGGCTGCATTCCCCTTACTCCGCCTGACCAGGTGAGGGTGTCTGCTCGGTATCTGTAGAGCCGAACAGCCGATGAAAATTTTGACTCACCGCCTCGGCGAGGTCGGCTACGGCCATGCCGCGCAGCTTTGCCAATCCTTCGTAACACGCGACGACGTTCCCCGGATGATTGATGCCGTTCTGACTGGAAAATTTCTCCAGATGATTGGGAAGAGACGCGTTGGGGGCATCCGTTTCCACGAGCAAACGATGCAAGGGCAATCCGCCGAACACTTCTCGCCGTCGTGCCGCGCGTTCGTGGAGAAAAGAACCCGAAAAGGAGAAATACGCCCCAAGAGAAACGCATTCGCGCGCGATCTCAATGGAGCCGGAGTAGGCGTGCAGCAAAAATCCGCAAGTGGGCAGGGGACTGCTTTGCAAGACGCTGGTGAGCGGTCCGAACGCCTTTACACAGTGGATGGATGCAGGAAGGTTGCGCTCGGCGGCCAGCGCCAACTGCCAGCGGAATGCTTCCTCCGCAGCAACTGGGTCGATGTTCTTTCTGGCAAGATCGAGACCGATTTCTCCAATGCTGGAGCCGGGAGTCTTCAGAAAATGCTCCAGCTTGGGCTTCCATTCCGAGCTGCGGCCTTCCACATGCCACGGGTGCAGCCCAAAAGCAGGGTGGATCCACGGATAGCGCTCCGCCAATTCCTGCACGCGAGGCCAATCATCCTCGCGTGTGCCATTTACAACAACCGCCAAGACAGGAAGTGCCGATAACCCGCGGGGCGTATCTGCGAGCGCCTCGTCCTGAAGGTGGTTGTGCGCATCAATCCACATGGCTGGCGCGTTGAATCCGGTGGATGATCTGCGTCAGACCGTGCAGCCGCGTGGCGCTCAGGATGCGGTCGAGGCCGAGCTCTTCTAACAACTGCGGGGAGAATGTCTCCGCCTCAGCAATGGCAGCTCCGTGATACAACTCGACTAACAAAGCGACGAGTCCGCGAATCATTACGGAGTCTGCCGCATAGAGGAGTGTTACGTTTCCTTCCGTGACCTCCACCTTCAGCCAGACTTGCGACGCGCAACCCTGCACGAGCCATTCGTCCCGCCGCTCTTCCATGGCCATCTGACGTTCCGGCAAACGATAGCTAATGATGGCATTCAGCCGCTCGTGACGATCCTCGATGAGCGAGTAACGCTCGATGAGGCTGTGCTCTCGTTCCGGAAGGGTCATTTGATCATTTGGAGGGCGTGCATCAACGGCTTCGGCACTGGATCGTAAATGGGGTTCTCGATGAAGAGAGTCTGGTAGTTATCCAGTTGGAAGTAAACAATCGTGGTTAGCAGCAGGGTGAGTGCGGCGTTTTGCCTCCACGGTGTAGCGACCCATTTCACGACCGAGAGGAGAGGGTTTGCGGCTAGGTAGCAGAGGGCGAAATCCCAGATCAAGGCGTAGCGCAGGTTCATTCCGTAACGGAGATTTCCCATGATGAGGTAGCTCGTCAGGACGAAGGTGATGAAGAATAGAGCGGCCTTGTCACGGGCGCGGAAAAGCCCGCCGATGGCGAGGAGTAGAACGACGGGCGTGGTGAGCAGTAGATCCGATAAATAGCGAAACCACGGCCCATCTCCTGTGGCGATGGCGTAGGGGAGGTTGTAGGACATGCGGACGTTCAGAAGGTAGGCGGCGAAGAGGGGATCCGTTCCTCCGGCGGCGAGGGCGAGGAGTCCCGCGCCAGCCCCCGGTGCTAGCAAGGTCGTTAAGAGGAGCGGCTTGGTGATGGTGCCTAGCTTCAGCCAGTGATTGGCAGATAGGATGGCGAGGATTGCCAGATAAACGAAGGCGGCGTTCTCTTTTGTAAGCACGAGCAGCGCAAGAAACACCCCGTAAGCGACCAGCCAGCCGCGGCTCCTGGCATTTTGCAAGGATTCCCACAGGGCCCAAAGAACAAAAAAGCTAATGGTGGCGAAGAACCCGTCGATCAAGGCGCGATGAGCCATGTAGAGTTGCAGCGGAGCAAACGCCATGAGCGTCCCGACCACCAGCGCGAGCCGTTTTCCACCTAGTCTCCATGCGAAGATCGCGGCACCGAAGAGTAGGATAATGCTAGCAGCGGTGGAAACGGCGCGAATGGATTCCACGGAAGACATCCCGGTGACGCCGTGCCAGGCCGTGGCAGAGAGGAGAAACGTCACTCGCGTTGGCGGCAGAAAGGCGATGGGGGCGAGCTTTTGTTCTTCTATATAGAGATCGACGACTTCCGGATAGTGCGTCCAGCCGCGCGTGGCGATCTGCTCGACGTATTGGCGATAGATGTTTTCGTCGAAGCCGACGCCTTTCATCATTTCCAAGGAATGGATGCGGAGGAATGTGCCCATCGCGAGGATGACGACGAGAATTAGCAGCCACACGGGGAAGGGCTTGGGAGGAGCGATGGTCATGGGGCAGGGGGCGTGGCGAGTTCGGAGCGGAGGTCGAGCAATTCTTTCCGTTCCGGGTGGAGGGTCAACGCCTTTTCGATAATGGCGCGGGCCTCCGGGAGTTGGTGGTTGGCTCGGTAGGCGAGGGCGAGCTGGTAGATCGCGGCGAGATGATTAGGAGCGACGGTAAGTGCCTCCGAGAAGAAGCGGATGGCCTCGGCGGGGGAGTTTTGCGTGAAGGCGATGTTGCCGAGGTTGTTGAGCGCGCTGGCGTTTTTGGGGTTGATCCGCAGCGAGCGCTGGTAAAAGGCGGCGGCGCGTGGGAGGTCGCCTTGCCCGAGGTAGAGATTGCCGACGGCAAGGTTGGTGTGTTCGCTCTCGGGTGCGTAGCGCCAGGCTAGCTGCAGGTCGGAGGTGGCTTTTGGCCAGTCGCGAGCGGCAAGGTGGCGGAGGCCGTTGTTGTAGGCATCGAGAGCCCACGCGCCTTGGTTGGGGACGGGCATTGTGACGAAGGCTACTGCGGCAAGCACGGTGGTGGTTTGGAGGAGGACGGGTTTCCAACGGGAGCTCGCGGCGTTATCCCAGAGCTGCACGAGAAAATAGGTGCCCAAAATGAGCAGGCCGGGCACTGCCGCCATCCGGTAGCGTTCAGTGATGAAGACCGGGAGGAGGGCGGTCATGTGGAGGAGCACTGCGGCAATGACCCAGCGCGCCGGGATGTTTTTGCTCGCAAGGGCAGCGACCATGCCCGCGAGGCCAAGGGCGGCAACGATGCCGAAGCGGAGGCCCGGCGTGGTGATGCCTTCTTGTGCAAAGGCGTCGATGACGCTCAGATCGTCGTATTGGTAAGCATTCCAGAAGTTGATGACCTTCTGGCCGAGGAGACGAAGCCAAGCCAGGGGATTTTCCCGAATGTAGGTGTTGGCTTTTGCCGACCAATAGCTCGAGACGGCGGAGAGGGGGATCTTTTCGCCGGGAGGAGTGCCCAGTGCGGCTCTTGCGATGGCTATAGAGTCATCCAGCATGTGCGCTTGGTTTGCCCTCATTCCGGGCGGGATGGTGAGGTAGCCGTTGGCTTCCTGGTTGTTGCCGAGAAAAAAGTTCAGCCCGCCGTGGGCCGATAAGAGGACGGAATCGTGCGCGATGAGGCGGTTGTGGAGAATGACAGGGCTGCAGCCGAGGAGGACCCCTGCGAGAAGCAGGGTGATCGCACGTAGGGGGCGGTGGCTTTTTTGCCAAAGTGCCGCAATTGCCAAAGGGATGATGAACAAGATGGTCGCGACGGTTGTGGCCATAACGCCGATGCCGAGCCCGACTGCACCCGCGTTCAGGATGGAGATCTTTTTCTCCCGATCACGCGCACACCACCAAACGAGCCACCAGAAGAACACGACGAGCCAGCAGGTGGGCATCAGAATACCGGAGTAAGCTTGCGCGGGTTGATACAGGGCGTAGGAAAGCCCCGCAGCGACACTGGCAAAACGCGGGGCGTGGGCGTGTCCGCGCTTGCGAAGAATCAAATTTGCAACCAAACCTATCAAAACTGCGACACATGCCTCTGCCAAGGCTTGCAAAACTCCCGCGGCAAGGGTGCTGGTTCCGAAGAATTTATAGATCCCAGCAAGTAGAAAGGCGTAGCCCGGGAGGCCATAGAAGGCGGCCTGGTTCGTCCAATGCCCCGAAAGAATCCGCTGAGCCCACAGGCTGTAGAACTGCATGTCCCCTTGGTCGGCGGCGGAGAAGGAACCGCCGTAGAGATTCGCTATCACCAAAAGGCGAATGCAAAAGGCGACGATGAATAGCCAAACCAGGGAGCGCCCCGCAAGAGGTGAGAGAAACGACTGGGGGAACATGCTCGACAGACGATGAAGCTCGTCACCTTTGGGAGTCAACACCGGAGCTTCTGATTACCGGAGATGTCTGGCATGACTGCTGCTCTACAGAAGCTTGGCCGGAATTCCGGTTATAATAAAAACGCACTCATAAATACAAATAAACCTATGTTGAAACAACTACACAAAAATCGCGGGGGCTTCACCCTCGTTGAAATCATGATCGTCGTGGCGATCATCGCATTGCTCGCATCCGTCGCTGTCCCCAGCTTCCTGCGCGCTCGTAAACGCTCCCAAGCAACCGCTGTGAAAAACGACCTGCGCCTCATCGACGCAGCCGTAGATCAGTATGCGATTGAAACCAACAAATCAAAAGGAGGCCTTGTGCTTGCAAGCGACATCGGAAACTACCTCAAAAAGGGAACTCGCCTTCAGCTTTCTGCTGCAGCTGGCACCCTCACCGACCAGCTTGGCAACACGATCGTCACTCCTACGGTGGATGCGCTGCCAGTGATCCCTACGACAACTTTCCAATCTCTGTCTGATGTCGCTGATGCCAGTTTCTGGGCTCCGTATTCTACAGGAATGACTCCTTAACAGTTCCTACTTCACGATAAACCCCTCTGAGGAGACTCAGAGGGGTTTTTTTGTTTGATCGAGACATCGCAACAGCCACACTGGGGAGAACGCAAACATGATAGCTAAAACCCGCGACCTGCTAATCGCTGCTTTCCTGATTGCGCTTGCGACTTTTCTTTATTGGGCGTGCCGCCAAGCGCCATTTATTTGGGACGATCAGTTCTTGGTGGTGAAAAACCCACTTATTCGATCTCCGGTGCTTCTCCTAGAGGGGTTCCGTCATTTTTTAGGAGACGAGCCTCCGTCCAACTTCTATCGCCCCGTCCAGACACTCACCTACCTTTTCGATTATTGGCGGGGAGGATTGGAATCTACAGTTTACCACGATTCGAATACGTGGATTCACGCCGGAGCCGGGATTCTTCTTTTCGGGTTTGTGCGGCAACTGCTGCAACGAGAAGCGGGCGTTACAGAGAGAAGGGCAACTGCGGCTGGCCTCCTAGTCGCTCTCCTATGGATCATTCACCCGATACATAGCGCGACGGTGGCCTACATTGCCGGTCGCGCAGACAGCCTGGCATTGCTTTTTCTGCTGGGAGGTTGGTTCTCCTGGAGCAAACTTTTGACTGCAAATGGTCCGCGCCGCTGGCTTCTCGGAGCACTAGTTTTTCTCTGCGGCTTTTTAGCTGCGTGTTCCAAAGAAGCGGCTCTGATAGGGATCGGCGTGTTCCTGGTCTGGACGCTGTTAGCTCCGCCTAGGGAGCGGCCGAAGTCGGGCAGTGAAGCTACCGATAGCGACGGCAAAAACAGCCCGCCTGAGAAAGCGTGCATTATGGCGGGTGGGCTCCTTCTGTTAGCAATTTATCTAGCGCTACGCCTGACCATTCCAGCTGGAGAGGCGAGTCAAGCAAGCAGTTCTGTAGCGGAGCGTCCTCTCCTTGTCCTAAGGGCCTTGGGAGACTATTCGCGTCTGCTTCTGTACCCTGATAACTTAAGGATGGAACGCCAGATTGTTATGGTGCCGAACCTCTTCCGCGATCCTGCAACCTTCGACCCACTCTACCGCTGGCTGGCTGTCCCCGGCGTGCTATTCATTCTCTTCCTCGCTGTCTCGTTGTGGCGTAGAGGTCCGCTTCTGCGGGTCCGACGCTTTGGTGTCTTGTGGTTTGTGGCAACGATCCTCCCGGTGTCCAACGTCTTCGCGCTGAATGCCACCATCGCGGAGCACTGGCTCTACATCCCATCCATCGGATTCCTCATCATCCTCGTAGGTTCGGCCTTGGAGACTTCTCCTAAAATGCAACGATTTCTCGCAATCGCCACCCTTTTTGCCGCCGCGGGGCTGGGCATCCGCACCAAGCAGCGCGTGCAGGATTGGATTTCGCCTATCGCGTTCTTTGAAGCGACCATCCGAGACGGAGGTGATACCGCGAGGATGCGGGTGAATCTAGCTAATGAGTATCAACTCAGTGGAAACCTCGCCAAAGGAGAGGAACTGTTTCGTTCAGTGCTCACTCTCAGCCCCAACTATGCACAAGCACGCCATGGATTGGTGGGAAACCTAACGCGGCAGGGCCGCACAGAGGAGGCACGCTATCTTTTTGCCAAAGAAGCCACTCCCTTCGGTAACAGCTTTCGGGGGCAGCTTTATGCAGCCGACCGACTCATCGCAAACGGGGAGTTAGCAGAGGCGTCGGCCGTACTGAAGCAGCTGCGCGAGGCACATGCTAACTCCTGGCTTCTGCGCAAGGAGATTGGGCTGCTCTTTGAGAAGATGGGCCAACCGGCGCAGAAGATGGCCCTCTATATGAATTTTACGGAGCAGCACTGGTGGCATGCTGAATCGCATGTGGAACTGGGAAGACTGCTCGAGGCTGCGCACCAGCCGGAAGCTGCGGCCGATGCCTACGCTGCCGCGGCGCGCCTCGATGTGAGGGACACCACACGCCGTGCGCGAGCCGAAGAACTGCGCAAGAGGGCAAGAGCTCACTCACCCTCGTCCTAACACTCGCACGTAGTGAATCCCGCTTCCCTTCCTGAACTGCAGACGTTCCCTAAACGTCGCTCCAGCCAATCTCTCTGGACGATCTTGGGGGGAATCGTTCTGGTCCTCCTCACGTTTATTGCCTATGCGCCTATTCACGACGGCGATTTTCTCTGGGACGATGAATTTCTTGTTTTGAAGAACCCGATGATCCGCTCGCCGGTCCTGGCAGTGGAGATTTTCAATCACTTTCTTTTTACCGACTCGCGCGGGGAGTTCTACAGACCGATTCAGAACCTTTCCTATATCTTCGATTACTGGAGGGCGGGTTTTGATGCGCCTGCTTTTCACGCTACCAGCCTTGGCCTTCACGGCCTCAACGCACTCCTGCTCTTTATGCTTTCCCGAAGGCTGCTCCGGCAGCTTTCCCACTTAGAATCTTCTGCGGTCACCGCAGTAGCGTTTTGCCTCGCGGCATTCTGGTCTTTGCACCCGGTGCATAGCGCGGCAGTAGCATACATCTCCGGGAGGGCCGATAGTCTGGCCTTGGCGGGAGTTCTTGGTGCATGGCTTTGCTGGGAGAATGCTAGAGGAGCAAGAAGGAGTTGGAGACAATCTGCTGGATATGTCGGGGCAGCTATTCTGGCACTGATCGCCTGCTGTTCCAAGGAGATTGCCACCGCGGCCCTCGGGTTGTTCCTCCTTTATGTTTGGCTCTTCCGGACGGATCTTCGCCAAGGATTAAAGATTAGGCACACCTTGGGAATTCTCGTCGTCTTTGCTGCCTATTTGATTCTTCGGAGTTTGCCCGAACCTAATATCGCACCGGCAGTTGCGAATATCCCTTCTGAGTCAGGCAGACCTGAGCTGTTCTTCAGAGCTATGGGTGATTATTTTCGCCTCATCGTATACCCAGAGAAACTCTTCATGGAGCGGCAAGTGAGTTCTCACACGGGGCTCTTCACGGACCCGGTGAAGAACGACGCTTTGTTCCCATTCCTCGGGTGGATCGGAGGCGTAGCGTTGGCTGTTGTGTTCAGCTCCTTGTTCTGGAGAAAACAGGGTAGACGTTTACGAGGTTTTGGCGCGCTGTGGTTTTCGGTGATGATTTTGCCGGTTTCCAATCTCTTCCCCTTGAACGCAACAATCGCGGAGCATTGGCTATACTTTCCTTTGATTGGCGTTTGCTTTTGGGCAACCGGCTGCTGGTTTGGTTCTAACAAGCCCGTCAAAACAGCCCTCCAAATCCTTTTTCCGATCATTCTCCTAGCCATCGGAGGCCGCACGTGGGTGCGGGCTGTGGACTGGCGAGATCCAGTCACGTTTTACGTGGCTACGGTTCGAGCTGGAGGCGACAGCGTGCGCGTGCGAATGAATCTTGCAGCCGAGTACCAAAAACGTGGCCATCTTGAAGAATCCGAATGCATTCTACGCTCAGTGGTGCAGGTAATGCCTAACCTCTTGCTGGCGAAACTCGCCCTGGCTCGTAACCTGAACATCCAAGGACGCGCCTCGGAGGCGACTGCGTTACTGCCGCAGACCGCAGCTAACGAGAGCTCTGGAACAACTGAAAAGGTGGCACTTCTAGAGACTCTTGCGCGGAGCGACAAGCCTCTTGAAGCAACGGCGATTGCCCGCGAGGCCTATGAACGGAGTCCTCACTCCTGGCAGTTGGCGAAAACGCTCGCAGGAATGTATCTGGCGCAGGGAAATTCGACGGCAGCATTAGTGCTGGTGAGGGGATTTGCAGCTCGAAATTGGTGGCACGCGGAGTCGCATAATCAGCTCGGGGAACTGTTTGTCGCTCAGGAACAATCGGCTCAAGCGGTTGACTGTTACGTCGCCGCGGCTTGCCTCGATGTTCGTGATCCAGAGCCCCTGAGTCAGGCTGCCCTTCTTCTGGCTCAAGACGGTCGTTACAAGGAAGCTCTTGCCTTGCAAGAGAAGGCACTCCGCCGAAGCGACTCCGAAAGGCAGCAGGAGATCCATGTCCTCATTCAGCGGTTGGCGACGAAGAACCTTCCGACCCGCTAGACTTCACCATGTATTCCCCCACGCACGCTCATTCCTGCCTCCCTGAGAAGCGCCTCCTGTGGATAGTAGTTGTTATGATTATTCTCCTCACGTCGATCAGCTACCGGAACTCCCTCGATGTGCCATTTCACTTTGACGATCTCCCGACGATCCAGGACAACCCTACTATCCGTCGTCTGTGGCCCATTACGGATGCGCTTTTTCCTCCTCCGAACAGCGGCCTGACGACCGCCGGACGCCCTCTCGTGAACCTCACGTTGGCCATGAATTACGCTCTAGGTGGATTCGGTGTGCACGGCTATCATCTTTTCAACCTGTTAGCGCACATCGGCGCGGCCCTGACGCTCCTGGGAGTTCTTCGGAGAACATTCCTGCAGCCTCGGCTGAGCAGCAAATACGGCGACGAGGCATTAGGCTTGGCGGCTGTCGTGGTGATTCTGTGGGCAGTGCATCCGCTGAATACAGCGGCTGTGACCTACATCGTGCAGCGCGCGGAGGTTCTCATGGCGCTGTTTTATCTCGTGGCACTGTATGGCTTCATTCGGGGCACCAGTGAGCAAAGCCGTGGTCCGTGGCTCGGCATCTCCGTGGTTGCTTGTCTGCTCTCCATCTCTTGCAAAGAAGTGGGGGCGACTATTCCGCTGGTCATCTTTCTCTATGATCGCACCTTCGTGGGCGGGACTTTCAGGAATGCCCTGAACACTCGACGGGCCTACTATTCTGCCCTACTTTTCGGCTGGGTGCTTCAGGTCCTGCTGATCCTTAGCACCGGCAATCGAGGTGGCACGGCCGGGCTAAGTGGCAAGATGTCTCTTTGGGATTACGTGCTGACCCAAGCGTGGGCCATCGGCACTTACCTTAAGCTTTCCGTTTGGCCTTCCCCGTTGATCTTCGACTACGGCGCAGAAACAGTGACGAGCTTTGGGGACATTATTGCACCCGGCATTCTTGTATTACTTTTACTTTTTCTCACAGGCGTTGCCCTGTGGAAGCGCCCGGTGATCGGTTTCGCCGCGGCCGCGTTTTTCATTATTCTTGCGCCGAGTTCGAGTGTGGTTCCGGTGCTCACGCAAACCGTTGCTGAGCATAGAATGTATCTTCCCCTGGCTGCCTTCTTGTCTCTGGCTGTAACAGCTCTTTACACGAGACTCGGGAGAATCAGTGGGGTTGTTTTCATCATGTGGATTACCACTAACTGCGTGCTCACCCAATTGCGCAACGACGTTTACGCGACACCTCTCTCCTTGTGGAGAGACACAGTAGAAAAAAGGCCAGAGAATGCGCGCGCGTGGAAGTGCCTGGGTGTGCTAGTGGCGCAGATCGGCCAGTATCCGCTGGCAATACGGATGTATGATCGCTCGCGAGAGATCGAGCCGCGAGATCCGTCGCTTTATTTTAATACAGCGAACGCCCTCGGTAAAATGGGGCGCGTGACTGAGGCAATCTTTTACTACCAGGGAGCGATTCAGATGTATCCGGGCTACTCGGAGGCCCGTAATAATCTAGCGAACATCCTTCTGCAAGAAAGACGTCCCGCAGAGGCAGTGGCGCAACTGAAAGTGGCTCTTGAGCTTAATCCCCATTCTGCCGAAGCGCACTATAACATGGGGCGCAGCTTGCAAATTTTAGGCCAGGCTGGGGAGGCTAGAGTGCACCTTCTGGAGAGCCTTCGCCTCCGGCCGGCATACTCCCCCACCGTCGAGGCTCTAAACTCCCTAGGTGATGAGCCTTCGGCAGTGGACTAGCTTGCTGTGAACAAGCTTCGCTCCTCTTCCCCTAGCGCTGCGGTGTTTGCGCTCGCTCTGTTTGCGGCGTTTCTTTGGACGCTGCAATCGTGGTGGCGCTGGACGCATTTCCGCTATGGGACGTTCGACCTTGCCTTCTATGTCCAGGCGCTGGATGGGTTTTCGCATGGCCGGAATCGGAGCAGTCTGTTGAACGTCCAGCCGTTTGGAAACCACGCCGACTTCATCATCCTGCTAATCTGGCCCCTTTTTGCGCTGTTCAAGCATCCTATGACGCTCGTCATCGTGCAGAATGTGGCGCTCTCTTTGTGTCTACCTCTGGGCTGGAAGATTGCACGAGAGATGGGCTGGAGCCCGAGGCAAGCCTTTTGGCTGTCGCTGTTGTTGCTGGTGAATCCGGTGCTGACATTTGTGGCGACGCACGAGTTTCATCCAGAGGCCTTTGCGGCACCGCTATGGCTGTCAATTTTCTACGGCTGGCAGACGAGAAATCTACGTTGGTTTTGGCTATCGTTGATTCTCTTGCTTAGCTGCAAGGAGAACCTGGGGCTTATCGTCGGTTGTTGGTGTTTTACGAAGCTTCTTGAGCGTCCCCCGAAGGAGGAACTCTGGAAATGGAGCCTTTTACCTGGGCTTTTCACCGCCGCGTGGATGGCGATCTATCTTTTTTGGCTGGGGCCAAAATGGAACGGCGGCAATGTGGATTTCGGTGCGCTCTATTCGCATCTGCACGAGAAAGGTTTCGTGGAAGGCGCCTCCTGGGTTTTAAGTTCGTCGTGGCGCGGAAACATCCTTTGGGCGCTGCTCCTGCCGATGTTGCTTCTGCCGTTGCGCCGCCCGCTCACCTTGCTTCCGGCGCTGCCTATATTATTTCAACACTGGCTCTCCTGGAGATCCTCTGAATGGACGATCTACTATCATTACGCGGCGCCCCTTTTGCCGCTGTTCTGGATCGCCACTCTGGAGTCGCTCAAGCCTGGGAACTCGCTCGGAAAAAAGTGGTATCGCACCGTGCCTTGCTATCTGGTGCTCGCGAACGTGGTTTGCTTCCTTGCCGTTGATGCTCCAAGCCGGTTTCTTGCGCCTTTTTTTGAGAAGGACCCCCAGCTTTTCTTGAAGCGAGGCATTGTCGCGGAGGTGCCGGAAAAGGCAAGCGTGTTAGCGCCATTGCCATTCCAATCGCACCTAGCGGCGCGGGAGGAAATCTACTCGCTTCACCTCGTCTTGAAGGGGCTGAAAACGCTCAGTCGCCACCGCTACGCGCCTCCTCCGCCTACGGACGTCGTCATTGCGGATTACACGGACCAGGCGACTTTCGACTCCGGCTCTGGGTACTATCACCCCGCCATGCAGATGAACAACGGGGAAGTAGTTCCTTCGAGTGATGTGCTCTTACATCGCTTTCTTGCGCAAGTGTCCTGGGAGGTGAATTCAGTGGGTTCGCTCACCGTGTGGACGAGAGTTCCTCCGCGTGTGGCAGTGCCTTCAGCTTCGCCCGCTCCCCTGCGTGCGGGAGTCGTGGACCCTTTGACCGATCTGATTTCCTTGTCGTCTTCGCAGGAAAATGGACGGGCGCAGGTCGTCAGCGCATGGCAGTATCGAGGTGAACGTCAGGAGATCCCGTGGCTGACCGTGGTCGCGACGAATATCACGACAGGCGAGAAGCGACTTCTCACTCGCGGACTTTGCGCCCCGGAAGGGAAAGCAGACGGCAGCGTCTGGCGCGATGTCTGGAGTTTACCGGAGGAAATGGACTTGGCCGACTGGCAACTGCTGGCCGTATTCGAGGATCATGCCACCCGTTCTTACACGGGGAGAGTTCCTGGGGCAGACGAAAGGTTCGTGGCCAATATTCCGCGCTCGACGACAGCGGAGTAGTGGCGCGGGTTTTGCTGCAAAATAGCCGTGGTTCCGTCCCCTAAAAATACCCCGCTCTTCGATCTGGCGGGCAGTCGTGTGCTCGTTTACATCGTGGCCTACAACGCGGAGAAGACGATCTCCCACGTGCTCAATCGCATTCCGGAGAGTCTGCGCCAGCCCGAAGTCGAGGTTTTGGTGATCGACGACTCGTCGGCCGACGGTACATTTTCCGCCGGTTCGCAGACCAAGGTGCATGGGTTGCAGCTCACCGTTTTGCGCAATCCGGTGAATCAAGGCTACGGGGGAAATCAGAAACTAGGTTACCGCTATGCCATCGAGCACGGCTTCGACATCGTTGCGCTCGTGCATGGCGATGGTCAGTACGCGCCAGAGAAGCTACCCGAGCTGCTCCAGCCGCTCCTCGACGGCGAGGCCGATGCCGTGTTCGGCTCCCGCATGTTAGTGCCTGGCGCAGCGCGGAGTGGGGGAATGCCCGCTTATAAGTTCATCGGCAATCGTGTCCTAAGTTGCGCGCAGAATTGGCTGCTTCGCGGGTCGCTATCCGAATTTCACTCCGGCTATCGGGTTTACACAGTGAATGCCCTGCGCCAGATCCCGTTCGAGCGGAACACCCGGGATTTCCACTTCGATACGGAAATCATTGCCCAACTTCTCTTGAAAAACCTGCGGATCGCCGAGGTGGCTATTCCCACTTATTACGGCGACGAAATTTGCCACGTAAACGGCCTCAAATACGCTTGGAACGTCATCCGCACCAGCGTGCGAGTGCGTTTGCATCAGCTCAACCTGCTTTATGACCGCAAGTTCGAGGTCGGGCGGATCGAGGAAAAATATACCCTGAAGCTAGGCTATCACTCCTCGCATACCGATGCATTGGCCGCGGTGCGCGAAGGTGCCCAAGTGCTAGATCTCGGCTGCGGCGAGGGCTACTGGGCAGAGGAAGCGGGTCGTCTCGGGGCAGAGGTCACGGCATTGGATCAATTTGCCCCCATTGGGAGTTCGTCTGCCCATGGGGTGCGCTATCTGCGTGCTAACCTCGATGAGCCGACTCTGCCCACGTCGCCCTCGGAGTATGACCAGATCTTCATGCTCGACATCATCGAGCACCTGAAAGATCCCGAGCAGTTCCTCGAGAATCTTCGGGAAGCCACAGGGAGGAAGCGTCCGGAATTGATTCTGACAACCGCGAACATCGGCTTCGTCGTCACCCGACTGATGCTAACCTTTGGTCAATTTAACTATGGCCGAAAAGGCATTCTGGATCGGACGCACACCCGGTTGTTTACCTTTAAGACCTTGCGCCATGCTTTGGAGGAGGCCGGGTATGAAGTGCAGTCGATGCACGGGGTTCCGGCTCCCATTCCTGCGGCACTGGGCGGTAATCTCCTCAGCCGTTGCTTGATGGCCATCAACCGGGCACTCATCCACGTGTGCCGCGGACTCTTCTCTTATCAAATCTTCGTCAAGGCTCGCGCCACTCCGACCATTCAGAACCTGCTCGGCGAAACAATAGATGCCTCTGCAAAACTCGCCGCCGCATTGGACACCATTGCGTCGCGGGAGACGCGGACACAGTGAGCTGTTACCGCGAAACGCTGACCGTCCGCAGCGCTAACTTAGGTTAGCGAGGAGTGAGGAAGTCCTTCAGGGCTTCTTCGAGATGCTCGATCCGCGCCTGCTGTGTCGCCACGGTGGCTTCCAACGAAAGGAGGCGCTCGGCAAACGTTCCTTCGTCCACATCGTCTTCGTCAGAATCAGTTTCTCCTGGGATCAGCGGTGCGGGTTCTTCCACGCGGAAGGGGAGTTCGCCGACACGAGTCTGCGTGGCGTCTTTGCAATTGATCACCAGCGTCTCGTGGTCGATCTCGCCTTCTTTGATGAACTCCTGGATCGCGCTGAGCGTCGTCGGGCCATAGTAATGGTCGTCGCTCATCTGGAGCAGCCAATCCATTTCCAGCTCCGCGAACATGGGTGCTTTCGTCCAGTTCAGTTCGTCGGAGGAGATCTTGTCCAAGGGCGAAACTTGGGCGGCTTTGGCCCATTCCTTGATTTGCTCAAAGGCGACGGGACCGAAAACGGTGCCATCGTCGTGCTTCATTAAATGCCAGCGATCGGGAGTGCTCATAAGGGGGATGGGTAAATTAGCGGCTGGCGGGAGAAGGTGCTGCTGAAGCGTCCGGTGAGGCGGCGGCAGCGGGCGAGCCAGCTGGAGAAGGGGAGGCCGCTGCCGCAGGCGCGGGAGTCGGAATGGAAAGCACCTGGCCCACCTGCATTTTGCGCGCGTCGGTGATTTTGTTCAGCTTCTGAATCGCTTCCACGCTGGTGTTATACTTTTTCGCGAGATTTGTGAGGTTGTCGCCTTTGACCACGGTGTGTTGCAACACGTTCGGGTCGGGCGTTGGAGTGGCTGCCGCTGCAGGTGCGGGAGCGGTTTCCGTGGCTGGTGCGCCCGTAGTTGCCGGAGCCGGTGCGGGAGTCGTCGCGGCTGCTGCGGGCGCCGGAGCAGCCGCGGCAGGCCGACGCTGGCCCATGGCCACACCGAGGCGCTCGATCTCTGCGGTAAGCGCGTCGATTTGCCGGGTTTGCTGAATGACGGCTTCCCGGAGAGCTCCGACTTGACGCCGCAGATCGGCATCTGCCTCGACTGGAGTTTGCGCAAAAAGCGGAGAAACATTAGCAAGGAAACCGATTAAAAAAATCGAGGAAAATGGCACGCGCATCGGGTTCAGAATACAGAAGGCGTCAGGCAACGCAAGCGTCGGAAAGCGGAAATTACGGCTCGTTTTTCAGCTTTTTCTCGACTTCCAAATCCGCGGGAGCGCCGAGTTTGATGGCCGTCTGATAATGCTTCTCTGCGAGAGCTTTGTTTGAGGGATCGCGTTGTAAAAAGATCAGCGCCAGATTGAAATGAGCGTCTGCATATTTCGGGTCGAGGCGGATCGCTTGCTGCAACTCCGCTTCGGCTCCGTCGAACCAGCGCTTTCGGCCAATCGCCACGCCCAGATAGTTATGCACTTTCGGATTGTCGGGATTCAGAAGCACCGCTTGGGAAAGGGCCGCGAGTGCTTGGTCCGGCTGGTCTTGATAAACCCGCACCATGCCCAGCAAATTCCAGGCTTCGGCGGCATTGGGATCGACCCGGGTGGCCTGTTCCAGCAGTTCGGCGCTTTGGCTCAGCTTTCCACTTTGAAACGCGATGGTCCCAAGATTGATCAATGGCATCGGGTGGCCAGGACTGAGCGCCCGCATCTTTTCAAATTGCAGCCGGGCCGCGACCAAATCGCCTTTTTCAAAAGCCTTCATGGCCACGGAGGCAATCAGCTTGGCATCTTCCGTGAGCGGAGCATAGGAGGGTGTCGGCACAGGTGTTTGGCCGAAAAGTGGCAGCACGCCAGCGGCGAGGATGGCGACTATCCGCTTCATTTTCCCGTTTGCCGCATGGCTGCGGAACGTTCTGTCGCCGCCCGCACAGCCGCCAGCAAAGCCGCTCGCAAGCCCCCTTTCTCCAGAGCCTCCATAGCGGCAATTGTGGTGCCTCCGGGGCTGGTGACCATGTCCCGAAGAGCCGCGGGATGCATCTGCGTTTGCACGACCATTTCGCCGGCGCCGACCACGGTTTGGGCGGCGAGTTGGAGGGCCAGTTCACGAGGCAGGCCCATGAGCACGCCGCCATCGGCGAGAGCCTCAATAACAGTATAAACATACGCGGGACCGCTGCCGCTCAAGCCGGTGACCGCATCCAAGGCGCTCTCTGCCACACGGAAAACTTTCCCCACCGCACCGAAGATTTCCTCCACCACCGCTGCGTGTTGTTCCGTAGCCGTCGCGCTCAGCGTGTAAGCTGTCGCCCCGCGATGCACCAGCGCTGGCGTATTCGGCATCACCCGAACCACCGTCGCGGCGTTCCGCGAGTAGTCCTGCAATTGCTCCATCGTCACGCCGGCGGCAATCGAGATGAGCAGCTTTCCGGCGAGCGCCTCCTGCATTTCAGCCAGCGCGCCAGCCACATCGTTCGGTTTCACACAAATAAGCAGAACATCGGCAGAGCGGGCCACCTCCACATTCGAGCCCAAACCTTGCGCACCACAGGAAGCCGCGAGCTCCTTCACCCGAGCCGTGTCCTTGTCGCTGAGGTAAATCTGATCGCCTGAAAATTTCCCCGATTTAACCACGCCCTCGAGGATTGCTCCCGCCATTTTGCCGCAGCCGATAAAGCCCAATTTCGTCATCGGGCGATCCTAAACCTCGCGGATTTGGAAAAAAAGCCATTACTCCGCCCTTCAGAAAAATCCCCGACGAATTCTCACACGGCCCTGAGGTTTCCGCGTTCTTTCAATTGCCAACCGCTCACCGACAGCCTAAGTTCGGCGCCTTTTCCCTATCAAAATCTTATGAACGTCGAAGTCGAATCCCTGCCTAATTGTCTCGCCTCTGTTAAAGTGGAAGTCCCTTCCGAAACAGTGCTCGCCGCCCAGTCGCGCATCGCTGCCGGATACAAAAACCAAGCCCGCATCCCCGGCTATCGTCCCGGCAAAGCGCCTCAGGCGGTGATCGACAAAAAGTTCCAGAAAGAAATTAAGGAAGAGCTCACCAAGCAACTCGTGGACGAAGGTTTCCGCGAAGCGATCCAGAAGGAAAAACTGAAAGTGCTCTCTGTTTCCGACGTGCAAGACGTTGAGTTCCACGAAGACAAGAGCCTCTCTTTCACCGCAACCGTGATCACGCAGCCCGTTTTCGAGCTTCCTGAATACAAAGGCCTGCCTGTGCAGGTGCCTTCCTCCGAATTGCAGCCCGGAGACCTCGATCGCGCTTTGCAAAACCTGCGCGAGCAGCACGCCGAATTCGTGGACCTCACCGACCGCGGCCTCGGAATGGGCGATTTCGCCGTCATTGATTACACCGGCACTGTCGATGGAAAATCCGTCGCCGAAATCGCTCCCAAAGCGGGCAAGGCGCTTTCCGGCAACACCGGCTTCTGGATCAAGATGGGCCCCGAGTCGTTCTTCAAAGGCTTCTGCGACAACCTCGTTGGCGCGAAGATCGACGAGAACCGGAAATTCAACGTCGAGATTCCGACCGATTTCCCCGCGAAAGACGTGGCTGGCCTGAAGATCGATTTCGACGTCACCGTCAAGGGCATCAAATCGCAGGTGCTGCCTGAGCTCAACGATGAGCTCGCCGCCAAGATCATCGCGGACCACTCCTACGACCAACTCGTGGAACTTCTGAAAGAGGAAATCGTCACCCAACGCGGCAACGAAGCTGAGCGCGTCAAGCGCGATCAAGTCGTCGAAAACCTCCTCTCCAAAGTCGAGTGCGAACTCCCCGAAGACATGGTGCAGAACGAAACCCGCCGCATCATGGCCGAGATCGTTCAGCAAAATCAGCAGCGCGGAATTTCCGAAGAGCAGCTCAAGGAAAGCGAAAAAGAAATCGCCATCCAGGCAGCCACCGGCGCTCGCAACCGCCTCAAAGGCGCTTTCATCCTCACCCGCATTGCGGAGAAGGAAGAAATCCGCATCAACCGCAACGAAGTGGACAGCCGCGTCGAGCAAATGGCCATGAAGTATCGCGTCACCCCGAAGAAAATGCAGACCGAACTGCAAAAGCGCGGCGGATTTGGCGGTCTTCAAGAGGACATTCTCATGGGCAAGGTCATTGATTTCCTGGTTGCCAACGCTACCGTCGAGGAAGTTGCGGCACCGACTCCCGCGGAATAAGTTAGCTTATGAACCACATCTCTCCTTTCGCTTCCATGCCCGCAGGCTTCACGCAGGCTCCCCACAGCTCCATGCTTGTTCCCATGGTCGTCGAGCAAACCGGCCGGGGAGAGCGCAGCTACGACATCTATTCGCGCCTGCTCAAGGACCGCATCATTTTCCTCGGCACCGCCGTGGATGATCATGTGGCCAACCTGATCATCGCGCAGTTGCTCTTCCTTCAGATGGAAGATCCGAAGAAAGACATCCATCTTTACATCAATTCTCCAGGTGGCTCAGTGACGGCTGGTCTCGCCATTTACGACACCATGCAGTTCCTGACGTGCGACGTTTCCACCTACTGCCTGGGCATGGCCGCGAGCATGGGTGCCGTGTTGCTAGCGGCTGGAGCCAAGGGCAAACGCTACGCGCTGCCAAACTCCGACATCATGATCCATCAGGTCTCCGGCGGAGCGCAGGGCACGGCTAGCGACGTGGAGCGCACCGTTGAGTTCATGTACAAGCTCAAGAAGCGCCTCATCCGCATCCTGGCGCATCACACAGGCAAAACGCCCGAGCAGGTGAACAGTGATTCCGATCGCGACAATTATATGACGGCCGAGGAAGCCGCCGCTTACGGATTAGTAGATGAAGTGGTGAAGTCCCAGAAGGAACTTCCCGCCTCGGCGAAACCGGAGTTGACTCACAAACCGATCGATCCACCTTCGCCGACTTCGCTTCCCGCATAACCCCTTCCTTTTTTAGCCGACACATACCATGGCCAGAGCTTCCAATCTCACGATGTGCTCTTTCTGTGGAAAGAGTCATTCCGAGGTCAAAAAATTAATCGCCGGTCCGGGCGTTTACATCTGCGATAGCTGCATCAACGTTTGCAAGAGCATCCTCGACAAGGAGCTCAGTGAAGACGGCAGGAAGAAGGTCACCCATGAAATGCGGGTGCCGAAACCTTCGGAGATCAAGCGGCAGCTCGATCAGTATGTCGTCGGTCAGGAACTCGCCAAACGGACTCTGTCGGTAGCAGTGCACAACCACTACAAGCGCATCCTCGATGTTCCTGGATCGGATAACGGGTTCACCGACTTCTCGGACGTTGAGCTCGATAAAAGCAACATCCTGCTGCTCGGCCCGACCGGTTGCGGAAAAACGCTGCTCGCTAAAACCTTGGCGCGCATTCTTGATGTGCCGTTTTGCATCGCCGATGCGACGACGCTCACAGAGGCCGGCTATGTCGGCGAGGATGTGGAAAACATCGTTCTGCGCTTGCTCCAAGCGTCCGATTACGACGTCAAACGCGCCGAAATTGGCATCGTTTACATTGACGAGATCGACAAGATTGGACGCAGCAACGGAAACGTTAGCATCACCCGCGACGTGTCGGGCGAAGGAGTTCAGCAAGCCTTGTTGAAGATCCTC
>DASVRZ010000040.1:0-6007 GCA_036388355.1 Chthoniobacterales bacterium | reverse complement strand
TCACCGCTCTGGACTTTGATGCTGTGGCCGCTGCTAGTCCGCGTCAGAGCCCCTTGGGCGAGTTGTCCGACGAACTAACGCATATTCCCTAAACAGGGCTGGGTAGCGACACCCGTACCTTCGCTAGAGACCAACCGGAGATGCTAGTCTCCAACAACAGGGACAATATTGCGGCAGGAGAAACTGCATATTCCGCCAGACATTGGCCCTCAAACGAAGTTGATCCGAAAACTCTGGCAGACGTCGTCTTCGTGCCACATGGGGAAGTTGGTGCCCCAGACGTTGTTAAAGAGGTTGAGGTGAAAGCCGTCCGCAGCCATGTCGGGAACTTCGTTATGGAAGTCCAGGAGCGACTTTCGACCGGGAGCCACGAGAGCAATCGTCTCCAGATCGAACACCAATGCCTGACCAGCGGCCCCTTCACAATGGATCTGCTCGCAGGCATGCAGCGTCCGCGCGCCTCCCGAGGCCACGTCGGAAGGAGAGATCGGGCGATCCATTTTCACCAGATAGCTTCCGTCGTTGACGATACCTTTCGGCAGGAAATCCAGCCAAAGAGCTTCCGCCACGCGGCAGGCCTGCTTCTGTTTCCAATCAATAATCCACTCGAGGGATGGGGAGGCGTGGGCAAAACGTAAAATCATGGTGACGTCTGCCGGCGCGCCAAATTTCTCGATGGGCTCCTGGTCCCAAGTCAGCCGGAGTCGCAATTCACCGGCGTCGGGTGTGCTGCGCTGTTCGACCGTGAGGAGGCTGGCTTCGTAGGTCGTGCCGGTGACGAGGGTGTTCCCTAGACCGGGCTTGGTGAAATCGGGCCGAGCCCAGAAGTCCACCTTCTCGATCTGCTGATTATATTGGTTGTAGAAGCGCTCGTAATCCTCGTCGCCAAAGGTCTGGTAAGTGAGGCTGCCGCAAGGGTGGGTCTCATCCGCCCAATCGTGAGTAGAGGCGTCCAGTTTCAGAGAGGTGAGCCCGCCGGTGCGGCCATCAACCCGCACTTGGAAGCGGCCGAGTTGAAGCGGTTCGTCAGCGGCCGCCAGTGTAAATCCTTCCGTAGCCCCCAGGCTGCGTCCGGCGTGCACGAGGATCTTGCGTGCGGATTCTCCCAACGATGTTCCGGCTAGCATCGCGACGGCTTGATTGAGGTATTCGCGTTGTTCGCTCCACGACGTTTCCAGCTCGTCATAGGTGCCGAGTTGACGCTTCTTTAGGAAGGCCGCCGTCTCGTATGTTTCCTCCACGTACGATTCCCAGCGTGTGCCTGCGTCGCGCCAACGTTTCACGTCGCGACCCCAAGTATGTTCCGCAATTTTCAGCAACTCCGTGCTGAAGATCCGGAGAGGTCGGCTCGTCGTGAAAGAAGGATGCGCCGTTTCCAAAGACTTCCTCCAGGCGGACAACTTCTTAAACTGCACCACTTTCAAAGGATCCGTGCCGACGCCGTGAATCCATGTGTCGCCGATTTCGGCGGTGACGGTGGGCAGGGACTTCTGGGCCGTGAGCAGTTCGGTCGCATACGCATCGAGAGTCGATCCAACAATTTCGCAGTCGGGATAACGCGTCCGAAGGTTCTCATAAACCTTTATCACTTCGCCGTCATCTTGAGGGCCGTGATTGTCGTTCGTGTGGCCGAACGCCAGAATGGCAGGGAGCTCCGGCATGTCCTGCAAGCCGCCGTAATCAGCTGAATACATCACGACGATCTCAGCGCCGCTCTCGTACCAGTTGAAAACTGGCGGCACGTCCGGAACGGTCGACGCGCCATTCACTCCGAAGTGAAGAAAACGCACACCCGCTTCAGCCAGCAACGGGAGCATCGCCTTCGTGTGGCCCGGAACATCGGTCATCTTCGCGGCGATGGTTTTCTTTCCGAAGCGAGCATCCAAACTCTGGGAAAGGCTGAGCCCGTGGCGGAACAACGAAGCGTCCATGAGCTCCGTGTGAGTTGTGAACGGCAGCGCGTGCCAAACGATATCCCCGGCAGCGATAGCTTCCTCCATGGCTTTGCGCTCTTCTCCTTTGGCGCGCTCCAGATACTCGTAGATCAACCAGGAGCCTGTCGTCCAAATGAAGCGCTCTTTTCCCTCCTGCCGCGAAGCGCGCGCCAAGCTCATCGCATTCGGGATGAACGACTGCATGTAACGCTCGACCACGTCGTTCGCCAGAGCTGTAAATCCGAGATCGAGATGGGTTTTGAAGACGACGTGGACGCGCATGGGATTGGGTTTCAAAGCCTTGGCAAAATAGCGGTCCGCTTTTCTGATGTCCCGCCTTTTCAAGTCGGAGGATCGTGTCCAAAGCGGTCGTGGCGTTCAAAACCGCGAGAGAACTTTCTCTGAATGAATTCAAGTCGAGCTTGGTCTAAGCTCCTATATGAAAATGACTTTGCTTTCCAAGCTCATGATGGCGGGAGTGCTCATGACGTTTGTTTCGCCTGACCTTCAAGCCGACGATGACCGTAAAGAACGGCGCCCATCTCCGTCTCGACTTCTGAACGACCTTCGGGATCGGAGCCCCTTGCATCAAGCCATTCGCGGCGATCGGGATGACGATAGGCGGGAGCGTAGGAGGGACGATGACAGCCGGCGCGAGGAGCGGAGGCGGGACTATGACAGGGATCACGACAGAGAAGAGCGGAAGAATGTCTCCCGCCGATCGGATCGCCGCTACCGTTACGGATATCCCTACCGCCGCGATTACTATGGCTATGACTACGGCTACGGTTACCCTTACTACAGCCGCCCCCGCACAACGATCGCCATTGGCGTGACACCCACCTACTACAGCGGTACCGTTTACCGGGCTGAGCGGGCCTCGGGAAACAGTGTTTCTCTTGAAGTGGCCGTGCAGAGGAAGCTGGCGAAAGAAGGCTACTACCATGGCCCAATCGACGGCGACATCGGACCTGCTAGCCGCAGCGCCATTGCGCGTTTTCAGCAGGATAATGACCTCGACGTCACCGGGCGCATCAACAAGGAGCTCATCGAAGAGCTCGACCTCGACTAAGCCGCAGGCTCAAGGGTCGTAAGCAAGATTGGGTGAGAGCCAACGCTCCACCCAATCTTTTTTTTGCCCTTTGCGACCGGCATAGTCGCTCACCTGATCGGCCTCGATTTTGCCAACGGCGAAGTATTTCGATTCGGGATGCGAGAAGTAGAGCCCGCTCACTGCGGCTCCCGGGTGCATGGCCATACTTTCGGTGAGAGTGATGCCCGCGTTCTCGGTGGCATTGAGCAATCGAAACAGCGTCGTCTTTTCCGTATGGTCCGGGCAGGCAGGATAGCCGGGTGCCGGACGGATGCCTTGGTATTTCTCCCGGATTAACTCGTCGCTCGTGAGGTTTTCCGTCTTTCCAAAGCCCCAATCCCGCCGAGCTTGGGCGTGGAGATATTCGGCGAAAGCCTCGGCCAATCGGTCGGCGAGCGCCTTGGCCATAATGGCGTTGTAGTCGTCATGATCCGCCTTGTAGAGATCCGCCAGTTCGTCCGCTCCGACCCCGCTCGTCACCGCAAATCCGCCGATGTAATCCGCTCCGGATGGGGCAATGTAATCGGCGAGCGAATGATTGAATTGCTCCGCCGGCTTTTGCATTTGCTGACGCAAACAATGGAGCGTGGTTAGTTTTTCGCTGCGGGTTTCATCGGTATGGAGAACGATGTCTTCGCCGACGTTGTTCGCTGGCCAGAAGCCGTAAACGCCGCGCGCGGTGAATAATTTCTCCTTCACAATACGCTGCAGGAGCTTCTGCGCATCGGCGAACAAAGTTTTGCATTCTTCACCGACAACTGGGTCATCGAATATCGCGGGGTAACGTCCGCGCAATTCCCACGTGTGGAAAAACGGCGACCAGTCGATAAACGGGACGAGGTCCTCCAAGGAAATCAGCCCGTCATGGTGATGCGGCACGCCGCAATCGCATCTCCCTCCTTCCGGCAGAAACCGAGGATCCGTGCTCAGGACGCGCAACCCGAGAAACGCGGGCTTTGGCGGCACATAGCTAGCCCAGTCGAGCTGGAGTCGGTTGTGTTTCGCTAGTTCCCACGTCAGCGTTTTGCGGTCCTTGTTCTTGTTTGCGTGTTCTCCGCGCAACACCGCGTATTCCGCGAGAACCGCTTGTTTATAGGCGTCGGCCTGAGACTCGTTCAGCAGGCTGCTCACCACGCCAACGGCCCGCGACGCATCGAGCACATGAACCACGCTGCCTGGATAATGCGCCGCGATTTTTACGGCTGTGTGCGCCTTGCTTGTTGTCGCGCCGCCAATTAGGAGAGGCTGCGTAAATCCCTGCCGCTGCATTTCCTGCGCGACATAAATCATTTCGTCGAGCGACGGCGTGATCAACCCGCTGAGCCCGATAATGTCCGCACCAATCTCCTTCGCTTTCGCCAAAATCTGGTCGCACGGAATCATCACGCCCATGTCGATGACCTCGTAATTGTTACAAGCGAGCACGACGCCAACGATGTTTTTGCCTATGTCATGCACGTCGCCTTTCACCGTGGCCATGAGCACTTTTCCCTGTGCCCGGTCGCCTGGACGCTTTTCGGCCTCCATGAACGGCAGCAAATACGCGACCGCTTTTTTCATCACGCGGGCCGACTTGACGACCTGCGGGAGAAACATCTGACCCGCTCCGAACAAGTCGCCGACAATGCTCATTCCGGCCATCAGCGGACCTTCAATAATGTGCAGCGGCCGCTCGTATTGCTGACGCGCTTCCTCCACATCGGCGTCGATGAATTCCACGATGCCCTTCACCAGCGCATGGCTCAACCGCGCCTCGACGGTGCCTTTGCGCCATTCGTCCACGACGGCTTCCGTCTTCCCCTTGGCCTTGACCGTTTCGGCGAAATTGACCAGCCGCTCGGTCGCATCCGGTCGCCGATTGAGGAGCACGTCCTCCACGAGTTCGAGCAGATCGGGCGGGATCTCGCTGTAAACTTCGAGCATGCCTGCGTTGACGATGCCCATGTCCAACCCGGCACGAATGGCGTGATACAAAAAAGCCGAATGCATCGCTTCGCGCACCGGATTGTTGCCGCGGAAGCTGAAGGAAATGTTAGAAATACCGCCGCTGATGCGCGCGTGCGGGAGGTTCGCTTTGATCCAGCGGCAGGTCTCGATGAAGTCGACCGCGTAGTTGTTATGCTCCTCCAAACCGGTTGCGACGGTGAGGATGTTCGGATCGAAAATGATGTCTTCCGGCGGAAACCCGACCACGTCCACGAGGAGCCGATAGCTGCGTTCGCAGATCTCGATGCGCCGCTGAAACGAATCGGCCTGGCCTTGTTCGTCGAAGGCCATGACGACCGTCGCCGCTCCATAACGCCGGATGAGCCGGGCGGATTGGATGAATTTTTCCTCACCTTCCTTGAGCGAAATGGAGTTAACAATGCCTTTGCCCTGGATGCACTTGAGCCCCGCTTCGATCACGCTCCACTTCGAGGAATCGATCATCACCGGCACGCGCGCGATCTCCGGCTCCGTCATGATGTAGTTGAGAAACTTCGTCATCGCGGCGGCTCCATCGAGCATGCCTTCGTCCATGTTCACGTCGATGATCTGAGCGCCGTTTTCGACTTGGTGACGCGCCACCGCGACGGCGTCCTCGTATTTTTCGCCGAGAATGAGTTTGGCGAACTTTGGCGAGCCGGTGACGTTGGCGCGCTCCCCGATGTTCACGAAATTGGTCGAGCCGTCGATCGTTAGGGCGTCGATCCCGGACAGGCGTAAGGGCAGCTCATCAATTCCGTCCGCTGAGACATGTGAGGCGTTGCCCGCGACTTCTCGCGGCGCGATTCCTTGGACAGCGGCGGCGATCTTTTCGATGTGCGGCGGAGTCGTTCCACAGCAGCCACCGACGATGTTAAAGAGGCCAGTCCGACCCCATTCTGCGAGCTGGGGCGCAAGTGATTCCGGCGTTTCTGGAAAGCCAGTCGGGAGCAGGGGATTGGGCAGTCCGGCGTTAGGATAAACGCTCACGTAAATAGGAGCGAGGGCGGAAAGT
>DASVRZ010000039.1:0-5882 GCA_036388355.1 Chthoniobacterales bacterium | reverse complement strand
AAGCCATGTCTCTCGGGCGGCTCCGGGCGGATATCCAAGGCGATCTGAAGCACTTCATCCACGGTTTCCACGGGGTGAAACTGCATCGAATCTTTTGCCTCCGCCGGCACGTCCACCAAGTCCTTGATGTTGCCTTTGGGGATAATGACAACGTTAATTCCGGCGCGCATGGCAGCGAGGCTTTTCTCCTTCAGTCCTCCGATTGGCAGAACGAGACCGCGTAGAGTCACCTCCCCTGTCATCGCTACGTTAGCGCGCACAGGCGTGTCCGTGAAAAGTGACGCTAAAGCGGTGAACATAGCCGCACCAGCGGACGGCCCATCCTTCGGCACGGCTCCCGCCGGGACATGGACATGCACGTCCGTTCTCCGGAACGTCTCTGCCGGAATGCCCAGCGTCTCCGCGCGGGTGCGGACCAAGCTCATCGCTGCGGCCACAGATTCCTTCATTACATCTCCGAGTTGGCCTGTGAGGCGTAAGTCCCCTCGCCCGGAGAAGCGGGCGGCTTCGATGTGAAGGATTTCACCGCCGTATGGCGTGTAGGCGAGGCCGGTCACTACACCGGGCAGGCTGACCTTGAGACGATCCTCGGGAACATATCGCGGGGGGCCGAGAATTTCCTCGATCACATCTGGAGTGACTTCGACCCGCTCGGCTTTACCGCGGGCCACTTTAGCGGCCACAGAACGGCAGACGGCTCCGATCTCCCGCTCGAGATTTCTCACTCCAGCCTCGTGGGTATAGAGTTGGATGATTTTCTCGAGCGCGCCGTCCTGCCAGACACATTGCTCGGGCTTAATCCCGTTTTCGGCGAGTTGCCGCTCCAGCAGGTAGCGACGGGCAATTTCGGATTTCTCCCGCTGCGTATATCCGGGGATCTCAATGACTTCCATACGATCCCGCAATGGCGCGGGCACTGGATCGATCGCGTTGGCCGTGGCGATGAAGATGATCTTGGAAAGATCGAAAGGAACGTCCAGATACCGATCCATGAAGGTGTTGTTCTGGCGCGGATCGAGCACCTCGAGGAGGGCACTCGCGGGATCCCCGCGGAAATCGGTGCCCATCTTATCGAGCTCGTCGAGCATCATCACCGGGTTGCGTGTGCCGACCCGCCGAATCTCCTGAATCAGCCGGCCAGGCATTGAGCCAATGTAGGTTCGGCGATGGCCCCGAATTTCCGACTCGTCGCGTAAGCCACCCAAGCTCAGCCGCACGAATTTCCGGCCAAGAGCATCCGCAATGGATTGTCCCAAGCTGGTTTTGCCGACTCCAGGAGGTCCGAGGAAGCACAGGATCGGACCGTGGCCGTTGGGGTTGAGCTTCCGGACGGCGAGAAACTCAATGAGCCGCCGTTTGACCTTCTCCAAGCCGAAGTGATCCCGGTCTAGCACCCGCTGCGCCTCGTCTAGATCGAGAACATCGTCGCTGAGTTTCTGCCACGGAAGATCGGCCAACGTCTCCAGATACGTGACGATTACCGAGTGTTCCGGGCTGGCGGAAGGGATGAACGCCAGCCGTTTTAACTCCCGCTCCGCCTGGGCCATGATGTCCGTCGGGAGACCCGCTTGCTCCAGCCGCACCCGGAGTTGTTCTTCCTGCTCTTCTTCTCCGGGATCTTCCTCGCCGAGTTCCTCCCGGATGGCGGCCATTTGCTCCCGCAGATAAGCGCGTCGTTGAGCGTCGGTGAAGCGGGAGGCGACGTCCTTCTGGAGCTTCTGCTGGATTTCGGAGATCTCCAGCCGCGACGCGATGTGGGTCTGAATGGCCCGAACGCGTTTTGCGACGTCCAACTCGTCCAGCAGCGCCTGCTTTTGCGCCAGCTCGAGCTCCAGATTCGGAGCGAGGAAATCGGTCAGCAAAATCGGATCGGTCAACGTGCCTACGACCGTCGTGATTTGCTCCGGCACCTCGGGCAGCATGTTTAACAACTGCACCGCGCTATCGCGGAGATTTCTCACCTCGGCCTGCCATTGCTTGTCGTCGGCAGGTGGCTGAACCTGTTCCAGAGGCGCGATCTCGGCCCGGTAGAAAGGCTCCGTCTGGGTGAACTTCCGGATGGCGAAGCGCTGCGTGGCCTGGACGACGAGCAGCACGCCTTTGCTGCCTTGGGGGATGAGTTTCAGGACCGTCACCCCGCAGCCGGTGGTGTGGAGATCGTCTGGTGTGGGGTGATCGACCTCCTCATCCCGCTGAGTGACTACGCCGAGGACTTTGCTCTGCGGCATGGAATCGTCGAGCAATTTCAGAGAGGAAAGCCGATGAACTGTCAGCGGCAAAATAGCTCCCGGAAAGATGACCACCCCACGCAGCGGCAGGATGGGGATTTCGGTGGGCAGCGGGGCGCCGTCGGTCGTGACAGAGGCGACGACGTTCGCGACGGCGGAGCTGCTCACGGCGGAGACGGTTTGCGGAACGTTTTTGGCCATCATGGGATTTGGGGTGACTTGAGGATGGGCAGCTCAATCCAGAGCAGGCCTTGTTTTTGCTCGGCAGTCACCTGCCCCACGTCCACCTCCACTGGAAGCTGGATGGAGCGGGAAAAGGCACCGTAATCGATCTCCATGGCGAGCACCTGGACCGGTTTGCGATCGTCTTCGAGCGGTTCGGGAGGGTTTCGGCGGCCGCTGATGGATAACTGGGTCGGCTCTACCTGGACGTCGATGTCCGTCTTTTCGACGCCAGAGAGATCGACGCAAACGCAGACAAATTTTTCGCAGCGAAAGGCGTTAATCGCGGGCTGCCAGGTGCCGCCGTTGGTCACAGAGGTGTGCTGCCAGGTGAAGTCGCCGAGGTGACCTGCCCAAAGCCGGACCCGAACGTTGGAGACGCGTGCCATGTTATTTGAGTTTCCTAGCTGTCCCAGTGGGAGAGGATTTGGTCGGTGGGGACATTCACCAAGTCCTTCTTGAGTGACGACGCCATCGTGCCGTGATGAGCGGCGGGAATCTCCTCGAGGAGAGCGTTATGGATCTGGGCCGGAGCGGCGAGCGACCAGCGGGCGCCGTGGTTTTGCTCGAGAACATTTGAGATTTTCCCCGCAATATTCCGGAGACTGCGCGCCTCGTTTTCCAGCGAGACGGACTGGCGTTCGGCGATGCTGTTCCCCTGCCCCGCGCTGCCACCATTGGGAAATGCACCGGCCTGGTCGGCGTATTCATCCTGAAAACGACCGTGGGCCTCCTCAATGCGGAAGGTTTCCACCGCTCTGAGTGTGGATGGGTGGTTCGAATCGGTGATGAAGATCTTGAGGGTGCCGCGATCGGCGATGAAGAGATATTTTCCAGTGTTCATAGGTGATGAGGGTGATCCTGCCGAAGCGGAGGGGTTCCGTGGCAGTTGTGTAAATGGAAACGGCTGCGATGGAACAAACCACGTCAGGTGATCGCCTGAGAGCGGGATATTGATGCCGCCGTATCAGGGGCCGCCATGAGGGCGCGGCGCCCGCCTTAAACAGACACGCTATCGGAGAATTCCCTCGTATCACTGGCATGAATACAGATCCAAACGAGGAGCAAATCGAAAACCTTCACGACGTGGAGGAAGGCGGCGAACTGGAAGAAAACACCCAAGGTGGGGAGGCCGGGAACCAAGGAGACAAACCAGCAGGTGATGTCCCGACTTGGGACCAGCCGGAATCCGGCACGCGGGAACACTAGCCGTCTCGGCGCTGCTGCTGACCTTCTGCGGCCTGGCGAGGGTTTGCAGCCGCGCATCGTCTTTTCTGCAGCGGAGTAGCGGGTTCCGCCCCTGGCGCGCCTGAATGTTGCAGATATTCGCTTTTCAACAGGCATCCACCAGTCTCCACTAGCGGTCATGTTGCTGGCCCTGCTTCCGTTTTCGTTTCAGATGGGGCTTGTCTTGGGCTTGCTCCTCCTGGCGGTGATCCTTTTCGCGCAGGAGAAATTGTCTGTGGATGTAGTGACTTTGTCGCTGCTCGTGGTCTTGGTGACCGCGGGAATTTTGACACCGAGCCAAGCGTTCGCGGGCTTCAGTGATGACATTATCATCATTTTGGCCTCGATCTTTGTCATTGGGGGCGCCCTCCAGGAGACGGGGGTGCTGGATGAAATTGGCGGCAAACTCGCCCGCCTCGCCAGCGGGAGCGAAAATCGTCTTTTGCTGATGTTGATGAGCATCGTCAGCGCGATGTCGGCTTTCATGAACAACACGACGGTAACGGCGATGTTCCTGAATCCGACGATCAATGTGGCGCGGCGCACGGGTGTTCCGGCGTCCAAATTGCTTCTGCCTCTGGCGTTTGCTTCGCTCCTCGGCGGCACGTGCACGTTGATCGGAACTTCTACCAACGTCGCGGTGAGCGGTTATCTGAAACGGCTCGGGATGGAGCCGCTGGGGCTATTTGAGATCACCCCGATCGGCTTGATCATTGTTGCGGTGGGCATCTCTTACATGATGCTGATCGGGAAATATTTCCTGCCGGTGCGTCAGGGCGAAAGCCTTACCGAAGACTATGCCATGCGGGAGTATTTGACGGAGATCGTGGTCATGCCGAACTCGCCTTTGGTGGGGCAGCCGATCATGGATTCGGATCTGGGCGTCCTGAAGTTCACGGTGTTGAAGATTGTCCGAGACGGAAAGACGTTCGCGCCACGGTTGGGGTTCCGTTTTGCCGAGGGGGACGTCGTGCTGGTGAAGGGGCTGGTGAGCAATTTGCTCAAGGTGAAATCCATCGAAGGCATCGAGATCCAGAGCGACCTGAAGCTGGGCGACAAGGACATGGAGAGCGAAAACTTTCACATGGCAGAGTTGATTCTCACGCCGCTCTCGGATTTGCGGGGCAAGACGATCGTGGAAGCGCGTTTCCGGGAGCGTTATGAGCTGACCGTTCTGGCGATGTCTCGCATGGGAAAATCGGTGCGGGAAGATTTGGGCGCGATTCGTCTGGAAGTTGGCGATACCTTGCTGATTCAAGGTGATGCGGAGCGTATCGCTCGCGTGCGGGGAAATCCCAGCTTCGCGGTGCTGGAGGAAAAGGAGTTGGCCCAGGTGCAGACTGGGAAAGGCTATCTGGCACTCGGGATTTTTGGGGCGGCGATCATTGCGGGCACTTTCCAGTGGATGCCGCTGTCCATCGCGTTCTTGGCGGCGGCACTGGCGATGGTTTTGGCAAAATGCGTTCCCATCGGGCGGGTTTACCAATATCTCGACATGAAGCTGCTCATCCTCGTGGGAGGCATGACCGCTTTTGGGACGGCGATGCAGGTAACGGGTGCCGCGGAATTTCTAGCGTCGTTCGTGGTGGATGTTTTCGCACCGATGGGCATTTACGCGGTTCTGGGAGGCTTCCTGCTGCTGACGATTGCCTTAACCCAGCCGATGTCCAACGCGGCCGCGGCCTTGGTGGTGTTGCCGGTGGCGCTGGCAACGGCGGCGAAAATGGGTGTAAACCAGCGGACGTTCGCTATCGCGATCATGCTCGCCGCTTCGGTGTCGCTGATTACTCCATTCGAGCCTTCCTGTATTTTGGTTTACGGACCCGGAAAGTATAAGTTCATGGACTTTCTGAAGAACGGGTTGGCGCTCACCCTCATTCTCGGGGTCGTAATCATCCTGTTGCTGCCAGTCTTCTGGCCTCTAGAAATCGTTGCTGGCCACTCGGTGACGTCTCCAGTGGCACCCTAGCTGCCCTTCACAGGAATCTTCGCCTGGCTGGAAATCGTTGTTTGACAAACATCGAACACCGGTTCATACGAACGTATGAAACTCTCTGTTCCGCTGCAGTCCGCTGATCCTCGCGCGGAAACGAGGCAGGCGATTTTAGATGCGGCAGAACAGTTGTTTGCCAGCTCCGGTGTCCACGGCACCTCCGTCCGCGACATCACCAAGGCCGCTGGGGTCAACCTCGGGTCGATCAACTA
>DASVRZ010000038.1:0-55663 GCA_036388355.1 Chthoniobacterales bacterium | reverse complement strand
CCGGGAGCCCTGCCGTCCATCGTCACCGGCTTAAGCATCGGAATGGGCACCTCGTGGTTTTCGCTCGTGACGGCGGAAATGATCTCCGGACAGTTCGGCATCGGCTACTACACCTGGGAAGCCTACACGCTGCAGAACTATCCGGACATCGTTCTCGGCATGATCGCCATCGGACTCCTCGGGATGCTCAGCAGCGTTCTCATTAAACAACTGGGGAGCCGCCTCATGCCGTGGTTCCACGCAGGAGGTGAAGTCGCGTGAGCCGGGAACTCGCAGACGAAAAGGGCCGCGGAGCAATCCGCATTCGCGGCGGCGAGGTCCTTTTTGGCCGTGGGCGCGATGCGGTTCAGGCGGTGCGACAAATCGACCTCGATCTGGCACCAGGAGAGTTCCTGAGCGTGCTCGGCCCGTCGGGATGCGGAAAGTCCACGCTCGTCGGAGCGGTGGCGGGCTTTACTCCGCTTTCTGCGGGCGAATTGCTCGTCGATGATCAACCAGTGCGACGGCCCGGCGCGGATCGGGGAGTCGTGTTTCAACAACACACGCTTTTTCCGTGGAAGACTGTCGCGAAGAACGTGGAATTTGGCCTCAAGATGCGCGGCGTCGGTCGCGCAGATCGCGAAGAACAGGCTCGCGAGATCATCGAGACGGTGGGGCTGAGCGACTTCCGAAACCATTATCCGGCCCAGCTTTCCGGTGGCATGCAGCAGCGGGTCAGCCTTGCGCGTGTCCTCGTGAATCGCCCGCGGGTGCTGCTCATGGATGAACCATTTTGTGCGCTGGATGCGCAAACACGCCTGCAAATGCAGGAGATGCTGCTTCAGCTCTGGGGCGAGTTTCGTATGACCGTGCTCTTCGTCACGCACGACATTGATGAGGCGCTGTTTCTAAGTGATCGGGTCGCGATTTTCACGCGTCGCCCCGGCCGCATCAAAGCTCAACTGCCCGTCACGTTGGAGCGGCCGCGTACGCAAGATCTGCTCACGAGCCCTGAATTCATGGGCCTCAAGCGCCAGTGCCTGGAGCTTATCCGAGCCGAGATCGACCCGCGCCCAAACCGCTCGGGTGCTGTCCTCGCGTCGGTCGGCTGAAAGCTCGTCCGCACGAAACCGACAATGAGCTCTGAACCGACCTACGATGTAGCGATCATCGGCGCGGGCTTCAGCGGCTCGATGGTGGCGGTGAATTTGCTCGGCAATCAAGCGGCGGTAGGCACCGTCGCCTTGATCGAGAAAGGCGGAGAGTTTGGGCGCGGCGTCGCCTACGGCACAAGCTGTCCGCGCCATCTGCTGAATGTGCCAGCGGGCAAAATGAGCGCGTTTCCAGATCAGCCGGATCATTTCCTGAACTGGCTTCGCGCCCGTGCCGCGGAGTTGGAACCGCTCGGCCTTGCGCTGGCTGACGCAGGAACGTTCGTCCCCCGCATGATCTACGGGTGCTACATCGTTTCTCTTCTCGCGGAGGCGCAGACAGCGAGCGGGCAACTCAAGCGTCTCTCCGGCGAAGCTATTGACGTTCAGCCACTCACCAATGGCGAGCTCCGGATTGAGTTGAGTGACGGCGAAAGACTTCGTGCACGCAAAGTCGTGCTGGCGCTGGGCAATTTTCCGCCGGGCAACCCGCGCCTGAATGACAGGCGCTTCCATGAGAGCCCTCGCTACCTGAACTCGCCGTGGTCAGCGTCCACCTCCGAAGAATTGTCCGGCACGGGCGACATTCTTATCTTGGGCAGCGGTCTCACGTCGCTCGACCTACTGCTTAGCCTTGAGCACACCAAGGAAAGCGGAACGATCCACGTGCTCTCGCGCCGCGGCCTCTTTCCGCAACCGCATCAACCGGTGACGCCGTACCCGCCGTTCCTGAACTCGGGATCTTTGCCCAGGACGGTCCGCGAGATATTTAGACGCGTGCGCAAGGAAGTGGGAAAGGCAGCAGCCGCGGGGAGTGACTGGCGAGCCGTCATCGATTCACTCCGCCCGCTCACGCAGGAACTTTGGCGCGGTCTCCCAATCCTCGAAAGGCGGCGTTTTTTCAGGCACCTGCGACCTTACTGGGAAGCGCATCGCCACCGTGCTTCACGTGACGTGCTATCCGTAAAAGCCCGGCTTGAGCGAAGTGGCCGCCTGCGCTGCCATCGCGGTCGCGTGCAGGAGATTCGCGAGGAGGTGGATGGGTTCTACGTCAGCATTGGCAAGCCACCAGGCGCAGAACCCGTGACCCTTCGCGTTCAGTATGTGCTGAACTGCACAGGCCCTGAGTCCAATTACCACAACTTGCAGGACCCACTCGTTTTGCAGCTATTCGCCCGAGGTTTGATCCGGCCCGACCCACTTTTCCTCGGCCTGGACGTGGCACCCGGCGGCGCGGTGCTCAACGCACGAGGAGAGCAACAGGGGAATGTTTTCACACTAGGGAGCCCGCAGAAAGGGATGATCTTTGAAACCACGGCGGTCCCCGAACTTCGTGTGCAGGCGCAAGACCTTGCCCGCGTGCTTCTCCGCGACCTTGCGCGGACCGCAGCTAAACTGCCAGACGATCTGCAGCCAGACCCCGCATATACCTACGAAATCTAGCGGGTTTGGGAATTTCCTCGGTCGCGATAAACGGGCGGTTTTGCGAGAGAATCCCATGAGAGTAGACTTTCCACGCGCCTGTTCGGACGAGAGAGCGGAGGTTTTCCGCAGGGGAGCGGCGTGCCATATTCCGCGATGCTTCGATTTTTACGACAGGTTTTCCGTGGCTGCGCGTTGGGTCTGGTGATGGGACTTGCTTACCTTTTCTTCGCCCAAAGCCGGATGATTTATTTTCCGCAACCCTCCTCGCCGGAGGTGGTGGCGGCGTTTGTGCAGGGGGGCGGTCAACGGGTGGATTATGAAACTCGCGAGGGGCGGCAGACCGCCTGGCTGCTGCCTGCGGTGGGTAATCGCGTGCCGGAACGGCTCTGGATTGTCTGTGCGGGAAATGCCAGCCAGGCGCTGAGTTTCGCCGATCTGCAGGGGTCTGCGGGGTTGGAGCAGGATGCATTTCTGCTGGTGGATTACCCAGGCTACGGGGTGTCCACGGGGAAGGCCAGTCCGGCGACGATTCGCGAGAGCATTCGGGGTGCGGTGCCGCTGGCGGCGAAGGCGACCGGGTTTCCGCTGGAGGAAATCGGCACGCGTGGAGTGGTCTTCGGGCATTCGCTAGGAGCGGCGGCGGCTTTGTTAGGAGCGGAGGAGTTTGGCGTAAAACGGGCGGTGCTTCTCTCGCCCTTTACGAACACGATGGACATGGCGCGGCTGATCTTGCGTGCGCCATTAGGCTGGCTTGTGACGCATCGTTTCGATAACCGCGCCCGCCTGGCTTCTCTCAAAAAACGCGGCGGTCACGTCTGGATCTTCCATGGAGCTCAAGATGAGGTGATCCCGGTGACGATGGGGCGTTCGCTGGCCAACGAAATGGGCGCCGCCGCGACCTTCCGCGAGATCTCGGGAAGCAGGCATAATGATTTGCTGGAAAAGGGAGGCGAGGAGATTCTCCAAACCATGCGGGAGGCGCGGAGGTAGAAGGGAAAAGGAGCGGTGGCGGAGTCTCGGTGAGGCGGGGCGTCCTTTCTCAACGACGCATGGGGATCAGGAGATGGCAGGCCAGTCGGGCTTTCTGCGGGGGAGAAGAACGAGGGGCGTGGAGGATGGCGGTGCGAAAAGTGGGAAAGTAGAGACGGAGTATTTTTCGTGTAGCCACTGAAAGGTAGAAGTTTTAGAATGAACCCTCACCCCCCAGCCTATGATCTCTCACGGAGAAAAGTGCCGCCATTGTCACGCGAACATGAGTCTGCCGAAACTCGTCGCAGACGGTCCGAAGAAGGGCCAGACGCGAACGGTTTGCGCCAAATGTGGCCATATGGAATACCACTCGAGCGAACCCCCTCCGCCGCCGCGCCCAAAGCCACCGCAGAGCGGCACCTGGACCTAGCAACCTGCTCGCGGAATCTTCGTTCTGGCGGAGAGACGGCTGGCAAGTCATTGGTCCCGCTGAGCATTTAGGGGAATGTCAGGCTAGTGCGTACCTAATCGCGAAGATTGGGAACGCGAATTCGCGCCCGGAAAAAGGGAGCCCGGCGGTGAGTGGGCGATTAGTATGCCGCATTCCGAGGAGTGGACGTGGGCGAGGCATTTGAGACGGGGACGCGCTGAGGCAACACAGTTGCGGGGACAAGTGCGTTCCAAAACACAGTTTTGGAACGAGGGGTTGCCTTGTTGCTATTTCCAACAAGAGCGTTTTGGCAAGTCGCCCGTTCAAAAACAAAACGCCTGCGCGGCTGGTAACCGGGCAGGCGTTTGTTAGAGGCGTCGAGTTAGAAGCTCACGCGCACACCGGCATTGACGGAGTGCGAGGAGTAATTCTCTGCGCCGAGGTCACCAGTGTAGTAAACCGACGTCGAAACGCGAGGGCTCCATTGCACGGAGGCACCAGCCTCTAGCAACAAGCTGTCGCGACCGATTTCCGGTCCGCGGACTGTGAAGGCGGTGTTGGAATCCTTCGCAAAGCCCGCGCTGATGCCGCGGGAGGTGTCCTGGAACTCATGCTGCCATTGGGCGCGCACTTCGGGAGTGACGACGACTTTGCCGATCTTCCATGCATAGGAAGCGCGGAGGCCGAGGCGGGATTGCAATGAGTTCTCGGTCTGATCGCTGATGCGCAGCGGAGCGAGGGAACCTTCTTCGGTGAATCCATCGAGACTAACCGTGGTGTATTGCAATGCCGCGATTGGCCCGAAGGTGAAGCCGCCGATGCGGTGCTCGTATCCGGTGCCGATGAGCGCCGTGTAATGAGAGCCTTCGGTGTTGCCGCGGGCGGTGCCGCCGAGACCTTGCCGCTCAGTGTCGTATGAGGTGTAGCCGCCGCCGACGATGCCGTTGACGTAGAAACCACGATCGAACCAACTCGCATAGAGGCTGCCATGTGCCCCGTCGCCGGTGACTTCACTGCCATTGCTGCCGTCGGAATTGATCCGGGAATAACCAACCGTCGCGCCGATGACGATGTGATCGGTGAGCAGGTAATCGACGCCAAGATTGGCGCTGCCGGTGTTGAAGTCGGAGCCTGCTGCACGGCCGTCGCTATCAATTTCGACCGCTTGCGCGCCGCCGTTGAGATAGAAGCCCCAACGATGTTGAGGAGCCATCTTGGCGACTTCACGAGTTCTGCCGGTTTCAGGAGCGATCATGTGTTTGCCGTCCTTGTCGTCGAACATCGTCTTGCCGTCGCTCTGTGGAGCGGATTCCGTAGCAACTTCCTCAACGGAACTATCACGGATCTCTTCCAGGCGGCGTTCGATGAAGCCTGCTTCTGATCGGGCAATGGCAAACCCAGCGTCAAAGATGGCTGCGAACTCAACCGGGCTGAGTTGGTCGAAGGCGCCGGGGAGCTGATCGATCGGAAGCCTGTTAAGCGCGGCAATGAGCGGCGAGTCGGAGTCATTCTCAGCCAGTTCATCGAGGCTCTCGGCCACGGCAGTTTGGTTAGGAGTCAATCCGTCCGTAGATGTCAATCCGTCCGGGAGCACGAAAGACCCTTGCCCGAACTTGAGCACTACCGACCTGCGATTATAAACGACGCCGAGAGTGATGAGCGAATCATTCGCGTGGCTATCTTCAAACTCTCTGAAGCGCCCGGTCACTCCCCTGCGGGATTGGATAATGGTGAATTCTTCGCCCGGAGTGGCGTTGAAGCCGTTGATGTAATCGACTTGCAACGTGCCGTTCAGACGAGTGCGTCCGTTAACAGCGAGTACGTTGTTCGTGTTAGGAGCGGTCAGTGAGGCGATGTAGGTAGCCCCGCCGCCCTGGAAATAGTTGCCGCGCACTCTGAGGGTGCCCGCAGGTTGCGTTGGGCTGCCAGCGCGAACCGTGGAGTTGTTCAGAGCGGTGAGGTTTCCTGCGATGGTTCCGTTGCCGCCGAGTGTGCCAGCGTTAACCTGGGTGCTGCCGCCGACTGCGCCATCCACAAAGAGGGTGCCCTGCTCCACGGTGGTGAGACCCGTGAAGGTGTTTTGGCCGGTGATGAAGGTCGTTCCAGTGCCGTTCTGGCGGAAGGTGCCCGTGCCGCTGATGATTCCAGAGACGATGTTAGTGCCGGCGCCTATGGTGGTGACTTCGCCGGTGTTAATGACGTTGTTAGCAAAAGCTTTGCCGTCCGTCAGGTTGACCGCGAGGACTGCATCGGACCCAGCAACAACCACGATTGAGGAAGGAGCGATAGAAGCTTTCTCGGTGGCGCCATCGCCGACCTGCAGTGTGCCAGCGCCAACGACGGTGGACCCCGTGTAAGTATTTGCACCAGTCAGGATGGTGCGGCCCGCCCCGTTTTGGAGGAAGTTTCCGCCACCACTGATATGGCCGCTGATGGTGGTTACGCCAGATTGCAGCGCTGCGACGACGCCGTTGTTCGTCACATTATTAGCGAGGGTTTCGCCGCTCTTCAGGTTCAACGCGAGAGCGGAAGCGGGATCAACCGTGACCAAGCTGGATGCAGCAAAGGAGGATCCGGCGGTGACGCCGTTTCCCAGTTGCAGCACGCCGCCTGTGATCGCAGTGCCGCCGGTGTAGGTTTCAGCGCCCGTCAATGTGAGAGTGCCGCTGCCCGATTTTGTGAGTCCGACTGTGCCGGCAATCTGGCCGCTAATGATGAGGCCTGCAGCGTTGTTCACGACGATATCGTCGGAAGCGCCAGCGAGAACGAGGTTGCTGGAGATGGTGGTGAGACCTGCGCCGGAATTAACGGTGATGCCGGTGTTTGCACCCACTCCAGAAATGGTGAGTGTGTTAGTGCCCGCGATGGTGACGGCCACATTGTCGTTAATCGTGAGGCTGTCGATCTCCGCATCGAGATCGAGCACAGTGTTCTGATTCTGAGGAGTGGTGCCGGTGACGGAGAAAACCAAGTCAGCGCCAGACGATGGGAAGTTGCGATCATCCGAACCGCTTGGGGTGCTGGACCAGTTGTTATCCGACCACAGATTGCTGGTGCCGCCTTTCCAGATAGTGCCAAAGTCGGAACCGAGCATGAAGGAAATGCTGTTGGTATCGAGAGTGACGGCTCCATTAATGGCAAGGGCTCGGCCAAAGTTGATGCCTGCACCTGTGTTGAGAGTAATGCTTTCCAGCGCGAGAATGTTTCCTGTGAAAGCGGTGTCCAAGCCGAGAGTAGCGGAGCTGCCGATCTGCCAGAAAATGTCACCCACCGAGCCGCCGCCGACTACCAGGACTGAGGAGAGGCTCGCGGTGGTGAGGGCGGTGCCGATCTTGAAGTGGAAAAAAGCATTTATGTCGCCCTGCGTATCGAGTGTGAGGACGCCGGTGAGTTGAGCGGAGGTGTCGAAGGAATACGTGCCGGATGTGAGCGTCAGGCCGCCCAGGTTCTGCCCGGTGAGGCTGACCGTGGCCGCTTCATTTACGAGGACGTTGTAAGCCGCCAGCGTATCGGCGTGTGCTTGAAACGCTGGGCCGTCTGAGGCGGTGTAAATGGTGCCGGTGAGAATGCCGGGGGGAAATCCAGTAACAGCGCTGCCAGGGCTCACGCCGAGGTCCCCATTGATAAAGGAGGCACCGGTATTGGTAACGGTGGAGCCGCCGAGGATGGCAAAATCTGCTGCTGCACCCAGATCAGGTGCCGCGGCTTGGGCCGAAGGGTGAATGGCAGCCATGACGGCGGCGGCGAGGAGGACAGAGTAGTGATGGGCAGAATGAGACATAATGATTAAAGCGAACCGAGTTCACGCTCATTCTAAGCAGGTTCCGCTCCTTTAAGTGAATTTTCTCGTGTTATTTCTTAAAGAGGAAACATGCGAGGCAAATGCGAATTAGTCGGTCATCTGGGTGGGGCTGCCCCATCTGTTAGCCTTACTTTGGTTTGGTAATCCGGATGGCGTGAATCAGAGTGCCTGCAGCAATCATGACTAATGGCCAGAATTGCAGACGCGCTCGATTTCTACCTTCGGTGCCAAAGGCGACAAACATCTCGACGACTTCTTTCTCGCTCCAGGCATGGTCTTCGGGGCGATCAGAGACTAGCGGAAGCCAGCCATAATAGGAGAAAAGCATGGTTCCGTAGGTGAGCCAGGATAGCCAAATAACTCCGGCGACTACCAACAGTGTCGGGAAAAAACGGGAGAAATGGTTCACGGCGTCTGCCTAAGCATGACGACTAACTTTGATCGTCGCTCGCGTCGGCGAAGAGGTATTGGAAGTCATCCAGAGTCAGCGTTTTGACGAAGTTCTCTTCGCCCAGGATATCTTGAGCGAGTGCGCCCTTGCTCTTTTGCAGCGCGCGGATTTTTTCCTCAATGCTGTCTTTGGTAATCAGGCGGTAGGCGATGACTTTATTCACCTGGCCGATGCGGTGGGTTCGATCGATCGCCTGGTTTTCTACTGCGGGATTCCACCACGGATCGTAGAGAACGACGTAGCTAGCCGAAGTGAGGTTGAGTCCGAAGCCGCCTGCGCGCAGGGATATGAGGAAGACCGCGCTGTCGGGATCACTCTGAAAGTTTTTCACGAGCTGGCCGCGGTCTTCGGTGTCGCCTGCGAGATAGTAGCTCTTCCATTCGCGGCGAGTGATCTCGGTCTGGAGGCGATCTAACATGGAGACGAACTGACTGAAGACGAGGACCTTGTGGCCTTCTTCGATGAGCGGTTCGAGGAGGTCGAAGAGTGCTTCCTGCTTCGCGCTCTCGGCGTTGCCCAGCTCAGGATCGGCGAGGCCGGGATGCGCGCAAATTTGCCGGAGGCGCAGGAGCGAGGTGAGGATGTTGAAGCGCTCCTTGTCGAGCTGTTTGCTAGTATTAATCTTGAGCAAACGCTGGCGGGCGATCTTGAGTTCCGCGCGATAACGGTGAAGCTGGTCGCCTTCCATTTCGCAGTGGAGATCTTCCTCAATACGGTCGGGGAGATCGGTCGCGACTTCTTTTTTAGACCGGCGCAGAAGGAACGGACGCACCCGGGCAGCGAGTCGGCGGGTGGCGAGCGCGTCCTTCTTCTCATTGAAGAGCACCTGGAAACGCGACTGCGTGCCAAGGATGCCCGGCATGGCGAACGACATGAGGCTCCAAAGGTCGAGCAGGCGGTTCTCGATTGGCGTGCCGGTGAGGATGAGGCGGTGATCGGCGATGAGATTGCGCGCGGCTTGGGCGGTCTGCGACGTTGGGTTTTTAATGAACTGGCCTTCGTCGAGGATGACCGTGAGCCATTCGACCCGGGCGAGTGCGATCTCGTTGGTGCGAAGCTGCGAGTAATTCAGGACGATGAGATCGTGGTCTTTGACGAACTGCGCGAGCTTGGCGGGATCTTTTTCGCGCCAGACGCCCACTTTGAGGGTGGGGTAGAAACGCTCGGATTCGCTCAGCCAGTTATCAGTGACCGATTTCGGGCAAACGACGAGGCTGGTGCGGGTGGCGAGCTCGGGCGTTTCGCGCAACGAGGCGAGCCAAACGAGGGTTTGGAGCGTTTTACCGAGACCCATGTCGTCGGCGAGGATGCCGCCGAAGGTGTTCGCGGCGAGGTAAGCGAGGAAATGATAACCCTCCAACTGGTAGGGGCGCAGCGTCGCGTGGATGGTTGCGGGGACGGGCGGGTTGACGGCGGTCTTGAGCTCCGCGGCGCGTTCCGCGATCCGGGCGAGCGTGTCGTCGGGTAGCAGGCTGCGGGATTTGTTGCCGCTGGCGAGCTGGAGCACGTGCATCCGCTGCGGCTCGCCGTTCAGGTCCGCAGCGCTGAGGCCGATCTGAGCGAGGGCGGCGTCGTCTTCGGGGGAAAGCTCGAAGGCGAGCTTGCGCCAGCCTTTGGCTCCTAGGCGGACGTATTCGCCGCCCGCCTTGAGGAGCAGGGTGATCTCGTCGCGGGTGAGATCGGTATCTTCAATCTTCAACGTGGAACGCAGGTCAAACCAATCCACGCCCGCCTCCAGGATTTCGAGATCGAACTTCGCGGTGAGCGGTCGTTCGCGGAAACTGGCCAGCGTGGCGTCGAGGTCAAGCGCCAGCGTCTGCGGAAGGTTTTGCAGCCAGGCGGAAAATTGTTCGGGGAAACGGCGCGTGATCTTGCAGCACCAGACCTCCGCGTCCTCGTCGTAGGAAACCGGGAGGGCGTCCAAAATCGGAGCGGGATTCGGCAGCGTGCTCGGATCAAGGATTTCCAAATAATCGTCGCCGGTGTGCAGCGGCGGGAGGTTGTTTCCAATGAAAGGCGACCAGCCGCCGCCGAGATATTCGCTGAATTCGCGCCCAGCCTGATCTGCAGAATGCACCGCGAGGTGGAGATATTCGGGGTCGTTTTCCTTACTGGCTTTGCTGCTGCGAGGCTTGTGGAGCTCGGCGATGAGACGGAGGTGCAGCGGAATGCGGCGGACGCGTTGGGCGATTTTTTCTGGCAGCGGCGCGTCGAGTCGGAGCAACGTCTGAATGCCCGAAACGGTCTCCAGCGCCTCGCTTGGGATGCGCACGGACTCGGCAGAACCGAACTCGGGGCTGATCAACGGCCCGGTGTAAACCTGCCGCGCGGTGAGATAAAGAGCGGGACGTCCCGCAAAACGCGCCAGGACGCGCAGCGGCGGCTGGCCCTCTGCCGTGACGAGCTGCAGGTCGTAGTCGTCCTCGTTCTCGGACACGGCCCAGCGCAGCGGCTCCGCAGGAAACTCCAGCGGCTCGCCATCGAGCGCGACGAGTTTGGGGCGAATGAACGGCATCCGCAGCATGTCTTCCAACGCGGTCAGAGGAGCCGGTTCGCGATAAGAAAATTGGTCGTTTGCCAGCAACGGCGCAAATCGCGGCCAGAGCACCGTCGCCTCAGGCGTCAGATGCAGGATGCCCTCGTCCAGATCGGTCTGGAGCAGACGAATCGCCTTCGTCTTGAGCGGGGTGAATTCGGAGAGGCCATCGAGGCGCGACTCCAGGAAAAACGCTTCCACCTCGATATGAATCCTCAGATCCAGCGTGCGGACCCGCTGCGCTGAATCGTCCGACGCCATCCGGGAAAACGTATCCGTCCAGGTGGCGATCTGTTTTTGGCGCAGCCAGCCGCGTACTTTATCAGCGATGAGGCCAGGGTCAGTCACCAGATCGAGAAACGGCGGGTAAGAGCCATTCTTCGACTGAATCGCGTGCGCCACGTAGTGCCAGAACTCGATCAAGGAAGTCGGCGGTTCCGGCCACAGTTCCACTCGCGTCGCGCCGCCGCCGAACCCACCCGGCAGCAGCCCCCGGAGATCGTAAACCGTGAGTTCCGTCTTGTTACTCGCGTTGGCGTAAGCCGTCTCGATGCGCTCGACGTAATCCAGCTCCGTCGCCGCCAACCGCCGCGCATGGGCGGATTCCAATGCGGCAATCAGATCCTTCGCAGGACGATCCGCCGCACGATCTTCGATGCTGGCCTTCGCGAGCAGCGATTGGATCGCGCAATAGCAGTGTTTGCAGAGCGTGCCGTCCTCGCAATCGCAGTCGGCATTCACCTCATTGCCGAGAAACTCAATGAAGACCTCGCGCCGCGTCATGTCGCGCACAATGGCGACGTAACCCATCGAGCCGGGCAGATGGTTATCACTCCGCTTGAGGGAAAGATTCGCTCCACTCTGATACAACTCCCGCCCGCGCTGCTGCCGCAGTTTGGGGATTTTATTGCGCAACTGAACAAGATTGTGCTGCTGACGGGTGGTGAGTCGGAGGTCGGAAATGGAGGTGGCCACAGGTGGTTGGAAATATAAGTTCCGGTGCCCGCGGAGGACGTGCCGGACGGGCAATATACACGATGCAGGGCAGATGAGAGGCTTGAATTGTAGGAGATCGCCCTGAGCTGCGTTTTGACCGGTTGTGGCGAAAAATGGGGGTCCGGCGGTCTCAGCGCACCAGACTGTAGATGACACCTCCGAGGTAAAATTAGGCGGGCCAATCCTCCGCCTACCACGTATTCTGGATTCGCCGCCACTGCCCGCACTTGGGCCATGCGCTCTCCGCTTTTCCACATGGACGAATTTTATCAATGGTCTTTCACCCCGCTGTTTCGGCTCTGGAAACATGATATTACCCCCGGCGGCATCGGCGCATTCCTCCTCTGCCTGCTCGTGGGATTTGCTTTGTCGCGCGTCCTGCGGAGCGACGTCTTCCGGCGCAACCTCGTTCGCCTCGGGATCGACAAACGATTCGTTGCGCTCGTCACAGCCACGCTCAGCCTCCTGGTTTTTCTCGCCAGCTTCGTCGTTGGCATGGAAGTGGGCGGCGTCTCGATCGACTGGGATGCCCACATCCCCGGCACCGGTCTCAGCGTGCTCGTGTTGTTCCGGCTGCTCCTGCTTTTTGCCCTCGTTTTCTGGGGTTCCTCGCACCTCAAACGCTTTTTCTTCACCCGATTCCTCGCCGACAGCGGACTCGATCGCGCCCTGCAATTCGCCATCGCGCAAATCGTCGGCTACGGCTTCCTCATCGGCGGAACGGTCATCGCGCTCCAGAACGCGGGGATCGACCTCTCCGCCCTCGCCTTTCTTGCGGGCGCCATCGGCGTCGGACTCGGCTTCGGCATGCAAGACATCGCCCGCAACTTCGTCAGCGGCATCATCCTCCTCATCGAACGTCCCATCGAAATTGGCGACCGCGTCGAGGTGGGAGGCGTCGCCGGGTCGGTAAACGAAATCCGCGCCCGCTCCACCACGGTGGTCACGAATGACAACATCTCCATCATCGTGCCGAACGCGAAATTCATCGAAGACACCGTTACCAATTGGAGCCACGGCGACCCGAAAGTGCGCTTCCGCATCCCCGTCGGCGTGGCGTACGGCAGCGACATCGAGAAAGTGCGCCGGCTCCTGTTGGCAGTGGCCGAGAGTCACCCCAAGGCCTTAAAAGACCCTGCGCCCAACGTGTATTTCGTAGCGTTTGGGGAAAGCTCCCTCAACTTCGAGCTCGCCGTCTGGACCTCCGAAATGACCTTCCGCCCACTCCCCTTCCGAAGCGATCTGAACTACGGCATCGAACGCGCGTTACGCGAAGGCGGCATCGAGATCCCTTTCCCACAGCGCGACCTGCACATCCGCAGCAGCGCAGTGGGGATGCCGCGGAACGAAACCAACGAGGGCGTCTAAAGTGCAGTTTCGGCCTCTGCGAAAGCCGACTTCGTCTATGCCGGAGCGCCTGCTTCCCCTTCCGCCGGGCCAGCCTTGGATCATTAACAGCACGGCACCTGCGGCAAATGAGAGAAGTGAGAGTCCGAGGTGCAGAGAACCAAGTTATGCTGAAGGGTTAGAGCAGCAATCCAAAGGTCGTTCGTCGGAATGGGAGAGGATTTCAGCCGCAGTTGCAGACAGAGCTGCGCGTAATGATGCGTGGTATTTTCGTCCGGCAGCAGAACCGACACCCGTGGACTATTCAGAAAACGCTGCAGGTTTGCGGCGTTCGTTGACTCCTGATTGCCAGCGGCGAAACCCGCCCGCAGTTCACCTAATACGATCAAAGGCAGAAACAGCCTCCGCGCCCGCCGGACCTGAGCGACTCGCTCCGGCACACCGCGCATGAATTCGCTGTAAGCATTGGTGTCCAGCGCGAGATTCATTTCCAAGCGTCTTCATCGACCCGCCCAAAGTCGGCGACTGCCTCGTCAAAATCGGGATCTTCCTGCCAGCTTCCGATCAAGGCATCGAGATCCGTATATTCGACACCCGATTCATCCATCTCCAGACCACGCCCGAGCGCCTCCAAGGCGACTGAATTGATGCTCCTAGCTTCCAGGCTTGCGCGTTTACGGATAGCCTGATCAATGGCGTCGGGAACTGTCCGCAGAGTATACTGAGTGCTCATGCAGGCAGTCTATCTCAAAAGTGCAGGCATGGCAATTCCGCCCCAAGATTAAAACCGCCGGTGCAACTGGGCGGCGATGTCGCTGAGCGCCTGCGATGCCGGGTTAAGCGGCTCACTGATCACAATCGGCTGCCCGCGATCGCCCGACTCTCGGGTTGAAATATCAATCGGCACCTCGCCCAGGAACGGAATCCCCAGCCGCGTCGCCTCGCGCCGTCCGCCGCCGTTTCCGAAAATGTCGTAACGCTTCCCGTCGCTCGGCGATTGGAAAAAGCTCATGTTCTCCACCAATCCCAGCAGCGGAACGTTCACCTTTTGGAACATCGTCGCCGCTTTCCGCGCATCGATCAGCGCCACTTCCTGCGGCGTTGTCACGATCACCGCCCCGGCCAGGGCGACGGTTTGCACAATCGTGAGCTGGATATCACCCGTGCCCGGTGGCAGGTCCAAAATTAGGAAATCCAACTCGCCCCATTCCACCTGACGCAGAAATTGCTGGGTGTAACGCGTCACCATCGGCCCTCGCAGAATCGCCGGTGAATCGTCGTCAAGCAGAAAGCCCATCGACATCAGCTTGATGCCGTAACGCTCCAGCGGGATGATCTGATTTTCGTCCGTCGCGGCAGGCCGTTCGCGTGCGCCAAACATGATCGCCATGCTCGGCCCATACATGTCGCAATCGCAGAGGCCCACGCTGGCACCTTGCAATGAAAGAGCGGCGGCGATGTTCGAAGCCACGGTCGATTTCCCCACGCCGCCTTTGCCGCTGGCGATGGCGATCACGTGTTTGATGCCCGAAATCGCCGTCGTGCCGCCAGCCGCCGCCGTGGGCGGAGCAGAGATGTCGATGATCACCTTCACCTTGCCGACACCGGACAACGCCTTGATCGCCGCTTCGGTATCCGTCTTGATCTTCTGCGGAATGGCCGGGTCGTTCGTAGCGAGCGCCATCTTGATGGAGACGTCTTTGCCGTCGAGCGTTACGTCGCGAACAATGCCAAACGAAACAATGTCACGGCTGAAGCCAGGATATTTTACGGATTTAAGCTGCTCGCGGACTTTCTCTTCGGTGACTGGCTTGGAAAACATGGGCGGAAATTAGCCCAAGCCCAACGAGCAAACCACCTCTTAATGCACTGCGTCTCAAGGTGATCTCAGAGGAACTGCTTTCTTCTGATGGAAAGTTGACGATGCTGATCCAATATGAAGAGTTGGAGATCTGCACTTGCATGTGTCGTTTTGATCATGTGCTCATCTTGCGAATTCTGGGGTCCAACAGACTTTGTTGAGGAGGGGACGCAGCAAAAGGAATTGCGTGGGATGATCTACAATGCAACGTCTATCAAGCTATCTGAATCGGAGAGGGTAGTGAGTGCCTATGCAGATGGGGGACGTGACTCTTCCTCTTGGTTTGAAGTGGAATTAACATTGAGCGCGCAAATGCGCATATGAACGCGCTTACCGAGAACGGATTCACAATCAAAACACAGGAGGTTAGAAGCGCCCCGCGGCCGGTGCCCGACAAAATCAAGCAGTGGTGGCGTCCGGAGGCTCTGAAGAAGCCCGCATTATATATCCTCATCAAGGGCCGGCACCCGGACGCTGATGGGGAGTGGTGCTTTATTGATGAAGCTAGTGGAAAAATGCTTATCGTGAGCTTCAGTTCTTAATTGTTAAGTGACGCCGGTGTTCTTTGGCACTGCCGCCGTGCAGGTCGCTCGCTGGGCAGGGCAGCTCGCGGTCGTTGACTCGAAGGCTGGCTGTAATACCTTCGGACATGGATGCTTTTACCGCCGTTATTGAGCGTTGCACCGATACAGGACTTTATGTCGGCTACGTCCCAGGATTTTTTGGCGCACGTTCTCACGGAGAGTCTCTCGACGAACTCCAAAGCAACCTACGAGAGGTAATTGAGATGCTTTTAGAGGATGGTAAGCCAAAGTTGGACGCGGAGTTATCGGCACGCAGCACGTCTTGATTAATGAACCCGTGATCATCACGGATCAAAGGCGGCTCGGCTGTCGCCTTAGCACCTCTTCCGAAACCATTTCGGAAATCTTTCAAAGAACGCACGCTGGTCCCCGGCTTTGCGGAGCTGCCAGCTATTCCTTCTGATTCCGGCAGGTACCTGGAGAAGCGGCAGTAAACGCGGCGTCAGGGCAAACGGAGATCGTAGGTGAGATTGTTAGGAGCGGAGCGGCGGCATTCGGGGCCCGGTTTGGAGACGGGTTTTGCGAAAGGGCCGGAGAACTTGAATTGCCCTGCTAGAAGTTGATAGGTGAGTTTCTTCTTCGCCTGGCTGAAGGTGACTTCCAATGGAAGTTGCGGCGGGATGCCGGGGTGCAGGCTGGGGTAGAGGGCGGTCTTGCGGAAACGGAGTCCGGCGCCTTGCAGGTTGGACGGGAAGGTTTCCAGCGGCAATTTGCGTCCTTGGAATTGGATGTTCACGGGTGCGGTGGTGGTGATCTCGATCCGCTCGATGCTGGTATCGACAAAGCGGCTGGTGCTGCCGCCTTCGAGCGGTTGCTCGCAGAGCAGGGGCCAGCTTTCCAGAGCTTTGCGGATTGTGATCTTTGCCTCGCCTAGTTCCGCTTCTAGCAAGACCGGGAAACGCCACTCCCAGATAGCGCGGAAGGTTTCCGCTGGAAGATGAATGCCTTGGGCAGAGAGGAAGGCGAAAACTTCGCTGAGATCGTCCCAGAGGAAGCTCGGCAGGAAATAGCGGTCCTGCAAATGAGCGCTGAGATCCTTGAGCGGCTCGCGGAAAGGCTTTGTTAGTAGCGCTGCGGCTAGGGCGCGCCAGAGCAGGCCGACGGCAGAGGTCCGCTCAGCGCTGGGCAGGGTCTCGATTGCGCGAAACTCCAGCAGGCCGTGCGCTCCGCCGGGCACGCTGACGTTCCAAAACTTGTCGAAGCTAATCTCGCTGCGGTGTGTGTTGCCCGAGCCATCAATGTGCAGGTGGCGCAGGGTTTCGTTAATGATCTGCCGATGATCTCCTCGGCTGAGCGACTCGAGATATTGATAGGCCATCTCGAGGTCGTAGAGGCTGCGAGCCGACTCATCGGTGCGCGGCGCTTGCGAGCTGGAGCCGACATAAGCGCCGGTAAAGAGATAGGAAAGACTCGGGTGATGCTGCCAAAAGCGCAGAATCGAGGTCACCCAGCCAGGGTGGGTGAAGAAGGCGTTCTCCTCAGTCGAAGGCCCGCCGAAGCAAATATGATTGCCGCCGCCGGTGCCGACCTCGGCTTCGCCGAGAACTTTCACGGCGCGCAGGCCGGTGGCGTTCCCACATTCCTCGATGGCGGTCATCCAAAAGGCGTAGTCGGTCCATGTCTCGCAGGGGGGAATATTAATCTCCAGAACGCCCGGATCCGACGCCACTCCAAGTCGCGACCAGAGATCCTCTTCATCCGAGGGAACATAGCCCTGGAATCTAACATTCGCGATTTTCAACGCGGTCAGGATGTCCTGAATCTGCTTGAGCAATTCCAAAAACGGCCCTTGAAGAAGCGGCGGGAAGAAAATGGCCAGCGCGCCATCTTTTAGCTCAAGCGTGAGTGCGCGGCGGCTGAGATCCGCGGGCACTTCGTTAAGTGGGAGCCGCAATCCAGCGGGCGCGTCCAGGTTGAGGAGCGTCATGGATTTCTTCTTCCAATCGGCCGATGCGAATTTCTTCCCGGTGTGGTCGAGAGGTAGAATCCAGACGCTGGAGTCCGCGGGTAGCCCTTTGATCCAATTTGCCTTGAGCCGGAGCTTGGCCACTAGCTGTTCGCGAAAGCGTTTGTAATCTGCCTGCGTGACGGCCGCGCTGGAAAACGGGAGGTCAAGCAAGGGTTCGCCGCTCTTCAAGGTGAGCATGTGCAGCACCCAGCGCGGATTCGTTTCCCCGGGGTAGGACTTGCCGGGAGAATAGAAAACCACGCTGCCCGGAGCGACGCGCTTCACCATCTCATCGGCAAAAGCATAGGCGTAACGCAGCTTTGTCGGCCCCACTGCAGTGATCGACCATTCAGGTCCTTCCGGCTCAATCGGAACGAGCGTCGGCTCTCCTCCTTGGGTGAGTCGCACGTTTTTGCGGGCGAGAAGCGCCTCCACCTTTTTCGCGGGAGCCAGCAGAGAGTCAGGTATCATGCGACGGGATCGATGGTTAGTGAGGATGTGAGTTGAGACGGAATGAATTCATTCCCATAATATCGTCCGGCTGTGGGAGAAATGTCATCGGGGTGCAGCCCGACGGCGGCGGGAATGAAATGATGATCGCAGAGGACGCCGTTAGTAGGATCCATTCCCAGCCAGCCCGCGCCGGGGATGTAAGCTTCGATCCACGCGTGAAGGCTTCCTTCAGCACGGCGATCTTCTTCGGCTTTGCCAAATTCGGCCACGTAACCGCTGACCAGCCGCACGGCGACTCCGGCGCTGCGGAGCAGGGAAGCGGCGAGCCGGGAAAAGTCGCGGCAGGCTCCCACGCCTACGTTTAACGTTTCTGCTGGCAGCATGGCCTCGCCTTCCTCGCGACGCTCGTAGCGGATGTTAGCAAATATGGTGCGATTCAGCTCCAGTAATGCATCGAGCGTCGGCATGTCTTTCTCCAGCTTCCAAAAATCGGAGGCGGTGGCTTTTTCCTCTTCGGGTTGGATCAGATACGGTGAGAGGACGTGCTGCTCCGCGGGAAGGTAGGTAAAGGGAAACTGCACTGCGTGCGAGTCAATCAAGAAATCGAAGGCGCTGCGTTCCTCCAGAATGACGTCGAGGCGCACGTCGAAGTCGAGAATCTTGCCTTTCTCGGGAAAGAAGCAGCGGGCGATCTGGTTGTCGAAGAGATCGCGGCGATGGTTGACCACGGCACCCTCCGATGTCGTAAAGTTGGTTTCAAGAATCCGGATGAAACTCTCCTGTCGTGGAAACAGCCGCACCAGATGCGGAGAAAAGCTCGCGGGTTTCTCGTATTCGTAGCGGGTGTGACTGTGGATCCGGAGATGCATGTTAGAGTTTGGCGGCTTTAGCCGGGCTGAGCTGGCGGACGAGAACTTTCACTTTCATGTTCTGCGCGCCGGCTCCCTTGAAGGTGCCGCGCAGAGGTGTTGCATCGCGAAAGTCGCGGCCGAAAGAAACAGAGATATGACTCTCTCCGCACCATTTGTTGTTAGTGGGATCGAGTGCCACCCAGACCTGCCCGGGCAGCAGAACTTCGACCCAAGCGTGGGTAGCGAGCGCACCGGCGAGGCGTTTGCCGTCGGGAGTCACAGGATTGGCGTCGATATAGCCACAGACATAGCGCGCGGGGAATCCTGCGGTGCGCAGAACGGCTAACATGATATGCGCGAAGTCCTGGCAGACGCCTTTGCGGTCGCGCCAGACGGTGGTGAGGGGAGTGGAGTTGTCCGTGCTGCCCTTGCGATATTCGAAATACTCGAAGATGGCTTTGTTTAGATTTTCCAGGCCTTGACGAAGGCTTTCTTTGCCGGGCAGATAGCGGCGGGACCATTGCGCGGCTTCGCGACCGATCTTCACGGTTTCGGTCGGCTGGAGATAGTCGTAGATGTCCGGCAGCGAAGAACCCAGGATTTGCTTCGCTTCCTGAACGCTGGCCGAAAGAATGTCGTCGGGCAAAAGCTGCGGTCCCGTCTCCACAACGATGTGGTTGGTGATGGTTAGACGTTTGTGCCGGTAGGGCAGGGAAAGGAAATCAACCGTATTCCCGCAGAAATCCACATACTGCGACGTCGGCGTGTCGGGGTTGATGTTAATCTCATGACGAATCACGCGCTGCCCGGGCCGCGTGGGCGGGGTGAGGCGCGCCTCAAGATAAGCTTCCGCTGCCGGAGTGGCGTAGGCGTAATCGGTGCTGTGCGAGACGTCGTAAAACATAGTCAGCGCAGGCTCGTGAAGAGCAGTTGCTCCCGTTGAGAAATGATCGCCTGATGATTGAGAAAACTGTCGGCGATGACGTTGTGAATGTTAGCGGTCTGGCGCAGGAGGGTGTTCAGCAGCTCGGAAAGTTTCTTCGGCGGCACCTGCGGCAGCGGCGAGGCCACCATCACGTCGTCTTCGTGCGTCGGGATGAAAAACTCCTGCCAGTTCACCTGATTGATGCGGAAAATGAGCTCCTCCACGGAGGTGACCACGTGAGCCGGGTAATGGGAGTTAGGCCCCATGGATTCGCGCAGCAGATAGGCGCATTTCTTGAGGCAACGCGTTACGGAGCGAGGCACTTCGGGATTGCGCCAGAGGATTTCCAGCACTTGCGCAGGAGCGGTGCGCATTTGATAGACGCGGCGGTAAGCGTCGCGGGTTCCTAACAAACGCAGAAAGGCGGAGAGTTCGATCTCGTTGGAATGTTTCGGACCTTTCGCAGACTGCGCGGTGAGCGAGCCTTCGATGGAAACGATGGCGTTGCCCGTAATGACGGCGCGTTCCAGCATTTGGCCGATCTCGCAAAAATTCCAGCCGTTGTCGGCTAACATGGAGCCTTGCGCAATGGCGAAGAACTGCGGAATGAGGTTAACAATCAAATCCGCGACGCGCCGCGTGGTGCGGGCAAAGGAGGCGTCTTCCTGTTCGAGGGTAAACTTGATCTTCTCGGTGAGTTCCTGGATTTTGACCAGGGTTCCCCAGGCTTCCGGGGAGAGACTTTCCTGCAACGACTCGGCATTGGACATGGCGCGTCGCAAAGTGCCAATGACCGTGCCCGGAACAGCTGGATCGAGCATGAGCCGGTAACGTTCCGACGCGCTCGCAATGCTTCGGCGGCCGACCGCTCCCGCCGCGGGCTCTAGCGGTGGGAGGATCCGATTCCAGAGCGGGCGATAGAGTTTCCGCTCGGCGGAGGTGAGTTCCTCGAGTTCGAGGGTTTCCACCACCTGGATCATGTAAGCCATGCTGAGCGCGCGCTCGAGATAGCGGCCCATCCAGTAAAATCCGTCCGCGACACGGCTCGTGACCTGTCGAGACGGCGGCAGATAGCCGCTGGTGCTAATCTCCGGCGGGGTGCCTGTATCGTCACCGGCGGCGCGGGCGGAAATCCAGGAATCTTTGCTGCCGCTGCCGAAAAAGGAAGCGGTAAGACGACTCCCGGCCGGAGCGACGCGCGTGAGAGCGCCGGGGAAAACCTCGTAAGACGAACCGCGGCGAAGAGCGAAGACGATGTGATCCTGGACGCGCTCGGTGAGCTTGCCGTTGCTGAAACACGGGGTCGTTTCTCCATCGCCGCCGAGTTGCGCGACGAAGGTTTGGGGATGTTTCCGCACTTCCAGGCGAATGGCGGCGGCTTGTTCCTCCGTTGGGGCGAGACCCTGCGGATGGCCCAGGATGCGTTCGCCGGTGAGCGGGCGGATGCGGTATTTGTCGAGTTGGGAGAGGACCATTTCCCGCTGATCAATATCGCCGAGCCACAAGGTCGGCAGGCTCGGGAGAATGGAGGTTTCGCCTAGATAGAAGCGGATGATTTTCGCGGAAAAGTTGAGCAGGGTGCGGTCGTCGGCCAATTGGCTGCCGATGCCGTTGACGAGTGCCACGGTGCCTTTGCGAACGCAGTGCACGAGCCCTGGCACGCCGAGGCGGGAATCGCGGCGAAAGACCATCGGGTCGAGCCAGGCGTCGGCGACGCGGGTGTAGATGGTTTCCACTTTTTCCAGGCCGGAGACGGTCTTGAGGTAAACGCAATCGTCCAGGACGAGGAGATCGCCGCCTTGCACGAGCGGAATGCCCATGCGGCGGGCCAGAAAGCTGTGTTCGGAATACACGGCACTGGTCGTGCCGGGAGAGAGCAGGACCACTGTCGGATCGTGCGTTTCGGGAGTCATGGCCCGGAGCTTTTCGAGGATGTCCAGCGGGGTATTGGCGATGGAGGTGACTGGAAAATCGCGGAAGATCTCCGGGACCACCCGCGCCAGCACGCGGCGGTTCTGCATCATGTAAGCAACGCCGGATGCGTGGCTGAAATAGTGATTTTTCGTGACCAGCCGGCCTTTGTCGTCTCGGGTAATCGCCATTCCGGCGAGGTGCAGATACGCGCCTTCCGCGGGACTTAGGCTAGGGCAGACGCGTTGATAATGCGGGCTGCCCAACACGCTTTGCAGCGGCAGAACACCGGCGCGCAGGATGTCTTTTTTGCCGTAGACGTCTGCCAGAAAGAGTTCATAGGCGCGCAGCCGCTGACGAAACCCCGCGCTGATTGTCTGCCAGTCGTCGTCGCTGAAGATGTGTGGAAGAATATCGCAGACCCACGGCGTGTCCGCCGGCTCGCCGCGCACGAAGTCAAAAGTGACGCCCATTTCGCGCAACGTGGCGTCCATACGCTCCTCGAGATTGCGGATTTCCACGGGTTTGCGCCCGGTGAAGAAATTGAGCGCTGGGTTATTACCCGTCGAAGACGCGAAAGACTCCGGGCGGTCAGGAACCCTTCCGGTTTCTGGCTCTCCCTTTTGCGCGTTTCCCAAAGCCGGATCGTCCAATCTCAAGGGCGTCAGTCTTTAGTCGAATATTGCCTAAATCAAGCCGCGAATCGGCCGCGGCAGGGATTCGCCCGGCAGCGAAGAAGTTGAACCGAAAACGGGCTAATCTTCCTCGGAAGGATTCGTCTCAGGAGAGTCGGTGCCCTCTGCCATTTTCTGGAGGACTTCACTCATGTCTTCCACCTGGCTCCAGACATCCTCCACGACGTAAATCGGGGCGTTTTGCTGCACCGCCAGCGCAATGCAATCGCTGGGGCGCGCATCGATTTCGACAATCTTGCGTTCGTGCAGCTCGTTCTCCGCGCTCAAGATGAGCCGGGCAAAATACGTTCCCTCTTGCAGATCATTAATGATCACCCGCTCCACCTTGGCCCCAAGCGCCGTGAGAATGTGGGCCATTAAGTCGTGCGTCAGCGGTCGCGTCTTGGTCGTGTGGCGCATGAACATGGTGATCGCCTGCCCGACGCCATTATCCACGTAGATCACGAAATTCTTAAACTGGTTTCCCAGAAAAACGGCGCTGCCACCGCTCGTGGGAACGACGGCGCGAGGTTGAACTTCCACAACTGGTTTACTCATAAAACATGACCTCCTCAGAGTAGCCAACCTTTCGCAGAACGCCTGCAGGTCCGCAACTGCAAGAAAACCCCCTTTTCCACTTGCACAGCCGTTGAATAGCCGTTAAATACCCGCTCCCCAAATCCGGCTTAGCCAAAAATACTCCCAGCTCTATGCCCAAAACGAAGAACGACAAAACACCGAAAACCCCGTCGGAACACGAGGTATTCGAAGTCGATGAATCCGTGACCATCCTTCCAGGAGAAAGACCGGATCCAGACGCTGGTCTGTCTCCCTTCTTGAAAAAGCAAAAAGCCCGCTTGGTCGCCCTGCGCGACGCAATGGTTGATTCCATGATGGGTGTGGCCAAGGACAATCTCCGGGCCCGCGCAGAAGGCAGCGAAGCCTCCGCATTCGGCATGCACCAGGCCGACGCCGGCAGCGACGCTTACGACCGCGATTTCGCGCTCAGCCTTCTTTCCAGCGAGCAGGATTCCCTCAACGAAATCGAAGAAGCTCTTCGCCGCATCGAATCCGACACCTACGGCGTCTGCGAGATGTCCGGGAAACCGATTCCCCACGTTCGCCTCGAGGCGATTCCATTCACCCGCTACACCGTCGAGTGCCAGGCCGTCCTTGAAAAACAGAACAAGATGACGCGCGTCCGCCAGTCGGTCACCTCGTTGTTCGGTCTCACCGACGAGGAAGGCAATGAAACCGAGGAAGAAGAATCCCCGGTTGATACCAAAGAGTAAATAGAGTAAATAGACCGCCCAACCGACACTTACCATGGCCCAAGACATCATCACCCTCGAATGCACCGAAGCAAAAGCAGAGGGCAAACCCGCCTCTCGTTACATGTCCACACGTAACAAGAAGAGCCCAAACACTCCGACCCGTCTGGAGAAGAAGAAATATAATCCGTTCCTTCGCCGTCACACTCTGCACCGCGAAACCAAGTAATCAGCTCCCGACCTTTATTTTATGCAGCCTAAAACCGCTCAACGCCGCTCCAATTTCCGCCGTGCGAACCGCATCATGCCTCGCCGCCGGATGGACATCACCATCGACGCGATCGATTACAAGAACCCGGACATCTTGAAGAAATTCGTCACCGAGAGTGGCAAGATTCTTCCCCGCCGCCTCACTGGCATGCCTGCGCATTTCCATCGCAAGATCACCCGCGAGATCAAGCGCAGCCGGTCGGTTCTCTTGATGGCTTAATTGCCGCAGTCGCTCTTGTAGCGAACCCTTTCAAAAGACGCCTTTGTAACCGAAGGCGTCTTTTTTGTTTTTTGGAGCTGCGCTTTCTAAGCCGCAATTCGTGAAACGTCCGCGCCCTCTCCGAGAATAATCTCCCCCTCCGCCTTTTCCATTTGCCCGCGCCTCTGCGACGCGATTTACTTCCTGCCACTGCTATGAACTGGACCCGTTTTAATCGTCATTTTCTCCGTTATCCCGAAATGGGTTTCTCGATGGATCTCAGCCGCATGACCTTCGCGGACGATTATTTTTCCTCCATGGGCGAGAAAATCAACGGAGCCTTTTCGGCCATGGCGCGCTTGGAGCAGGGGGAAATCGCGAACCCCGACGAGAACCGCATGGTCGGTCACTACTGGCTGCGCGACGTGGACATCGCTCCCGACGCCAATTTGAAGCAGGAAGTCCTCACCACCCTCAAGTCCATCCGCTCCTTTGCCACGGAAGTGCATGCCAGCGGGAGATTTACGCATGTTTTGCTCGTAGGCATCGGCGGGTCGGCGCTCGGGCCGCAGTTCGTCGCCGACGCGCTCGGCTCCACGGCGGACAAAATGAAGATTCTCTTCCTGGACAACACGGATCCGGACGGCTTCGACCGCGTCTTCGCAAATCTCATCGGGAAAGCCGCCACCACTTTGGTCGTCGTCATTTCCAAATCCGGCGGCACCAAGGAAACCCGAAATGGCATGGTGGAAACCGAGGCGTTTTTCGCCAAGCAAGACATCCCGTTCGCGCCGAACGCAGTTGCGGTGACGGGCGTCGATAGCGAGCTCGACCGCTACGCGGTGGAGAACGGCTGGTTGAAGCGGTTCCCTATGTTCGATTGGATCGGCGGCCGCACGTCGGTCATGAGTGCCGTCGGCCTTGTGCCTGCCGCTCTGCAAGGCATCGACATTGATGCTTTTCTTGCCGGAGCCGCTGCCATGGACCGCAAAACGCGCGTCGCGAACGTGGAAGAAAACGCCGCCATGCAGCTCGCGCTCATGTGGTATGCCGTGGGCGAGGGCAAAGGCAAAAAGGACATGGTCGTGCTCCCCTACAAAGACCGGCTCATGCTGTTTTCCAAATACCTCCAGCAGCTCCTCATGGAGTCGCTCGGAAAGGAGAAAGATCTCGACGGCAACACCGTGCATCAAGGCATTGCTGTTTACGGCAACAAAGGCTCCACCGACCAGCACGCCTATGTGCAGCAGCTCCGCGACGGCATCAATAACTTCTTCGTTACCTTCATTGAGGTCCGTGAAGGCCGTTCCGGGGAATCGCATCAGGTCGAGCCAGGAATTTTCACCGCCGACTATCTGCAAGGGTTCCTCCGCGGCACCCGCACCGCGCTTTCGCAGAACGACCGCCAATCGATCACGATCAGCATTCCTGCCGTAAACGCCTCCACGGTCGGGGCTTTGATTGCTCTTTACGAGCGCGCGGTGGGATTCTACGCCTCCCTCATCAACATCAACGCCTATCATCAGCCGGGCGTCGAAGCGGGTAAAAAAGCCGCCACGGAAGTCCTCGAGCTCCAGAAAAAGCTCATCGCCACGCTGCAATCAGGCGTTGCCGTCAAAGCCGACGAGCTCGCCACCACACTCGGAGCGGATCCCGAATCCACCTATCACGCGCTGGTGCATCTCGCGTCCAACCGCTCCCAGATTACGCAACAGATCGGCGCTTCTCCTGCGGAGGACACCTTCACGCTGGCCTAATCCCTTCGGGGCGTCGGAAAAACAGTCATGCCCACGTCCGCCTCCAGCGAAGCCAGCAAAGCGCGGGCGGCCGTCGCCACCAGCCCGCCCAAGCGCATCAGCCACTTGGAGAAAGTACTGGCGCATGCGGAGAAAAAGCTCGCCGTCAACCAGGCTCCGTCCAGCAGCGAACTCCTTTCCCTCTACAAACGTTTCCTCAAAATCGAGGAACATCGCTTGCGCCTGAAGCATTACGCGGGCGGCGGCGGACGAGAAATCGCCCGACTGCGGGTCAATCTCATTGACGTCATCCTGCAGCATCTCGTTACCTGCGCGGTCGATTTGGAGAAACCCGCCAACGTCGCGACACTGCCCCTCGCGGTGGTGGCCATCGGCGGCTACGGACGCGGCGAGCTAAATCCCTACAGCGACATCGATATTCTTTTCCTGCGCACGAAAGGCCCGACGCCGGCTTACGTCGCCAAGATCATCGAGAAGATCCTTTATCTGCTCTGGGACGTCGGCTTTAAGGTCGGCCACGCCACGCGGACTCTTGCCGAGGCTTACGCGCAGGCAAATGGCGACATGATCTCCAAAACCGCGCTGTTGGAATCTCGCTATCTCGCCGGCGACGCGACGCTCTACCAGCGTTTCAAAGTGGAGTTCGTGACCAATTGCGTGGTTCCGTTTCGCGAGGACTATCTCAAGTGGCGCGTCGAAAACCAAAAGGAACGCCACGACAAATTCGGCGGGACCGTCTTCGTGCAGGAACCCAACGTTAAGAGCGGTTGCGGTGGCCTGCGGGATTACCAAAACCTGCTGTGGGTCAGTTATTTCAAGGCGGGTATCACTTCGCCGTCCGAGTTGGTCACGCAGAAAATCATTCCGGAAACGGACCGGCGGCAGCTCGAGAAGGCCTACGATTTCCTTCTGCGAGTGCGCACGGAGCTGCACTACATCACGCAACGTTCCAGCGATGCGCTCACTATTTACCTTCAGGGTCAGGTCGCGAACAAGTTCGAGTATCCGCAGAAAAACGTCATCGCGCGCAGCGAGGCCTTCATGCGCGATTACTATCAGCATACGCGAACGATTTTTCGAATCGGGGAGCTGGTGCTTGCGCATTATGTTGGCATTCAGGCAGATGCACCGAAGACACGCGGTGGTTTGCTCGCCCTTCTCCGAGGGAAAAAACCCGCTAAAGTCGAGAAGCTTGATGGATTTCTCATCAAGGAGGGCAAACTCCAGCACGAGAGCAGGGAGATTTTCACCCAAGACATTTTCCGCCTGATCCGTGTATTCCAACACGCGCAGCAGCGGAATCTCGTTCTCAGCCTGGAGCTTGCGCAGTTGATCCGCCGCCGGGTGCGTCTGGTGGATCGCACTTTTCAATACGCCCGCATCGCTCGCGAGACATTCGTGGCCATTCTTTCGCGCAAAGGAGAAGTCGGCCGCATCCTGCGCATGATGCACGAGACGGAATTTCTCGGCCGTTACATGCCGGAATTTGGGGCGCTCACCTGCCTGGTGCAGCACGAGTTTTTTCACCGTTACACGGCCGATGAGCACACGCTGGTCTGCATCGAAAAGCTTGATGAGCTGATCGACACCACGGAGGAAAAATTCCGCGATTACCAGGCGCTCTTCCAAAAACTGGAAGACCCCTTCGTGCTCTACCTCGCGCTCCTTTTGCACGACACCGGCAAGGCCAATGCGAAACGCAATCACGCTGAAACCGGCGCCATCAACGGCGCCCGCGTCGCCGCCCGTCTGCAATTGACGCCCGACCGGCGGCGGGAACTCATCTTCCTCATCGATAACCACATGCTGCTTTCCGAAGTGGCGCAGCGGCGGAACATTGAGGACGAATCGACCATCGCGGAATTTGCCGGAATCGTGAAAAACCAGACCAATCTGGACGCGCTCATGCTGCTCACACTGGCGGACGGTCAGGGGACCAGCGACCAAGGCTGGTCGGACTGGAAGGAGTCGCTGGTTTGGCGCGTTTACCGCTCCACGGCGGGATTTTTGGCCGAGGGCGTCGCCTTCTACGAGGAGCGTCGCACCGAGCGGAAAACCCTCCAGGCCAGCGTGGAAAAGAAGATGGCCCGCGACTTTGGCGCGGAGGTGGAGGCGCATTTTCAATTCATGCCGGAGCGCTATTTCCAAGCGTTCGAAGCGGCGGAAATCAGCGGGCACATTCGCTTCTTCCGCGAGCTGTTTGCCGAATTTTCCAAAGCCAGCTCCGATCCGCGGCTGCCCATGGTTCGCTGGATTCCGCGTCCGGAACAAGGCCACAGCGAGGTGTGGATTTGCACCTGGGACCGCTCCGATCTACTCTGGCACATTGCGGGGTCGTTTGCCGTCGTGCCGCTGAACATCCTCAGCGCCGACATTTTCACTCGCCAGGACAACCTCGTTCTCGACGTTTTCCGCGTTTGCGACACGCAGTTCAATGCCGCCAACAACGACAAGGACATCGCCCGCGTCGAGAAGACTCTCGATCAATCGCTCACGGTGGAGAATTTCGATTTCACCCCGCTGATTGCTCGGACGCGGAAGAGCAAAATCTATCCCGGTTCCCACGAGCTGGATTTCCCGACGCGCATTCGGGTGAACAACGACAGCAACCCGATCTACAGCGTGGTCGAGGTGCAATGTCCCGATCGCCTCGGGCTGCTTTACGATCTTCTTCGCGCGTTGTCGGATCTCGACATCAACATTTTCAACAGCCGCATCACCACGGAAAAAGGGGCGGCGATCGATACCTTCTACGTCTGCGATGCGCACGGCGGGAAGATTCTGGAACGAGCGGCGCTCAATAAGCTCATCCGAGCGCTCACCCACGCCGTAACCCAGAACCGCGAGAGCAACAATCCCGCGAGTTAGGCGGGTTTATTTCTGCCCGTAGTAGGCAGTCGGACCGTGTTTGCGCAGGTAATGCTTATCGAGAACGTGGCGCGGCAATCCGGGCGCGGTCGGAGCCAAGGAGAGGGTTTTCAGCGCCATGTCGGCAACGATTTCCAGAGCTTGAGCGACTTCCACCGCGTGCAGCGCGCTCGTGCTCCAGGTGAACGGACCGTGACCTTGCACGAGCACGGCGCGGATGGCGAGCGGGTCGAGGCCGGAGAAGCGCTCGATGATCACGTTCGCCGTTTCGAGTTCGTAGGCGCGGCTCACTTCCTCGGGAGTCATGATGCGCGTGACGGGCACCGAGCCGTAGAAGTAGTCTGCATGCGTGGTGCCGAGGCAGGGAATTTCCCGGCCCGCTTGCGCGAAAGCGACCGCGCTTCGCGAGTGCGTGTGAACGACAGATCGGATGCCTTCAAAGGCTCGAATGAGGCGCAGATGCGTCGGCGTGTCGGAGGACGGGCGGAACGTTCCTGCCACAACCTGGCCTTCGAAATCCAGCACGACGATGTCGCTGGGCGTGAGCTTCTGGTAATCAACGCCGCTCGGCTTGATCGCCAGGAAACCGCCGTCCCGATCGGCGACGCTGACGTTGCCGAAGGTGAGATCCACCAAGCCCGTGGACGGCAGGAGGAGGTTGGCTTCGAGGCATTCCTCGCGAAGAGCGGCGTATTCCATTAGTCGGACTTAGAAGCGAGTCGGCGCGCTCTTGAGGTGATGATAGACTTCGTTGTTCCGCAGATCCTGCTGGAAAGAGCGGATCTGCGTGTCGGCGTCGATCGGCACAAACTCGATTCCGGCAATATTCGCGAAGTCTTCGAGATGCTCGCTGGTGACGGCGTAGCTGTAGCCGGTGTGATGCGCTCCACCCGCATAAATCCATGCGGCGCAGGCAGTTTTGAAGTTCGGCAGACATTTCCAGACGGCGCGCGCCACGGGTAGTTTCGGCAACGGCTTGGGCGGTTTGATGGCAACCACTTCGTTGACGATGAGGCGGAAACGATTGCCGAGATCGACGAGGGACGCGTTGAGAGCCTTGCCGGGAGGAGCGTCGAAGACCATTCGGACGGGGTCTTCTTTTCCGCCGATGCCCAGCGGATGAATCTCCAGATTCGGCTTGCCGACAGCAATCGTTGGGCAGACTTCGAGCATGTGCGAACCGAGCACGAGGTGGTTTTTCGGATCGAGATGGTAGGTGTAATCCTCCATGAACGAGGTGCCTCCGGGTAGATCCTGCCCGATGACTTTCATGGCGCGGAGGAGCGCCGCAGTTTTCCAATCGCCCTCGGCACCGAAGCCGTAGCCGTCAGCCATCAGACGCTGAACGGCAAGTCCGGGGAGCTGCGTGAGGCCGTGCAGATCCTCGAACGTGGTGGTAAAGCCTTTGAAATTGCCCTTCTCGAGGAAGGTCCGCAGGCCGATTTCGATCCGGGCGGCGTCGCGCAAAGAATCGTGGCGGGCACCGCCCTTTTTGAGAGCGGGAGCGAGCGTGTAGAGCTTCGCATACGTGGCACAGAGGTCGGTGATTTCAGCTCCGGGAGCTTCGTTGATGCTGGCGGCGAGATCACCAATGCCGAAGCCGTTGACGGAGAAACCGAAGTTTGCTTCAGCCGCGACTTTGTCTCCTTCGGTGACCGCGACATAGCGCATGTTGTCGCCGAAACGGGCAAACTTCGCCCCCTGCCAATCCTGCCAGGCGCGGGTGGCGCGCATCCACGCAGCGATGCGATCTTGAACTTCCGCATCCGACCAGTGGCCGACGACGACCTTGCGCTTGAGGCGCAGACGTGCGTGGAGAAAACCCGCCTCGCGGTCGCCATGCGCCGATTGGTTCAGGTTCATGAAATCCATGTCGATCGTGCCCCATGGCAGATCGCGATTGAACTGCGTGTGCAGGTGCAGGAACGGCTTCGAGAGGTGCGTCAGCCCTGCAATCCACATTTTCGATGGGGAAAACGTGTGCATCCAGAGAACGAGCCCCGCGCAATTTTCGTCGTTGTTCGCGTCAAGGCAGAGCTGGCGGATTTCCTCTGGCGTCTTGAGGACCGGCTTAAAAACGAGCGGGAGCGGAAGCTTTTTGGTGGCCGCAAGTTTCCCGACGATGGTTTGGGAGTTGGAGGCGACTTGGGCGAGAACGGCCTCGCCGTAAAGATGTTGGCTGCCGGTGACGAACCAGATTTCGGGAGTTTGCATGAAGAGTTAAAGAGAGGTGCGGATTTTCAGGAGAGACTGCATGACCTGGCTGAGGTCAGCTTGCGTGTTGGTGCCGCCAAACGCGTCGTGGAGCTGCCGGTAGAGGGTGTAGAGTTGATCGTAGATCTTCTGGTTCTCGAGGTTTGGCTCGTAGCTGACGGACTTGAGGCTGGTCATCGCGCCTTGGGCCGTCGGGAAGTCGGGTTGTGCCCCAGCGAGAACGGCGGCGACGACTGCGGAACCGAGCGCGCAAGCTTGGGACGAACCGGCCACGAGCAATGTGCAGCCGGTGATGTCGGCATAGATCTGCATGAGGAAGGCGTTTTTCTCCGCGATGCCGCCGCAGCAGACGACGCGCTCCACCGGTACCCCGTATTCGCGAATGCGCTCAATGATGGCGCGAGCGCCGAAAGCCGTGGCTTCGATGTAAGCGCGGTAAAGTTCCGCGGCGGTGGTGTGCAGGGTCTGGCCGACGACGAGGCCGGTGAGCATTGGATTGACGAGAATGGTGCGGTTGCCGTTGTGCCAGTCGAGCGCGAGCAAGCCGGAGCGGCCCGGACGCTGACTGCTCACTTCAGAGATGAGTTCGCTGTGGGATTTCTTGTTGGCCAGGACGTATTCGACCCACCATTTGAAGATGTCGCCGACGGCGGATTGGCCAGCTTCGATGCCGTAGAACCCCGGGAGAATGGCTCCGGGAACGATGCCGCAAATGCCGGGGATGTCGGCCACGGTTTCGTTCATGGAAACCACGCAGCAGTCGCAGGTGGAGGTGCCCATGGCCTTGACGAGCGTGCCTTCGCGGACGCCGCTGCCGATTGCGCCGTAGTGCACGTCGAACGCGCCCATGGCGACGGGGATGCCTGCAGGGATCCCGAGTTTTTGCGCCCATTCTTCGCAAAGCACTCCGGCTGGAGTGTTGGCGTCGTAAGCTTTGCTGTAGAGGCGGCTGCGCAAGGCGGCGAGTTTCGGGTCGAGCAGCGCAAGGAATTCCTCGTCGGGGAGGCCGTTCCATTCGTCGGAGTAGAGTGCTTTGTGGCCAGCGGCGCAGATGCTGCGTTTGATCTGCAAGGGATCGGTGACTCCGGCGAGGACGGCAGGAATGTAATCGCAGAACTCCACCCAGCTATGCGCCGCGTCGAAAACTTCAGGAGCGGTGTTCAGGCAATGCCAGACCTTCGACCAAAACCATTCGGACGAATAGGTGTTGCCACATTTGGCGATGTATTGCGGCCGATGTTGAGCGGCGGTCGCGGTGATCTGCGCGGCCTCGGCGTAGCTGGTGTGATCTTTCCAGAGCCAGCATTGTGCGGCGAGCTGCCCGGTGAATTGTGGATCGAAAGCGAGGGGAATGTTTTGCGCGTTGACCGGGATCGGGCTGGAGCCGGTGGTGTCCACGCCGATCCCGACGATCTGAGCCGGGGAGAATTGCGGATCGTTCTTTGCTTCGGCGAGAGCTCCGAGGACGGATTGTTCGAGGCCGATGAGATAATCGGCAGGATTTTGCCGCGCGAGATGGTGATCTTCCGAGTCGAGGAGAATGCCTTCGCGACCGCTGGGGTAGGGGACGATGCAGGTGCCGATTTCGCGTCCGTTGGAGGTGTCCACAATGAGTGCGCGGACAGAGTTGGTGCCGTAGTCGATGCCGAGGGTAAACTTCATGGCCGCGAAGTTAGAGAGGCGCTCCGCACGGGTAAAGTGGGAATTGACTTTACCGTCAAGTGATCAGAGCCTCGGCGATGCCTCAACCGACCATGGCCGATGTGGCGCGAGCGGCGGGGGTTTCGAAGAACGCGGTTTCGCTGGCGCTGCGGAACGACGCGCAGATTCCCGAAGCGACGCGGGCGCGGATTGCGGCCGTCGCGGAAAAGCTGGGTTACGTGCGGAACCCGGTGGTGTCGCATTTAATGACGCAACTGCGACAGAGCCGGAGCGCGGGGTTTCAGGCGGTGCTGGGGTTGATCAACGCGAACAGCGATGAAAAAGCCTTCACGCGGCATCCGACGGTGCCCGCTTATGTGGAAGGGTGTCGGCGGCGAGCCGCGCAGTTGGGGTATGTGCTCGACGAGTTTTGGCTGCACCAACCGCAACTGAACGGCGCTCGGCTGAACCGCATTCTGCACGCGCGCGGGATTCGCGGGCTGATCATTACGGGTTTGATGAAGGAGAACCGTCTGCCGGAGCGGTTTGCGGCGACATGGGAGGAGTTTCCTTGCGTCGTGACTGGAGTGCGAACGCGTGAACCGGCGCTTTCCTTTGCAGCGACGGATCATCACATGCTCACGTTGCGCGCGTTCGAGAAGGCGCTGGAGTTGGGTTATCAGCGGCCGGGGCTGGTGCTGGATCGAGAAATCGACCTGCTGATCGATCGGCGATTCAGCGCGGGAATGCACATGGCGCAAATGGCGTTGCCGGAAGCCAGTCGCGTGCAGCCTTTCTACGAGGTGAACCGCGCCAAGCAGGAGCCGGAGCTTTTTTCACGTTGGCTGGCGGAGCAGAAACCGGATGCGATTCTCACGCTCTACAACATCGTGCAGCATTGGCTCGAGGAGCGGGGACGCGGTTCTGAAATTGGGCTCATCCAAATGGAATGGCGCTCCGACCGCCCTGAATGGGCGGGAATGAATCAGCACAACGACGTGGTTGGCGAAGCCGCGGTGGAGATGCTCGTCGGCATGCTGCAAAACGGCGAGAAAGGCGTTCCGCTATTTCCGCGAGGCACGCTGGTCGGCAGCTCCTGGGTGGACGGGGCGACGATGCCGCCGCGCTGACTACTTCGTGGTGCTGGTCTTGACCCGCTTGGTTGATTGCTTGGGCAGGCCTTTTGTTTTCGGCGCCGGATCTTTCATCAGCGGCGTAACTTTCGAGAGCGGACGCGACTGGCCGTTTTTGCTCGTGGGATGTGGCACTATGGCGTCCAGGCAGGACCGCACGGCGCTGGCGAGCTTGGCGGGCGGATACGGTTTCGGCAGGAAGTTTTGGCCGTCGCGCAACGCGTAGCCTTTTGCAATCAGATCGATGCTGTAGCCGCTGGTGTAAATGACCTTGAGCTCGGGATGCGTCTTGAGCATACGCTCGGCGAGTTGCAGGCCGGAGATGGCTTCCGGCATGACGATGTCGGTGAGAAGGAGGTCGATCTCGTTTTGTTTGGTGGCCCAGATTTTGAGCGCCTCGACGCCGTTCTCAGCGCACATGGTTTTGTAGCCTTGCTCGGTGAGGATGGTGTCCACAAGGAGGCGGAGGTTTTCTTCGTCCTCGACGATGAGGACCGTCTCGCGTCCGCGCGGCAGAATGGTTGGTGTAACCACCTTGTCCTGAACGGTTTCTGCTTGAGAACTCGTGGGCAGGAAGACCCGGAACGTGGAGCCCACGCCGAGTTCGCTGATGACGTCGATCCAGCCGTTGTGCTGCTGGATGATGCCGTAAACGGTGGCGAGACCCATGCCCGTGCCTTTGCCCACTTCCTTCGTGGTGAAGAACGGCTCGAAGATGCGGCTGCGCGTCGATTCGTCCATGCCGCAGCCGCTGTCGGTGACGGAAAGGCAGATAAATCTCCCGGCGACGGCTTCGCGGTTGGCGCGGCAATCTTCTGGAGTGACGATTTTTTCCTCGGTCGTGATGACGAGCTTGCCGCCTTCGCCCATGGCGTCGCGGGCGTTAACCACCAGGTTCATGATGACCTGCTCGATGCTGCCATGATCTGCGTGAATCGGCGGCAAGCCGGTGCCGAACTTGGTCTCCAGCTTGATGTGTTCGCCGATGAGGCGGTTGAGCATGGAAAGTAGACCGTTGATGGCTTCGTTGAGGCCGATGCCGCGGAGCTGCATGATTTGTTTGCGGCTGAAGGCGAGCAACTGGCGGGTGAGCGCGGCGGCGCGGTCGGCGGCCACAGAGATCTGCTCCAGCGATTCCTTGGTGCGGTCGTCCACACTTGCGGAGAGCATGCTGAGGCTGGCATGACCTTGAATAACGGTGAGGATGTTATTGAAATCGTGAGCGACACCGGCGGCGAGCTGGCCGACGGCTTCCATCTTTTGCGACTGCCGGAGCTGCGCTTCCAGCTTGATGCGCTCCGAGAGATCCTGCCAGATGAGGATGGCGTAGGTTTCTTCTCCGAGAACGAAGGTTTCGCCGGAAACGAGCGTCGGGCGGGCTTGCTTCGCTACGTCCACGACAGCGAGTTCCAGATTCGCGACGGAACGTTCTGCCGTGAGGCGCTTGGCGAGAATCGCAGGGGTTTGCGGGTCGGACCAAAGCTTGAAGTCGGCGGACGTATGATCGAGCACATCGTCGCGATGGTAACCCGTCATTTTCAAGAAGGCGTCGTTGCAATCCTCAAACTGATCTGCGCCGAGCTGCACAATCGCCATTGGGAACGGGCTGGCACGAAATGCCTTGGAGAAACGTTCCTCCGAGACCAGCAAAGAGGCCTGCGCGGCAGTACGCTCGCCGATTTCCTCCTGAAGGTGGCTCAACGTGCGGTTCAGATCCGCCGTGCGCTGGACGACCAGCTTGTCGAGGTGATCCATGGACAGCTTCGCCTGCTTGGCGAGAGACCATTTTTTCGTGAGCGCATGGGCGAGCTGCACCACTTCGATGTTGTCGAAAGGTTTCTTAAGAATAAGCAGGCTGTCCATCCGCTGCGGATCGCCCGTCATTTCCTCCCACGAATAGTCGGAATAAGCCGTGCAAATAACGATCTGGATGTCCTTATCGACCTGCCAGATGTGGTGAATCGTCTCGATACCGTCCCAGCCAGGAGGCATGCGCACGTCGACAAAGGCCATCGCATACGGGCGGCCTTCTTCGATGGCTTTCTCCACGAGGGCGAGGCCTTCCTGACCCTGATGGGCGGAATCCATCTCGAAAACAAAATTCTCCAGCGGTTTCGCAGATGGAGCGGACGAATCGTCCCCGAAAAGAGAGGCTTCCGCGTCGTCTAAAGCGGAATTGGAGTTCCGGCTGCTGCGGCCCAGGATTTTGCTAAAATCCTCATGGATCGCCGGATTATCATCAATAATGAGGATGCGCCGATTAGTATCTGGAAGGCGGGAGGTCATGAGAGGGATTTGGCGTTGGCAACGGGAAGTTCGAGAATGAAGGCAGCCCCGGTTCCAGGGCCGTCGCTTTCTGCGTGAAGAGATCCGCCCATCTCTTGAGCAGCCAGCGCGCCAATGTGCAGACCAAAGCCATGTCCGTCTGTTTTAGTGGTAAAACCGTGGGAGAAAATACGGGTGAGATTATCTGGGGCGATCCCGCAGCCTTGGTCACGCACGGTGATCTTTACCTTACTGTCGCCATTCAAAGCTACAGAAAGCGTAATTTTGCGATCTTTCCGCGGCACTTCCTCCATCGCATTCTTAGAATTGCGAAGAAGATTCACCAAAATTTGGAGAACCTTGTGTTTCTCGACCGCGACGTTTGGCAGCGACGCCCCTTCTTCGCGAACCACCTTGATGCCATTTCGAGCGAACGACGGGCCATTGATCTGGAGCGCGTCCTCGACCAAATCCTTGGGCGACACGGATTCCACCATGCCAGAAACTTTGGCGTAGCTCTGCTGCATCGAGACGATGTGCTTAATGTGCTCAACGTTTTTTACCAGCATCGCCAATTCATTGACCATATCGACATGCTCCTCGCTGAGATGTTCAGTAAGACTGACGAGATAAGTCGGGAGCTGTTTCCCTTTCGGGTCGGAGGAAATGTATTTGCCGAGGTCGTTGGTGTGCTCGCGGAGCAAGGTGGTGACCTTCGATAGACTGGCCAGCTTGGAGTTTTTGATCAGGTCGCCAAGGATCGTGGTGGAAACGTTGACGCTGTTCAGGACGTTGCCGACGTTGTGCAGCACGCCCGTAGCGACTTCCGCCATACCCGCCTGACGCGAAATATCCAGGAGCTGGAGCTGGAGGGTGTCCAATTCCATCTCGGCTTGTTTCTGCTCGGTAACGTCGAGGAGAAAGCCGTGGGTGTAGGTCTGCTTCTTCACCGGATCGCGAACGATGGCGGATTGGTCGCGGAACCAGTGCAGCCGGCCGTAGCTGTCGTAAATGCGGTATTCGCAGATAAACTGATCGCCGTTTCGGTCCATCAACTCGGCTTTGGCGTTGAACGTCTCGCGGTCGTCGGCGTGCAGCCGCTCGTCCCAGATTTTTGGATTTCCGACCCATTCATCCTGCGTGAAACCGAGAATCGCTTCAATCTGCGGACTCACGTAAAACCACGCGCCGGATTGGTTGGCGTCGGCGTTGTAAGTGATCATCGGGAGCTGCTCCACGAGCGTCCGATATTTGATCTCGGCCGTGCGCAGGCTTTCTTCGACGCGTTTGCGCTCGGAGATCTCGTGCTCCATAGCCTCAACCTTTTTGTTCAGCTCTTCCGGCACCTTCTGCAGTTTCGCGTCCTGACCTTGCACCTCGTCGAGCATGCGATTGAAAGCGTTGGTCAACTCGCCGATCTCGTCATTTCCGCCTTTCGGCGCGCGGAGAGTATAATCGCGCTGTTCCGTGATGCCTTGGGCTGTGCGCAGAAGCTCCAAAATCGGGGTGGAAATCAGCCCCTGCAGACGGGAAGCCAGATAGGTCGAGAGGACAATGGCACCCGCCAGAATCAGCAGTGTCGCGATAGTATGAAACCCGATGAGCCGCTGTTGCGTCGAATCATAGTCGTAAACCAAGACCAGCGTGCCCGTTCGGATGGTTTTCTGCATGATCGGCTGGTGCAGCACGAGATAGGGTCCGACGCGGGCGAGACCGTCTTTGGTCGTTTTCGTGATCGCGTCTTTCTCGGCGCCGAGCTGTCCGTTTTCAGCCAGCACCACATGATTTGGAAGCTGGAGCTGGGAATAAACGATGCCCGGCTTCGCTGCCATGGACTGGAGCAAGGTCTTCGCAGCAACCGCATTTTTCGCCAAAAGGATCGGCGTGACGTTGGAGGAAACGATCTTCCCCACCGCCTGCACGTCGTTGCGAATAGTGCGCCGGAGATTAAACCACTCGTAGGTGAAAAAACACGCAGACGCGACGATCAGCGAGGATGCGCTCGCGACCAAGAGCAGGAAGGTCAGCTTCTTGACCAGAGAGATATTGCGGAAAATTTGCATCCTGCCCTAGGCCAAAAGCAGGTTTGAAGCCACGGGCTTTTCTAATCCCGATTTGCCTCTGAATAAATTCAGAAATGCGCGGCAGGTCCTGCTTGGGCGCTCTTCACCTCGCAAATTCCCCAAATGTGAGAATCGCAGCCGTCGACTTAGTCCCTGGAGCGTCGAGTGAGTGCGATCTTCAACGCCAACAGCAAGGCAAGACCCGCTCCCGCCAGCAGGTAAGCCAGTGGGCGAGTCTGAAAATCTGTCGTGACCTGCTTCTCGAGCTCCCACGCACGAGCCGCGCTGTTCCTCAGCTTGTAGCGAGCGCGTTTGGCGAGTCTCTCCGAATTTCCCAGCAGACTATCGACCACGTGATCCCCGGCTTTCCGGATCGCGGGATTGCCGAAAGCGGCAGGAAGGTTTCTAACGATTCGCGAGTAAGGCCATTTCATACGTGTCTATATAGCCGAGTTGCGGCTTCGCGAGAAAAGAAACGGCAAAGATGTTCACGCCGGAGGCAATGGCGGCGGCACTTGCAGGGCCAGGGGCGTTTTCCTCAGGTAATACATAGCCATGCCGCCTTGGTAAAAAATGGAAATGAGCATGAACAAGGAGAACGCCACCCGCATCAACGGCTGCAAAGTTTCCTCCAGACCACCTTCGAAACCGGGCGAGGTTTGCAAAAGTTCCAACAGTTGAGGGGACACCTGATCCAGCGGCAGCTCACGGGGATGCTCGATGTTTCCCCAGCAATAGGCGAGAATCGCCGCCAGCAGCCCGAGTTGCGAAGCCACCAGCCAGCCGGTCGCTCGCGGAAGTCCTAGACGAAGCAGCGTCCGTCCATGCAATTCAATCCCGCCAAGGGTCAGCAACGCCACTCCGACCATTCCGCCGGTGAAATCGGGCCAAACAATGGCGCAAATCACCGTGAGTGCACCCATCACGCAAAAACTGGCGCCATCAAAAAGCGCCAAGCCGGAGATTTTCTTTTGCAGAGGAGACATGGGCGAAAACGGTCGCAACACTCCTATAAAACCAACCCACCCCCTCAGTCACAGGAAAAAAATCGGGGCGAAAGGATTCGAACCTTCGACCTCCTGGTCCCAAACCAGGCGCTCTACCAAGCTAAGCTACGCCCCGTGACTGAGGAGTGGGAGAATAGACCACTTTCCGGCTTTGGCAAGTATTGCCTTTTACGTCCGGCAAATATTTGCATACGTATTGGTTTCACCATGGAACTCAATCGCTGGACCCAACAACTTCACTCCCTCTACGACACCGCCGTCGGCAAATATCGCAGCGGCATCCGCGGCGCCGAAAATTTCTTCAACGAGGACGAGATCACCTTCCTCGCTTCAATCGGATTGAAACCCATCAACCTCTACGATTACGCCGAAGACTTCGTCGGCGGAGGGGAACCCGATTGGGACACCGTGTTGCTCATGGTCGCTGCCCGGCGCGATTATTTCACGCACGAGATGCAGGGACAATGGAGCGCCACGCCGATCAGCGAGACCGATCTTCCTGCGAAAACCGAAGCTCACGCCGGCATCGAATGGCTGCCCCGCATCGTACCCAAGGCCGTGGCGTATCTCAAAGGCGCGCTGCCCCCGCAGATCATGTATTGCTGCGGCGGCGACCGTAAATTCTTTAGAAACAACGGCGTCCATCCGGCCGATTTCCTGCGCGTCGTCTGGGCGACTCACGGCGACATCGACAAATTGGCCGAATACATCCGCAAGAGCTGACGTTTCCCTGCGCGACATTTTGGCTGTCATCGCTTCGGCGGGTCGCTAGCGTGAGCGCCCTGTGTTTACCCAGTCGCTCATTGTCTCGTTGCATGACGTGTCGCCGCATACCCTCGATGCGAGCAGGCAGATCCTGCACGACTTGCGCTCTGCCGGCGTGGAAAAAACCTCTCTGCTCGTCGTTCCCGATCATCATCACCGCGGACACTTTCTCGCCGACGCCACCTTTTGCAATTGGCTCCGCGAGCAGCAGCAGGCGGGACATGAAATTGTTACGCACGGCTACTTCCATCAACGGGAGCGAACTAATAAAGAATCGCCCCGCGACAAAATGATCACCCGCCTTTACACCGCTGACGAAGGCGAGTTTTACGACATCAACGAAACCGAAGCTCTCGAGAAAATGCATCGGGCGCAGGCGGAATTCGCCACCCTCGACATGCACCCGGAAGGCTTCATCGCCCCCGCCTGGCTCCTCAGCGCTGCTGGCGAATGCGCGGCCCGGCAGGCCGGCTTCCGCTACACGACCACCCTCGGGGAAATCCGCGATTTCCAAAAAGGCTCCACCCACACTTCGCAATCCCTCGTTTACAGCGTGCGCAGCGCCTGGCGTCGCGTCGTTAGCCTGGCTTGGAACCGCTCCCTTCTCAGCCGACTGCGGGAAAACTCCGTCGTCCGCTTCGGCATCCATCCGCCCGATTGGAAATACGCCAGTATTCGCCACGAAATCCTCAACCTCGTGCGCCATCTCGCCGCGCGCCGGCAGGTCGAAACCTACGCGGAATGGACCGCCCGATGAACTCCCGCGTCGATCTCCACATCCACTCGAAATACTCCGACCGCTCTGCGGAATGGCTCTTTCGCCGGCTGAGTTTCCCCGACTCCTACTCCGCCCCGCGCGAACTTTACGCGAAGCTCAAGGAGCGCGGCATGGACTTCGTCACCATCACCGACCACAACCGTATCGATGGCTGCCTCGAGATCGCCGACCTGCCCGACACCTTCATCAGCGAGGAAGTCACCACCTACTTCCCCGAAGATCGGTGCAAAATCCACGTCCTCGTCTGGGGCATTAGCGAGCGACAGCACGGCGCGATCAGCGAAGTGCGTGACAACATTTTCGAGTTCCAAAAGTATCTGGCGGCGGAACGGATCGCTCACTCGGTGGCGCACCCGCTCTATCAGGTCAACGAGAAACTAACTGTCGCACACCTGCGTGAGTTGCGGGAATTGTTCACGCACTTCGAAGGCATCAATGGACTGCGCAGCCCATTGCTCAGCTCCACCATTCAGCATGTGTTAGGAACGAGTAAAGTCCTCACTGCCGGTTCCGACGATCATGGCGGCATTTATCCTGCCCGCGCATGGACCGAAACCGCGCAGGTCTCCACGCCCGCCGAGTTTCTGGAGCATGTTAGAAACGGCAAGTGCTCAACGCACGGCGAGGCAGGCACACCGCTCATCCTCTCCCACAGCCTCTACAGCACCGTCTATCAGTTTGCGAAAGACAAGTTCTCCTCGCAGATGAATCCGCATGCCGCCTTCATCGAAAAGGCGTTCTCGCGTTTCATGGAAGGGCAGGACCCCACCCGCTTCACCTTCGGCGAAAAGCTCAACTTCCTTGCTCAAGGCGTTCTCTCCGGAAAAATCTTTGAACTCGCCAAGCCCGGAAACGTCTCACTTTGGAAGGAATACTCCGACTACTTCGGCGGCAGCGATCTCCGCAAGCAGCTAGCTTTGGAAACCGAAGGCGTCGTCGAGCCCGAACGTCGCGCCTTCCTCATTTCCAATTTGTTTGCCAACCAGCTAGCCTTCCGCTTCTTTCTAAAATTCGTCAAACAGATCTCCTCCGGCAACTTCGTCGAGAGCGTGCAAAGCCTCACAGGTATGCTCCCGATGATGCTGGCACTCAGCCCTTACTGGTATGCCTTCCGCAGCCAGTCTCCGTCGCGCGAATGGCTGCGCACTGTTAGCCAGGATCTTTCAGGCAGTGTTTCTAATACTCTCAAAAACAACAAGCGCGCTTGGTTCACCGACACTCTGGAAGACGTCAACGGCGTGGCCAACACCATTCGTCGCATGACCGCTGCAGGCGTCGCAGAAGGCGCCGACTTGTTAGTCATCACCAGCCGCTCCGAGATCACCATCACGGATATCCCCATCAAAAACTTCGCGCCCATTGGCGAATTTGAGCTGCCGGAATACGAACTGCAAAAACTCAGCTTCCCGCCCATCCTGCACATGCTGGACTTCATTCAGCGGGAAGGCTTCACCGAACTCATTATCAGCACGCCCGGCCCCATCGGAGTCACCGCCCTCATCGCGGGAAAAATGTTAGGCCTCCGCACCAGCGGCATCTATCACACCGACTTCCCGCAATACATCCGCATCCTCACCGACGATAGCTTTCTGGAAAGCCTCGCCTGGAGTTACATGCAGTGGTTCTACTCCCAGTTCGACATGATCCTGGTGAACAGCGAACACTATCGCAAAGCCTGGATCGAGCGCGGCATCGAGCCGCACAAGCTCAAGATCATGCCGCGCGGTCTGGACACCGTTCTCTTCAACCCCAGCCATCGTGAGGCAAATTTCTGGGCCAAATACGGCAAACGCGAGGAAGAGGTCGGACTGCTCTACGTCGGTCGCGTCTCCCGCGAGAAGGACCTCGAAGTGTTAGTCAAGGCCTGCCACCTCCTCGCGACACAATCCATTCCCTTCCGCCCACTCATCGTCGGCGACGGCCCGTTCCTGGAAGAACTCAAAAAGCTCCTTCCAACCGGATGCTACACCGGCTACCTCGCCGGCATCGAACTCGCCCGCGCCTACGCCTCCGCAGACATCTTTGTCTTCCCCAGCACCACCGACACCTTTGGCAACGTCATCATCGAAGCGCAAGCGGCCGGCCTCCCCTGCATCGTCTCCGACACCGGCGGCCCGAGAGAACTCATCACTCACGGCGAAGACGGCTACATCACCAAATCCCTCGACGCCACCGACTTCGCCGCCGCAGTCGAACGCCTCCTGACCAATCCCGAGCTACGCAAAACCATGTCGCAACATTCCCGCAAAAAAGTAGAAACCCGCGACTGGAGCGAAGCCTTCCAAAAGTTCTGGGCGATGTCGCCCGAGTGAGGACGAACGCCAGCGTCAGGATTTCAGTATCTCCCTCAGATTGCCTAAACTGCGCGACCAACGCGCGCGGGCGGTTCATTATAAAAGTGCAGTCTGCCAGACGGTGGACAAATGGATGCCGCCCGTGTCAGTTTTACCGAAAAGGCGAACATCGGCTGACGCATCCGTTGATGCTAGTGATTCCGGTAAGGTTGGCCCTTGGCACGAGAGACCATAGTTACCGTGCCGACGGCGCGATGGACTTTCAGAGAGCCGTTCCGGCCTATTCCGTTACCCGGGATCAGACTTATCTAAAGTGCGCGACAAGGTTCCGCGGGCGAGTGGCTGGGAAGACGTAGCTAGCTCGGCGTGAGACCACGCGACCATTTTCCATCCATCCGACAAACCGGAACCCGCGTTTCGCTCTTGCTCTGACGGTTGTGACGCTGCCTTGGATATAGGTCCCAGAACCTGCGGTTGTGCCCTTGGAAGGTCTATTAGGGCGGGAGGAGATGATGTATTGGGAAGGGGTTGGCGGCGTTGGCGGCGGTTCAGTGGGAATATCACTAACAATTTCATTAATAACTTCACTAGCCGCGTAGCCCGCGCGAAATGCGATGGCGCGAACCGTGGTGGGGGTGGAGAGCAAAAAGCTTTCCCGATACTCAGGCGATTGCTCCGTGGGAAGAGAGCCGTCGAGCGTGTAGTGAAGGCGGGCATGCTGAGTCCTGCTCGAAATGAAAATCCGGACTGCGGATTGTTCGTTCGTGACCAAGAAGGTCGGAAGAGCGCACTTGAAAGTATAACGCGCCGACACACTCTCGCTGGGAGGACGGGAGGGATGATAAGCTGCTGCGTGAAACGTAGTATCGGTCTGGATGTGAATTGGGCGTTCCCAAGCCGGATCACCAGGGTGCTGTGGATAGGTCCCATTGGTTGTGTAGTGAACCGTGGATTCCGGGACGGAAACGGAAAGTGAAACCGCGACGTCGTTCTCCTGTGGACCAGCGGGCGGCGTGAATACCGGAGCCGGCATCTTAATGGTCTCACTAACTGCATAAACGCGCCCCGTGAGGTAATTGGCCAAATACAGCCGACCTGTCTCATCTTCGCCGAAGGTGCTGAGGCCGAAGGTGCCTATCCAGGAAGTAGTGTTAACCAGCTGTTGCGATACCCATTGGTTATTCTCACGTCGAGCACCAAAAAGGTTCCCACTCATGAAGTCGCCATAAACGTATAACCCGGTAAGTCCCGACTGTGGGCCCCGGTAGACGAAGCCCCCTGTCACGGAAGAGCCCAGGCTCCGCCCATACTCAATGACGGGTAATGTGAGCGTGCTGGTATCGTAACCAACAGGGACACTATGCGGATGGCCGCCTTCCATGATGTTCCAGCCGTAATTCTGTCCACCTGGGCTCCCCCCAACGAGGAAATTGACTTCTTCCCACTCATAAGAACCGACATCAGTGAGATACAGATCGCCACTTAGTCGATCGAAAGAGAAGCGCCAGGGGTTGCGCAGACCGAGTGCCCAAATCTCGGGACGGTAACCGGTCACTCCAACAAATGGATTGGAAGGGGGAATGGCGTAAGGAGCGGTGCCGCTCTCGGTATCCAGGCGCAGGAGTTTTCCTAACAGAGAATTGGGATTTTGTGCATTATTTTCCGGATCACCCTGAGGGCCCCCGTCGCCGAGGCTGAGGTAGAGATAACCATCGGGCCCAAAAGCGAGTTGACCTCCATAGTGGTGGTCATTGGAGTGAGGCACGACCAGCAGCACGCTTTCGCTAGCCGCATCCGCCAGGTTAGGGGTGGAGCCGGGTACATTGAAGCGGGAGAGGACGACTGCTCCGTCGGGAGCGCGGGAGTAGGCGACGTAGAAGTAGTTCTTGGTGACGGAGTAGCCGGGAGGGAAGGCGATGCTGAAGATCCCCTGCTCGCCGACAGAGGCGACACGTTGAGTGATGTCGAGGAAGGGAGCCGGCAGGAGGGCGGAGCCTTTGTAGATATAGATGCCTCCATTCTGGCTAACGATGAAGAGCCGCTGGGACCCATCTCCTGCGTGAGTGATGTGAGTTGGAGAAGAGAGCTGCGCAATCTCGGCAAGCCTTAGAAGGGGCCATGAGTTTTCTGCGCCGGAGGCAAGTGGGATGAACCAGAGGATCGCAGCAAGGAAGGTAAGGAATCTAATGCTCATTCGACGGGTTCTGTGGGCCTTATGTTGGCACAGTGCGGAGATGAATAGGAAGCCCAGAGTAGCACGGGTTTGGCGGTCGCCAAAACTCGCTTGGGAGATATTTACCTGCGGGACAATCCACGTGAAGTAGAACGGCAAGCAGCCTCTGCATTTCACTCGAGCTACCCTCTGTGCCAGCTGGCAACCAGATGAGATGAAGAGCGTATTGCAATGTTGTAGGAAGGACGGTAGGAGCGGGTGGGAGCAACGTGGTCTGTAAGAGGGCTAATTTAGCTGGTCAGCTTTGGAACGCCTCATTATGTAGGCACGATGATTTCCCCTAAGATCGTTGGTCTGGTTGCTGGAGCTTTGGTGGTGGGGGTGGCGCTGGGGCGGTTGACGGGGGCGAAGTCCTCGGAGGAGGGGGAGACGAGTTCTGCTTCACAGTCCTGGAGCCGTTCGGAGAGTGGATCGGGGAAAATGGCGGCGGGGAGCAATGATCCGGGTTCGTCGCGGGCGATTGCGGATGTGACGCCGGGGCAGGAGACGAAAAAGCAGGAGCGGATTTTGTCGCTGCAGGAGATTCTTCGCCGAGGGACGAGTCGTAAGGCTTGGGAGGATGTGCGGCGGTTTTCGGAGAGTCTCGATCGCCAGGGAGTTGTCGCGGCGTTGCAGCAAGTGCAGGCGGCTCCGCAGACGAATTTGCGTTATTCGCTGATGCACAGTCTGATCTCGCGGCTGGCGGAGATCGATCCGCAGGAGGCGCTGCGGTTTGTGGCGGCGCAGAAGGATCTGCAGATTCGCCAGAACTATTACAGCACGATTGCAAGTGTGTGGGCGGAGAAGGATTTCAATGCGGCGAAGACTTGGGCGCTCTCTCTGCCCGAAGGGAATAACCGACGGAATGCGTTGTCGGGGATTATCCAAGGCATGGCGGAGAAAGATCCCGATGCGGCGCTGAAATTTGTCCTCTCGATGCCTCAGGTGATGACGGATGGCTACAGTTGGGCGTATTCGGTTTTTGGCACGCTGGCGAACCGCAATCCGGCTGATGCAGCCCGTCGCGCGGCGGCGTTGCCCGGAAATCAGTTTCGGCAGCAGGCGATCAGCGCAGTGGCGAGCCATTGGAGCAGCACCGATCCGAAGGCGGCGGCGGCCTGGGCGGAGAGTTTGCCGGGGGCGAATCTCCAGCAGCAGGCGTTGCGCGGAATTATTTCCAACTGGGCCCGGAGTGATGTGACGGCGGCGGCGGAATACGTTTCCAAGATGCCGCCGGGCCAGGTGTATAGCGAAATGATCGGCAATCTAGCGTCGCAATGGGCGCAGCAGGATCCTGCAGGAGCGTTGGCGTGGGCGGAGAAGTTGCCTCCCGGAAGGGCGCATGATAATGCGTTGAGCCAGACGATGCAGCAATGGGCGCAAAACGAGCCGAAGCAGGCGGCAGATTACATTCTGAAGCTGGAGGGGAATAAGCAGTTCGATAATTTGCTTCAGTCGCTGACTTACAGTTGGGGGCGGAACGATCCTTCCGCCGCACTGGCTTGGGCCAAGGCGCAGAACAATCCGGCGGTGGAACGGCATTTCACGGCGAATCTGCTGGGGCAATGGGCGCAGCACGATCCGGAGAAGGCGGTGGCGCAGCTCGGGAGTTTGAAGAGTCCGGAAGCTCAGAAGCAGGCGATGGAGCGGATTGCGAGTCAATGGTCGCAGTCGGAGCCTGAGAAGGCGATTGCCTGGATTGCGAAGATGCCGGAGGGGGATGGTCGCGACAATGCGCTGCGGAACGCGGTTTCTTCGTGGGCGCGGGATAATCCGGAGAATACTTCCGCCTGGCTGAACAAGCTTCCGGCGGGGAAAACGCGGGATTCGATGATCGCAACGTTCACCAGCAACATTGCGGAGTATGATCCGGTGTCGGCGGCGACATGGGCCACTTCTGTGGGCGATGAAAACCAGCGCCGCGGGGCTGTGCAAAGTGTGCTCTATAATTGGGCGCGCAATGACAAGGCTGCGGCCCAGCAATGGCTGGCGCGCCAGACGACGCTGTCGGCGAAGGACATGGAGACTTTCCAAAAACAGGTAAACGACGCGAAGTGAGAAGGGGCTGCGGTCGGTGTGCGGATTGGAATTTCCTTTAGGTGATGTGAGCGAGCCGGGGAATTAGCCTTGGCGCGGTCAGGGGCGTCGAGTGAGGGGGCAGGGGTGGCAATTTGCGCGACGCCTGCTCTTCAGAATCGAAGCCGTGGCGGAAGGGCTCCTCTCCGGGGTTTTTGCAACGAAGTGGGAAAGCCAGGTTCCTTCGAAGTGCGCGCCCAACAGTTTGGGCACGAGGGGAGAATTCCGTTCGCAGACTTAGTGGGCGTGGAGTTTTTCTTGGGGGCGGTAATGATGAGAACGTTGATTGAGGAAGGTTGCCGGAACCTCCGAACCGGGCTCTTCAGAATCAACGTTGCGGCTAAAGCCTACTGTTCGGCGGCGTGGCTAAGAGACGGGAAACATGTTTCGAGTCATGCGCGTCCCAAACAGAGTTTGGAACGAGGGGAGGATGCGTTTTGGCGGGAAGTGGGTAAACGCTGACAGTGAGGAGGCGCTTGGTTACGCGCACCGATCACCGCTGCCTCGTGGGAGACATGATTCAGATGGCTGGCGTGGGTTTCTGTGGTTGGAAAGCCAGCCACGCCGGAGAAAACACCCCTCTAGCCCTGCATTCGATAAATTCTCTTTGACACTCCCGTGCGACTTGTTACCTTCGCGACTCGCCTTTAGAAAGACGGGAGTGGACCGCCCTGATCGTTTAACACTTGCAAAAGTGGATTCGGTTGGGGTTTTTTACCCCCTCATTCCGATTGCGGCACCCAGAAATATGGCTCCGGCCATTCAGTGTCGCAGGGGTCTCGCAAGAGACTGGGAAGCGGACGGTAGCCAGTAATGGTTGCCAATACATAACGCCCTCATAGCTCAGCTGGTAGAGCACATCCTTGGTAAGGATGAGGTCACCGGTTCAAACCCGGTTGAGGGCTCCATATTCGTTTGCGCTCGGTGAAAATCGGGAGCAACGCGCCGGCAAATCGGGCGAACCAAGTAATTTGCAAACCAACCAACCGTAAACAACAACAACTACTAACTGACTTTCCAAGCAACACTTGGGAGACAATTCCATGGCCAAGGACAAATTCGACAGAAGCAAACCCCACGTTAACATCGGCACCATCGGCCACGTTGACCACGGCAAGACCACCCTCACTGCAGCGATCACCACGATTCTTTCCAAAAAAGGTTTCGCTGAAGCTCGCAAATACGACGAGATCGACGCTGCTCCAGAAGAAAAAGAGCGCGGCATCACGATCAACACCGCTCACGTTGAATACCAGACCGACAAGCGTCACTACGCTCACGTGGATTGTCCCGGACATGCCGATTATGTCAAAAACATGATCACCGGCGCCGCTCAAATGGACGGTGGTATCCTGGTTGTTTCCGCAGCAGACGGCCCAATGCCTCAGACTCGTGAGCACATCCTGCTCGCTCGTCAGGTCGGCGTTCCAGCTCTCGTTGTGTTCTTGAACAAGTGCGACATGGTCGACGATCCAGAGCTCCTCGAGCTCGTTGAAATGGAAGTCCGCGAACTCCTTTCCAGCTACGAATTCCCTGGCGACGCAATCCCAGTCGTCAAAGGCAGCGCCGTCAAGGCTCTCGCTTCCGGCGACCCAGCCGCTCCTGAAGCCAAGTGCATCATGGACCTCATGGACGCTGTTGACGAATACATCCCGCTCCCAGAGCGCGCGATCGATATGCCATTCCTGATGCCAATCGAAGACGTGTTCAACATTGAAGGTCGCGGCACTGTCGCCACCGGTCGTGTCGAGCGCGGTATCCTCAAGAAGATGGAAGAAGTCGAGATCGTGGGCATCAACCCAACGGCCAAGACGACCGTTACCGACATCGAAATGTTCCGCAAGCTCCTCGACGAGGCTCGTGCAGGCGACAACGTCGGGATCCTTCTTCGCGGTATTAAAAAGGAAAACATCGAGCGCGGCCAGGTCATCGCCAAGCCAGGTTCGATCAAGCCTTACAAAAAGTTCAAATCGGAGATCTACGTTCTCTCGAAAGAAGAAGGCGGCCGCCATACCCCATTCTTCTCGAACTACCGCCCTCAGTTCTACTTCCGCACCACGGACGTGACCGGCACCGTCAAGCTCCCTGAAGGAGTTGAAATGGTTATGCCTGGTGACAACGTGTCTGTTGAGATCGAACTCATCACCCCGGTCGCCATGGAGAAAACTCTCCGCTTCGCTATCCGCGAAGGTGGCAAGACCGTTGGTGCAGGTCGTATCGCCGACATCATCACCGAATAATTAGGTTTTATTTCCCCGCTTCCGCGCCTTAGGGTCGGAAGCGGGGTTTTTAACCTTAGCGACACTTACAGCGAACATACGGCAGTAGTTCAATTGGTAGAGCAGCGGTCTCCAAAACCGCGTGTTGGGGGTTCGAGTCCCTCCTGCCGTGCTCGCTTCTCTTCCGTCTTTCCGTCTCCAACTTTTCCTTTTTAATGGCCAGCCCCAGCAAGTTTCTCAGCGAAGTCAAAACCGAACTAGCCAAAGCCACATGGCCTTGGGACCCCAAGGAAAAAGGAGCCAAACGTTACAAGGAACTCATTGATTCCACCTCGGTCACCGTCATCGGCATCCTTCTCTTAAGCGCATTCATCGCCTTCTGGGATTATATCCTCATCACCGTTATCGGCTGGTTGACCACCTAATTTCCCTTTCACCAATTTTCATGGCTATCGCTCCCAAAGATCAATGGTATGCCGTCCAAGTGCTTTCCGGACAGGAAAACAAAGTGGCCGACAACCTCAACAAACGCATCAAGACCGACGAGATGGGCGACCTCGTTTATGAGGTCCTCGTTCCGACCGAGCGGGTCTCCGAAATCAAGCGCGGCAAAAAGACCGAGACCACCCGCAAATTGATGCCGGGTTACGTGATCGCCAACATGCATCTGCTAGACGAGAACAATCAGCTCGTCGCACGCACCTGGTATTTCATTCGTGAAACCACGGGCGTCATCGGGTTTGCTGGCAACAAAGATCGCCCGCTTCCGATCTCCACCAAAGACGTAGAGAACATTCTTTCCCAAGCCCGCGCCGCAGACGAAAAGGTGAAGCCAAAAGTCAGCTTCGAAATCGGCGAATCCGTCAAAGTCGCCGACGGTCCTTTCCAAAACCAAGCCGGCATCGTCGAGGAGATCGATCCGGAACGCGGCAAGATCCGCGTTTCCGTCAGCATCTTCGGCCGCTCCACTCCAGTCGAACTCGAATACTGGCAGGTCGAACGCGCCTGATCCGCTCCCACTCATTCTCATTACGCACAAATCCAACCGGGAACACTCGCTCTGCCGCCTCAACAAGGTGAATTCCCAATCTTAATTTAGAAAAACATGGCAAAAGAAGTCGTCGGTCAAATCAAACTGCAAATCCCTGCCGGAGCTGCCAATCCAGCTCCTCCCGTCGGTCCCGCCCTCGGTCAGCAAGGTGTCAACATCATGGCGTTCTGCAAAGAATTCAACGCCGCCACCCAGAAGCAAGCAGGAGACATCCTGCCGGTGGTCATCACCGTTTATAAGGACAAGTCCTTCACCTTCATCACGAAGAGCCCGCCCGCTGGTGTTCTCTTGAAGAAAGCAGCCAACATCGCTTCCGGTTCCAAAGAGCCGAACAAAGTGAAAGTGGCCAAGCTCACGAAGAAGCAGGTCATGGACATCGTGAAAATCAAATCCAAGGACTTGAACGCTCGCACCGAAGAAGCTGGTTTCCGCATTATTGCCGGAACCGCTCGCCAGATGGGCATCGAGATCGAGGGTTAATCCTTCTCAACCAATTCCCACTAGACGTGCCTCCCCGGCACGCATCGAAAGCCGGAACCGCAAGGTTCCGGCTTTTCTTTTGCCTCGGAGTCCTGCGCCATCACATCTGCGTCAGGCGTGGCCCGAACCTTGCTTTATATGAGTCTCAAATATGATTTCGTCGAAGCGGCAACGCTCCGGCAACCAACGTAAGCTGGCTAGAAGTCCTGTGCTATAAAACAGGGGACCCGCTAGAATCCTTGCTTCCTGCCAGCGAAGGCGGAAATGGCGATCCGAGTGGATCGTCATTTTTGCTTTCCGGGCGGGGGTGGAGTAATCTCGTTGCCATGAATGAGGATCCTTACGCTGAGAAGTTGACCCCCGAGCAGTACCGCGTAGCCCGGCAGGGCGGGACAGAACCACCGTTTCGTAATGCCTATTGGGACAACAAGAAGCCGGGCAAATATCATTGCGTGGCCTGCGGGGAACTCCTCTTCGACTCCTCGACAAAGTTCGATTCTGGCACCGGCTGGCCGAGCTTTTATTCTCCGGCAAATGCCACCGGCGTTCGCGAGATCGTTGATCGCACCCACGGCATGACGCGCACGGAATCGGTTTGCTCCAAGTGCGGCAGCCACCTTGGGCACGTTTTCGACGACGGTCCGGCCCCAACGGGTCTGCGTTATTGCATGAACTCCGCGTCGCTGGAATTCAAAGCTGAGTCCTGACGAGCGCTGTCAGAGAAAGAGGAAGATCAGCGCCATAATTGCCGTGGGCAGCAACGCCCCCATGAGCAGGCTGAGCGGGGCGACCCCGTCTTTGAAATAAGACGAGAGGATGGATTGGCCGGCCGGGTTTGGGGCGTTGGCGATGACGGTGAGACCTCCGCCAACCACAGCGCCAGCGACGACGGCGTATTTTAGGTTGTCGGTGAAACTCGGCACCAAAGTGGCGAGGTAGGTGATTGCCGCATTGTCATTGAAGGCGGTGAGGCCGATCGCACCCAGAAGTAACTGGGTTTCTCCCAAGCGACTCAGCACGGGTTCGATCCACCAGCCTTGCAGGCCTCCGTGGACGACCAACCCGGCAAGAAAGAATCCGACCAGCAACGCGGGCTTGAGGCTGAGCGGATTCTGGTGATGTTCAGTCGCTGCTGTGAAGGCGAGAAAGAAGAGGAAGCCTCCAATAAACAGCGCCGGGTAGTGCGCGGTGAACACGGTCCAACCGAGAAACACTAAATGGACGACCGTCACCCAAAGGGGCACGCGATCCGTGCGATCGCTCCATTGTTCTGGCTGACTTTCTGCGTCTGCGGAAAGCTGCAGATTGGCGAATTCCTTTTTGAAGATGGCGAAATAGGTCAGGTTGGCCGCGACGATGCCGATGATGGCTTTCCAGCCGAAGTGCGTAAACATGAACACCGTATCCCAGCCCCACTTCCCAGCGACCATCAGGACCGGTGGGGCCGCGAAATGCGTGATCGTGCCACCAACGGAGATGTTCACGAAGAGCAGGCCCAAGGTGGCGTAGCGGAATTTAACGCTGGGGCTGTAGTCGTAAAACTGGCGAGCCAGGAGCAAAGCGCAAATCGTCATGGCGGCGGGCTCGGTGATGAATGAACCGAGCAAAGGGCCAACCGTCAAAATGGACAGCCACCAAGCCTTGGGCTGGCCTTTTCCCAGGTGAGCCAGCACGCCAAGGCATTGTTCCGCGAAACGAAGGACGGGCCGAGTCGCCGCGATGCACATGATGATGACAACAAACATCGGCTCGGTGAAGATCACGCGATGGCTCACATAGGCCTCCGCCGCGGGCCAGCCTTTGAAGACAGTGAATGCAATCAGCAACGGAATCACCCAGATGCCAAAGATGGCCTCCACCTCTCCGAGGAAATGCATAGCCTCCGCTTTGAAACACACGCGCTCCTTCGCTCCGGGCAACTCCGAGGTATCACCGGAGGACACCGTCGCCTTGTGGGCGTCCCGCATCTTGTGAGACAAATGGGTAAACTTCGACGCCAGAAAGGTGTGGATGATCGCGAGCAGGAAGATGACGGAGGCGATTAAATTGAATGGATCCGTCGACACGCGATTGCGCAGAATGTTCCAAAGGTCATCCTGAGGATTGTCCCCATAAGCGTCGAGGGGGAGGGGAAATCCAGCGGCGTCTCCGGCACCTGTTGAAGCAGCCCAGGAGGAGTTTACAAGTAGAGCTAAAAGCGCCAGGGTCCAAAGCGAAGTGTAACGGCTCATCGGCGCGGATTTTAGGTCCCCGTCCGTTTCCGTCGAGTCTAACCGGAAGTTAAAGCCGACACAGGAACGGGAGAACTCTGATCCCGACGTGGAGATCAGGTTAAGGATTGCATTTTTCTCATAATCCGATTTGCTTCTCCCCTCCGCACTCCCTAAAAGATGTCGTTGTCTTTGACTGTCCGCGGTGGTAAAATCCGTCCAGGATAAGTTTTTCTAATACTTTCTCCCTTTTCTCTTTCTCGATACCGCATGAATAACCCAGCGAACGAAGCCGCGCTAGCGGGTGGCCCCTCCAAAGCCATCGACCACGACCATCATGACGCGCATGGTCACGACCATCACGAGCTGAGCTTCATTCAGAAGTACGTCTTCTCACTCGATCACAAGGTCATCGGAGTTCAATACCTGGTGACGGGTCTCGTTTTCATGATGCTGGGCTTCTTGATGATGATGCTCATGCGCTGGCAATTGGCGAATCCGGGTGTGCCGATTCCATTGATTGGCCAGTGGCTCAGCGGCCGCGTTGGTGAGGCTTTCGTCTCAGCCGACGGTGCGATGATGCCTGACTTTTACAACTCGATGGGAGCGATGCATGGCACCATCATGGTGTTCCTTGGCGTGGTGCCGATTGCTTTCGGTGCTTTTGGCAACTTTCTCGTTCCTCTGCAGATCGGCGCGCCCGACATGAGTTTCCCGAAGATGAACATGATGAGCTTCTGGCTCGGGTTCATCGGCGGTGTGATCATGCTCGCGAGCTTTTTTGTTCCCGGCGGCGCGGCGAAGAGTGGTTGGACGTCGTATCCGCCGCTTTCGATTATCGCGGATTCTCCCGGCATGCTCGGCATTCCGCAGGGCTGGTCGATGATTTTCACCGGCCAGACGATGTGGATTTTGGCGATGGTTTTCTTGATCACGTCCTCACTTTTCGGCTCGATCAACATCATCACCACGGTTATTCAGCTGCGCGCTCCGGGCATGAGCTGGATGCGTCTTCCAGTGCACGTCTGGGCTCAGTTCATCACTGCTTACATCCTGTTGCTGGCTTTCCCGCCGCTCGAGTCGGCGGCGATCATGCAGTTGATGGACCGCGTGTTCGAGTCGAGTCTCTTCTCGCCTTCAGGGTTGGTCGTCAATGGCATTCCGTTCGAACGGAGTGGCGGCGGCAGCACGCTGCTCTGGCAGCATCTCTTCTGGTTCCTGGCTCACCCTGAAGTTTACGTTTTGATTCTCCCGGCCCTCGGCATCATTTCCGAGATCATTTCGAACAACACCCGCAAACCTCTCTGGAGCTACAAGGCGATCGTGTTTTCGTCCCTCGCGGTGGGCCTCCTCTCCTTCATGGTGTGGGCGCATCACATGTATCTCACCGGCATGGGGCAGAAAGTCTCCACGTTCTTCCAGACGACTACCGTAATGATTTCGGTTCCGTCGGTCATCATCGTCACGGCATTGCTTCTGTCCCTCTGGGGCGGCTCCATCCGCTTCAACACTCCGATGTGCTTCGCGGTGGGCTTCCTGCCGATGTTCGGTATCGGCGGTCTAACAGGCATTCCGCTCGCCTTCAGCTCGATCGGCTTGCTGCTCCACGACACTTACTATGTTATCGGCCATTTCCATTACGTTGTGGCTCCAGGAACGATCTTCGCGTTGTTCGCCGGCATCTACTTCTGGTATCCGAAAGTCACCGGCAGGAAAATGAACGAAACGCTGGGCAAGATTCACTTCTTTGGCTCGCTGATCTGCATGAACGGCATCTTCATGCCAATGTTCCTGCAAGGCATCGCAGGCATGCACCGCCGTTGGTATGACGGCGGCGCGACGTATGACCAACTGATGACCAAGCCCGTGCTTGGACTCAACAACGCCATTTTGTGGGCGGCCGTGGGTCTTCTCATCTTCCAATTGCCCTTCATCATCAACTTCTTCTGGAGCATCTGGGGCGGCAAAAAGGTTGGAGACAATCCGTGGGATTCGACCACTCTCGAGTGGAATACGCCGACGCCTCCGCCGCACGGCAACTTCATCAAACCAGTTACCGTCTATCGCGGGCCGAACGAATACAGCGTTCCCGGCGCACCGCGCGACTTCTCACCTCAGTGGGAGCCTAACCTCTAAATCGGGTCCCCCTTAGTCACCTCTTTTAACTAGTAGTCTTCATGGACATTCCTTACACAGTCACCGCCCGGCCGGATACCGGAGTTTATAGCGGAAAAATCGGCATCTGGCTTTTCCTCGCCTCTGAAGTCATGCTCTTCGCCGGGCTCTTCTCCGCCTACATCTTTCTCCGCATGGGTGCGGAACCCGGCATGTGGCCTCAAGGTCTTCTCAATGTGCCCATTGGCACGGCGAATACGTTCATCCTCATCGCTTCTTCCGTAACCGTGGTGATGGCTTGGGCAGCGCTGAAAATGCGCAAGTTCAACCAATACCGGATCTGGATGGCTGCCACGATCCTTCTGGGCCTGACCTTTCTTGTGGTGAAACTCGGCTACGAGTACCCGCAAAAATTCAAGCACTTCGGAGCCTTCATCAAGACAGAGTCACTGGCGAAGTATGAACCCTATTTGGGAAATAAT
>DASVRZ010000037.1:0-3441 GCA_036388355.1 Chthoniobacterales bacterium | reverse complement strand
ATAATCCTCGTACACATCTCCGTGGAATCCGACTCGCAGCTTGAGTGCATCGCTGAACTCGTGATCGAGGGTGACGGCGAGGTCGAATTGTTCCACATCGTAGCTGTCTTCTGGCTCCCCCAGGAAGCGCTCGATGGGCAGGTCAAAAATCACGGGCCCCAAGCTGTTGAAGAAGCCGCGGTCTGGCACAACGTCGGCATGGATGTAGCTGAATTCCACACTCAACCGGCTGGAGGCGCTGATGTCCCAATCAACGCGGGAAGAGACTGCGGTAATCTCACTTTCGACAAAATCGCGAAAACTGCCGGATTGTTCATGAGCTACGTTGAACCGGTAGAGCACAGATCCGCCTGAGTTCACGGGGCCGGTGAGGTCTGCGTTCGCCCGGTAGTAATCGAAGGAACCAGCGCTGAGCTCGAGCTGATATCGTGACGTGGCGAGCGGCTTTTTCGTGACGTAATTAACGACACCGCCTGGCTCCAGATAGCCGTAGTTGATGGAGGCTGGACCTTTCAAGACTTCGATCCGCTCTAACTGCGACACGTCCGTGAAGGTGTAATACATTTCCCGCCGCGAGCCGTTCCAGAGGCCAAACGGAGCGTCAAAGCCGCGGATCGTGTAGGAGTCAGTCAAGCCCAGATAAGCCGGGGTGCGCACGACGCCGCTGACGTTTCGAACCGCTTCGGCCGGACGATTGACGCCTTGCTCGTCAATCACCTCGCGGGTAACAACCTGAACCGAGACTGGAACGTCGCGCAGCGGCGCATCGAAGCGGGTAGCCGAGGCGGAGTCGCGGGCGGTGAAAACACTAATCGGCTCGGCAGTCACCGACATCTCTGGCAGAGAGGCGGGAGAGGTGGTGCTGGTTTGTGCCAAACCGAGCCAAGGTGCCGCGCAAAAGACCGCAACTAAGCTGCGAAAAAGAACCGGGAAATGAGGAGAAGGACGCACAAGAGAAATCATGCGGGGCGTTTTACGGGATTGAGATTCAATCGCAACAACAAAATACAATGTTTTCACTTTGGCATACTTTAGCAACTCTTCCTGATCTTCGTGCTCGCCCTTAGGTTTCTCCAGATGATCTGAGTGAACAATACGGCCATGGGGACGAAGCCCGCATGCGGCTCCGACCTTTCCCGCGCCGCATTTTTCCGTTCTTCGATAGACAAAAGCATCCGCTTGCCGCGTCTTGTCTTTGTGGACCCCCGCTATCATGAACTCGACCGCCTCTACACCGCGCATGCGGAAGCGGCGTTTCAGTTCCTGCTAAGCCTCACGCGCTCCGAAGCCGATACGAAGGACCTTCTCCAGGACCTCTTCATGCGCCTTGCCAAAAATCTCCCGCAGGAGGACACCCTCGGAGACGAGCGTTCGTGGCTGCTCACCGTCGCTTACCGCCTGTTCGTAGATTCCTGCCGCAGGCGAGGCGCCTACACCGAAGCGCTGGATCGTTTCGCCTCGGAGCCGCTGGTGCTCTTCAAGTCGAGCGCTGATCCCGACGAAGAGGCCTTGCGCCAGATGGTAGAGACTGGACTTTCCACCCTGCCGCCGGAACAGCGCGGCGTGGTGTATCTGAAAGTGTGGGAGGGGCTGACCTTCGATGAAATCGCCAGCGTCCTGCACATCCCGGCTAACACCGCGGCGAGCCGTTATCGCTACGCATTAGACAAATTGCGGAACGGGCTGCGTCCGCTTCATGGAGAACTGCATGAAACCTGATTCCTCTGACTCCCTCGAATCCCGGCTCCAGGAACTGCCGCTCCGCTCGCTGCCCACCGACTGGCGCCGGGAGATCCTGGCTGCCGCGGAAGCGAAAACGCAGCCCTCCGCCTTCCTTGCCTGGCTGCCCGGCCGCTGGTTCACCGTGCCGCCGGCCGCCGCGTGGGTCATCATCGCGCTCTTGCGGATCGATACCCCGCCGCCCGAGCCCTTCACCGGCACACCCATCAGCCCCCAAGCCTTCGCAGCCGCGCAGGAACAAAAGAGACTCCTCCTCGCCTCGCTCGAACAGGCCACCTCTCCCAACGAGCAACCGCCCGTCACCACCTGGCCCTTCCGCTTCGACCACCGGCCGCTATGAAAAAGAGAAAGCTCCTCAAGTTTCTCCTCTGGTTATTCGTGAGCCTCATCACGTTAGTGGCCCTGCTCTACGCCTGGACCGACTGGAGCGGGAACCGTGCGTGGAGAAAGGTCGAAGCCGAGCTGCTAGCCAAAGGCGAACCGCTCCGCCTGGAGCAAATCATCCCGCCGCACATTGCTGACGAAAAGAATTTCGCCTCCAGTTCCTTCCTGAAGGGTGTCTTCGAGATGGACCCCACTACCGACTATCGCCCCAAATACCCACAAGCCGTCGCACGCTTCGAGGCTGCTGTGAACCTGCCGCGTCGTCCATCTCCACCACAGGACGATCCTTCCACGCACGGTGCTGCGTGGCACCTCAGTAAGTGGCAGACCTATTTCCGCGCCCACCCTGAGTTTCGAGTTAACGGACCTGCCATGAACCCTGCCGAAGACATCATGGAAGCTCTCGCCAACGCAAAAGTGCCGCTCGATCACATTGCCCGTGAACTCCGTGAGCGCCCGCAGATGCGGGTCCCGCGTAATTACGACGATGAGTTGGCCACGAAGTTCCCGACTCGCGAAATGGGGAATCTGGCTAAGTTCTACGAGTTGCGAGCCATCGCACAGATTCGACTGGGGAAGGCCGGGGAAGCCTACCGCGATCTGGAATCTCTACTCCTCCTCCGCAAAGTGGTAGAACCCCGCCTGATGCTGACCGGAAACGCGTTAGCGAATGGAATCAATCGCTACGCCCTTTCCGTCCTCCGCGAGGGGCTGGCGGCGCGCAGGTGGGACGAGGACCAGCTAACCCGTCTCTCATTAATGCTGGAACTCCAAAGCCCATTGCCCGACCTCTCGGTCGCACTCCGCGCCGACCGTGTTTTCTTCGTGGATAGCACCCGCCGCCTCCGTGGTTGGGAAAGCCCGGACGGGCCGGGGGACGGACTATTCCCACGAATGAAAAACTTCGTTGACGTAAAGCTCCTGAATCGTCCCCAAGGCTACTGGGCATACGATCGCTCCATGTATAGCCGCTTGATCCAGCAATTGCTGGAGAAGGTGTTGAAGCCCAAGCAGGGGAGCATCGATGTGTCTGCCTTGCATGATTACGCCGCAGAGCTGGATAAGATTCAGACCTTCCCCACGCGGGCGCTTCTCAGCACCACAGCCTACCCGAATCTCAGCCGTTTAGTCCTTCGAAGTGCGGAGGCTAGCACGTATTCAAGCGTCGCCCGAATCGCCATCGCCGTGGAGCGTTACCACGCGAAGAATAGCTCACTTCCGGAGAATCTCGGCGTTTTGGTGCCAGAGTTCATCGCTAAGATCCCTCACGACCCCATCGATGGGAAGCCACTCCGCTACCAGAAGCTCTCCACGACT
>DASVRZ010000036.1:0-5787 GCA_036388355.1 Chthoniobacterales bacterium | reverse complement strand
ACTTTCGCGGGATTGTCTACGCTAACGGGCAATACGTTCTCGTGCGCGAGGGAGGTTCGATCATGACCAGTCAGAACGGAACCACATGGACAAGTCGGACATCTCCTACAACGAACAATCTTCTCGGCATCCTTTGGGACGACCGCCAGTATTTGGCCGGAGGAGACAACGGAACGATTCTCACGAGCCCTAATGGTATCACATGGACAAGTCGGGCATCGGGCAGCACGATTTCCATTGGCGGATTCGCTCACTCGGGTTCTCGCTATGTCGCCGCCGGACAGAACGGTATTCGGATCAGTAGTGATTCAGTTACTTGGACGGCACCTGCCACCGCTCCAACATCAGTTTGGTTTACAACTTGCACGTGGACAGGCAGCCAATTTCTCGCCTGCGGCCTTGGTTTCGGCAGCACACCCACGATTTACACCAGCCCAGACGGCAACACCTGGACACGCCGAAATTCCACCATAACAAATTCTCTTAGAGCGGCGATCACCTTGAGCGGGGAGATCTATATTGCCGGTGATAGCGTCATTAAGAAGTCCATTGATGGCGGCTCTACTTGGACAGACACCTATACAAATCCGACTGGCTCCGAATTCTTCATGGGACTCGCCTATAACGGGCAGTATCTGCTTGCGGCAGGCTTCAACCACAATGTTTCGGCGATGTCTGTCCCCTCCACACCGCCATCGATTATTTCTGATTTATCCATCCTGCAGGCAGTAGCGTTGCAGTGGCCGACGCAGACGGGCAAGACGTATCAAGTTCAGTCGTCGTCGGAGCTAACGACATGGGAGAACTTCGGAGCAACTATTTCTGGCGATGGGTCGGTTAAGACCGTTTACGACATTCCTGGACAGGCGACCAAGAAATTCTATCGTGTGCAGGTCACCTCACAAAACGCAGGGCGGTAGGCAAAAGTCATTTTCAGTTAACTGAGACGGGACCCTATCGTAACGCCTATGCAGCGGGTTGAGCTGTCGCGGGTTTTCCCTTGAAGATGCGGCGGACGACTACGAAGAAGACGGGCACGAAGAAGATGGCTAGAAAGGTTCCTGTGATCATGCCGCCGATGACTCCGGTGCCGATGGCGTTTTGGCTGGCTGATCCGGCTCCGGTGCTGATGGCCAGCGGCGTGACTCCGAGGATGAAGGCGAGGGAGGTCATCAAGATCGGGCGCAAGCGCAGGTGGACGGCTTCCAGGGTGGCTTCGATGAGGCCTTTGCCTTGAGCGACTAGTTCGTTGGCGAATTCGATGATGAGGATGGCGTTTTTTGTGGAGAGGCCGACGGTGGTTAGGAGGCCGACTTTGAAGTAAACGTCGTTGGGCATTTCGCGCATCGCGGTGGCTAGCAGTGCGCCCAGGATGCCGAGCGGAACGACGAGGATGACGGAGAAGGGGATGGACCAACTCTCATACAAGGCGGCGAGGCAGAGGAAGACGACGATGAGCGAGATGGCGTAGAGGGCGGGTGCCTGGGCGCCGGAGAGGCGTTCTTCGTAGGACATGCCGGTCCATTCGTAGCTGATGCCGACGGGGAGGCGGGCGGCGATGTCTTCCATGGCTTGCATCGCGTCGCCCGTGCTTTTGCCCACGGGAGCGGAGCCGACGATCTCGATGGAGGGGAAGCCGTTGTAGCGCTGCAAGGCGGGGGCACCGAAGGTCCACTCCAGGCTGGCGATGGCGGAGAGGGGAACCATGGTGCCGGTGCGGTTGCGCACGAAGACTTTGCCGATGTCGTCGGGCGTCATGCGATACGGGGCGTCGAGCTGCATGATGACGCGCTGGACGCGGTTGCCGTTGACGAAGTTGTTGACATAGACGGAGCTGAAACTCGCCTCGAGCGTGGTATTGACGTCGGCCAGGGAAACGCCGAGCGCGCTGGCTTTGTCTTCGTCGGTCTCGATGCGCAGTTGCGCGACGTCTTCGAGGCCTTGCGCCCGAACGCCGAAGAGATAGGGGCTTTTCTTAGCTTCGTCGAGGAGCTGGTTGCGGGCGGCGATCAATGCTTCGCGCCCGAGGCCCGCTTTATCCTGGAGCTGGAAGGCGAACCCGGAGGCGTTGCCGAGCTCGGCGATTGGCGGCGGGTTAACGGGGAAAATGATGGCGTCTTTGATGCGGCTGAACGTTCCGAAGGCGCGTCCGATGATGCCCTTGACCTTGTGCTCGGCGCCGTCGCGTTCTTCCCACGGTTTGAGGCGGATGAAGGCGAGGGCGGAGTTTTGCCCGCGTCCGCTAAAGCTGAATCCGGCGACGGTGATGAAGCTCTCGATCTCGGGCTGTTTCCCGTAATATTCCTCCACTTGCTTGAGCACTTCGTCGGCGCGCGTCTTGGTGGCGCCGACAGGAAGCTGGATGTTGGTAATGAAGTAACCCTGGTCTTCCTCGGGGAGGAACGACGACGGCATCCGCATGTAGAGGAAAACCATGACGCCGACGAGGACGGCGTAGACGAGCATGGTGCGTCCGGTGCGTTGGAGGAGCTTTCCGACGGTGCTGGTATATTGAGTGGTGGCGCGGCCAAAGACGCGGTTGAACCAGCCGAAGAAGCCGCGTTTCTCGTGCTTGTGCCCTTTTTCCACTGGCTTCAGCAGAGTCGCGCAGAGGGCCGGCGTGAGCGACATCGCGAGGAAGACCGAGAAGAGCATCGCCGAGACGATCGCGAGGGAAAACTGCCGGTAAATCGCTCCGACCGAGCCTGCGAAGAAGGCCATGGGAATGAAAACCGCCACCAGCACGGTCGTGATGCCGATGAGCGCGCCGGTAATCTGGGTCATCGCTTTGCGCGTCGCTTCGAGCGGCGAGAGGCCTTCTTCGCTCATGATGCGTTCGACGTTTTCCACGACCACGATGGCGTCATCAACGAGAATGCCGATGGCGAGGACCATGCCGAACATGGTGAGGACGTTGATGGAGAATCCGAAGGCGGCGAGTGCCGCGAACGTCCCCAGCAAGGCCACGGGCACAACGATGGTCGGAATGATCGTGGTGCGGATGTTTTGCAGGAACAAATACATCACCAGGAAGACGAGGATGATGGCCTCGACGAGGGTTTTGATGACTTCCTGGATGGAGATCTTGACGAAGGTGGAGGTGTCGAGCGGGTAATCGATGCGCGTGTCGGGCGGAAAGAATTTTGAGAGTTCCACGAGGCGGGCGCGGATGGCGTCGGCGGTTTCCAGGGCGTTTCCAGTGGGCGAGAGTTTGATGGCGACGGCGGCGGAAGGTCGGCCGTTGACGCGTGCGGCGGTGCTGTAGTCCTGCCCGCCCAAGGCGACGCGGGCGACGTCTCCCAAGCGGACGCGGGAGCCGTCGGGGTTGACGCGGAGGAGGACGTTTTCAAATTGCTCGACGCTGCTGAGAGTGGAGCGTCCTTGCAGGATGATGTTGAGCTGTTGACCTTCGACGGCGGGCAAGGCGCCGAGCTGGCCGACGGGCACCTGGATGTTTTGCGCCTGGAGGGCGGCGCGCACATCCATGGGGGTGAGGCCGAAGCTGTTGAGCTTCCCCGGGTTGAGCCAGATGCGCATGGCGTATTCGGTGCCGAAAATATTGGCTTCGCCGACCCCGGAGACGCGCCGGATGGGGTCGAGCACGCTGGTGGAGAGGTAGTTGCCGAGCGCGATGGCGTCGAGGCTGCCGTTGGGCGACGACAGGGTGAAGAACATCATGAAATTGCGCGTTGCCTTGGCGACGGTGACGCCTTGTTGCTGCACGGTCTGGGGCAGGGCAGGGGTGGCGAGCTGAACTTTGTTTTGCACCTGCACCTGGGCGGTGTCGGGGTTGGTGCCCGGCAGGAAGTAGAGGGTGATCGTGGCGCGGCCCGTGGCGTCGCTGCTCGAGCCCATGTAGAGCAGGTTGTCGATGCCATTGAGCTGCTGCTCGATGACGGAGGTGACGGAATTTTGCAACGTTTCCGCCGATGCGCCGGCGTAGATGGCCGTGACCGCGATGGACGGTGGCGCGATGCTGGGATATTGCGAGACGGGCAGCGTGCGGATCGCCAAGCCGCCGAGCAGCATGATGAGAATGGAAACCACCCAAGCGAAGATGGGCCGGTCGATGAAGAATCTAGCCATGAGGTGCGGTGGGTTATTTCGCCGGAACGGGTTTGACGATGGTGCCGGGAGGCGCTTTTTGGAGGCCTTCGAGGATGATGCGTTCGCCGGCCTTCAAACCGCCGGTGACGATCCATCGATCTTTCCAAGCGGTGGTGGCTTGGATGACGCGGGTTTCTACTTTGTTTTCGGCGGTGACGATGAGGACGTTCGATGTGCCGTTGGGGCCACGGGTCACAGCTCGTTGCGGGGCGGTGAGCGCCTGGTTGTTTACCGCTTGCTCCAGGCGGCCGCGGGCAAACATGCCCGGGAGGAGAATGCGGTCCGGGTTGGGAAATTCTGCGCGCAGAGTGATCATCCCGGTCGTTGGATCCACCGCCACGTCGGAGAAGAGCAGTTTCCCGCCGTGCGAATAGGTGGTGCCGTCCTCGAGGAGAAGCGTGACCATGGCCGCGCCCGGTTCGACGCTTTTCAGCTCACCGGAATCCAGCGCGCGCCGCAACCGCAGCACGTCTGTGCTGGACTGGGTGAAATCCAGATAGATCGTGTCGAGCTGCTGGATGGTGGCGAGTTTCGTCGCCTGCGACGCGCTGACGAGAGCGCCTTCGGTGACTTCGGCTTTCCCGATTCGGCCGGAGATCGGAGCGGTGACTTTGGCGTAGCCGAGGTTGAGCTGGGCGGTTTCGACAGCGGCTCGGGCGTTTTGGACGTCAGAGGCATTCTGCGCTGCGCGGGCCACGGCTTGGTCGTAGTCCTGGCGGCTGACCGCGCCGGTTTTCAGCAGGGACTGATAGCGCTTGAGGTCCGACGCGCTCTGTCGCTGGTTGGCTTCCGCTTTGGTGAGGCCCGCCTGCGCGCTGGCCAGGCTGGCTTGCAACGGAGCGGGATCGATTTCGAAAAGAACGTCGCCTTCTTTCACTTCACTGCCGTCGCGGAAGAGCTGCTTGAGCAAAATACCCGTGGCCCTCGCGCGAACTTCGGAGACGCGTACGGCTTCCAGGCGGCCCGGAAGTTCGGTGGTGACGGCGATGGTCTCCGGCTGCACGGTGTAAACCGTCACCTCGGGCATCCCGGCAGCGGGTGGAGGAGGGGCTTTCTTTCCGCAGGCAGCCACTGCGAGACAAAACAGACCGACGAACAGCCAGGTTCGGCTGAGTACGTTTCGTGGTGGGTGAATTTGATCCGCAAAGTTCATAGAGAAGAAGGGTCGGGACGGTTTGATGAAGAAGCGCGCATACCGGCGGCGGCCGAGGCAACGAGAGAGCGGATGAGAGCCTCGCGATGCGGCCGCTCGGGGCGTTCTCCCTCCCAGCCGACCACGGGATAGGAGTCGAAGCGCGCCCACACGGCCAGGGTGTGGTGCAGACCGCCGCAGAGGAAGCTCATTTGCCAGAAGAGGTCCCCGAAGACCAGACCCGGCAAAGAACGGAGGATCGCGGTGTTGAAACGAGTCGCTAGCTCATCAAACTGACGCTTCACAAAGGCATGCAGCTCGTCGCTCGGCTCCTGCAGGCAGCGGCTCATTAGTTGGAGAAAGGAGTGGTGATGCTCCTGGTTTTCATCGTTCTCGATAGCCGGGCGGATGAAGGCGTCGAGGATTTTCTCCAGCGGGAGCGGGGCACCGTTGGCCTCCGTTTCCAAGGCATTGAGTGCGCTGAGCCGGCGGCGATTCACCGGCTCCAGCCGCCGGGCAAAGACCTCTAGGATGAGCAATTCCTTGGT
>DASVRZ010000035.1:0-14746 GCA_036388355.1 Chthoniobacterales bacterium | reverse complement strand
GCGGCATGTAAAAAAAGCTGCGCCATAAGTAAAACTCTGGTGCCTGCCAACTGCCTGCGCCAACTCACTCACAACCACCACATGAAAAAAATTGAAGCTATTATCAAACCCTTCAAACTTGAAGAAGTTAAGGATGCTCTCGCCGACCTCGGAATCGAAGGTATGACTGTCAGCGAAGTCAAAGGATTCGGGCGCCAGAAGGGTCACACCGAGATCTACCGTGGCAGCGAATACACTGTGGATTTTCTCCCCAAGATTAAGATTGAAGTCGTCCTCACCGATGCGCTGGTGGAGAACGCCACTGCAGCGATCGTGAAAGCTGCCAAGACCGGAAAAATCGGCGACGGCAAGGTTTTCGTTTCCTCCGTTGAGGAAGCCATCCGTATTCGGACCGACGAGACGGGCGACAAAGCCGTCTAATCTTCAGCTCAGCATCAGAAGAATTTCAACAGCGGGGGACGAAAGTTCCCCGCTGTTTTTTTATGCTCCCGCGGTTTCCATTTCGGCGAGTTGGGTTTTGTCCATCCGCTTGGAACACAGATAAACGACCGCGCCGATCACTCCGTAGAAGGTGAAGATCAAAAAGCCGATGAGCGAAACGAGCGCCGCCACTTCGGGAGGCGTTCCACACAGATCGCCGAGCAGGCGCTCGAAGAGGCCTTCCCGGACTCCTAATCCGGCCACACTAATCGGCAGCGAAGTGATGATCGTGACAATCGGCATAATGGAAAAAATCTGCCCCAGCGTCGCCCCCGCATCCACCGCTCGCGAGGAGCAGTAAAATCCCCCGTAATAACAAAACAACACCGGCATCGAAAGCAGCAGCGCCCAGGTAAATCGCACCCCGTCTTTCGTAAAAAGATTCCAGGCCCGGGCGATGCGTCCCAGCTTTTCATGAGCGGGCATCCACGTCGGAATCGCGGCGCGGCCGCTGTAGAAAAAGGCCAGTGCGATTACCACCGCCATGCCCGCACAAAAGGCTAGCGTGCTGAACAGTAACCCCGACGTCGCAGGCGTCTGGGTGAGCCAATTGTAATTCAGTACCGTGCTCAACGCGGCGGCCAGGATTAGCGGAATCAAGCCGATGAGCCGATCTGCGACCAGAGTGAGGACGGCGCCGCGACGGTGCTGCGGATAGTCGCGCCACAAATAGTAGAGCCGGGCCAGATCTCCTCCGGTCGTTCCCGGCAGGAAGATGTTGAAAAAAAGCCCGATGAAAAACCAACGCGTCACCGCCGTCAAACTGGCGTGAATGCCTTGCGCTTGAAGGAAAATTTGCCAGCGCAAGATGCCGGTAATTTCGCCTACCAGAGCCACCGCGAGCCCGATCAGCAGCCACGACCAGCGGGCTCCCTTTAAAGCCTCCAGCATCGTTTCACGCTTCGCGGCATCGTGAAAGAGCCAGAACAAAACGCCTACCGTGAACGCCACTTGCGCCAGTTGCCAGAGGCGTTTTTTCACAGTTGATCCCTCAGCCAACCCGCTCGGAGTCGCAGCTCTTTGCGAGTGAGATAACTCGTTCGCACCGCCCACCAGATGGCTCCAAAACCGCTCGGCGGATGCAGCCGTTTCTTCAGCTCCAGAAGCACCTCGGCCTGTCCGTATGCCGCGAGAAATGCGGGGCTTAGAATCTTCCACTCCTCTTCCGTCGCGCGCCCCATCAGGTCGAGCAGAAGCACCAATAAATCATCTGCGTGCCGCTCCGTTGTTTGAAGCCCCCTGCGGTGCAAAGTCTCGAAATCCAGCCAGCTCACCAACCCTGCCGCGGCGTCATAAAGCACATTCCCAAGATGCGGATCGCCGTGTGAAAAGAGCTCGCCGGTGGTCGGGTTGGGCGTTTGGTGCACCTTGCGGAACGCCGCTCCAACCGACTGCATGATTTCAGGTGAAAGCTTTTTCTGATCGAGCCAGTGAACCAAATCCGACCCCGGCAGATCCTCCGCGTAAACGGAATTGTCCTGCATCAAGCCGGCCTGCAGATTCGCGCCGTTAAGCAAAAGGAACGACCGAACCTCGTGCTGCTGCCACGCAGTGTTGGTGGCGAAAACCTCCACGGGATTTCCCGCCAGCCAGAAAAACCCATTGGCCACCGGCACGAGCAGCCGACTGAGCCCAGTCCGACGCTTCACCCATACGGGCACACCCGCCACCGTCTCCCGGGAAATAGCATTGATGCGAATGCGGTCGATTTGCTCGCCCGTCCGGCTGAGCAAGCCCCCCGGCGCCTGTAAATTAGTCTGCATCTGGCCCATTGATGCCATTCTCCAATCTCCCTGTCCAATCGCGACTGCCATCCAAGTGGACGATTGACCCCATTCCTCCGGCGCATACACTGTCCGTCCGCACCATGAAAATCCTGCGCCACACCGATCCAGAATTCGCCCGCGAAACGGCGAAGCTGAACCGCTTTGCCGCGCCCTCTCCCGCGGTCCGGCAAACCGTCTCCGAGATCGTGGAGAACGTGGGAAAAAACGGCGACTCGGCCTTGCTCGAATACACCGCCAAGTTCGGCGGACCGACGCTCGAAGCTGCACAGATTCGGGTCACCCAGAATGAATGGGAGAGTGCCAAAGTCGACGCAGCGACGCAGGAAGTGCTCACGCTCTGCCATTCAAATGTGGCGGAATTTGCCAAGCGCTCGCTGCGGCAAAACTGGTCCATGCACAACGCGCAAGGCGTGCTCGTCGGCGAACGTTTCGACCCTTTTCAGCGTGTCGGGATTTACGTCCCGGGTGGAACCGCACCGCTTGTTTCTACTGCGTTGATGACGGTCACGCTGGCTGCGGTGGCTGGTGTTCCGGAGATCGTCGTCACAACTCCCGCAGGTGCCGATGGCACGATCAATCCCGCGCTGCTCGTTGCGTTGCGGATGGCTGGTGCCACCGAGATTTACGGAGTGGGCGGTGCGCAGGCGATTGCTGCTTTGGCATTCGGCACGGACACCATCAAGCCGGTGCTCAAGATATTTGGACCGGGTAATTCTTACGTGATCGAAGCAAAGCGACAGGTCTTCGGCAAAGTAGCCATCGATCAGCTTCCCGGCCCGAGTGAAATTTTGATCCTTGCCGACGAGACTGCCAATCCTGCGTGGATTGGCGCCGATCTTCTCGCCCAGGCGGAGCACGGTCACGACAGCGTCATTGGTTTGTTAACCGATTCCGAAGCGGTCCTTTCAGCAGTCTGCACCGAAATCGAAAAGCAAGCAGCAACGCTTTCCCGGCAATCCTATCTCCTCGAAGTTCTGGAGAAAAATGCCTTCCTTATCCTCTGCGCGGATCTGGATCAAGGCGTCTCTTTGGCAAACCAGTTTTCCAGTGAGCACCTCACGATCGTCACGAGGAATCCCGAGAAACTCTCCCTGCAGATCCACACGGCAGGCGCCATTTTCTTAGGGCCTTGGTCGCCTGTCGCAGGTGGCGATTACCTCGCGGGACCGAGCCACACGCTTCCCACCGGCGGTGCGGGGAAATCCTTCGCCGGACTAACCGTGGATCAATTCCAACGCCGCACCAGCGTCGTGGAATTCCACGAAAATTCCCTGCACACATCTGCTCCCATCATCGCAGCCGCCGCCGCGCTCGAAGGGCTCGATGCCCATGCCCGCTCTGCCACGATCCGACTTCCCCATCATTCCTAAACTCATGTCCACACGCGTTCGCTTTGCTCCCTCACCCACCGGTTATCTCCACGTCGGGGGTGCCCGCACGGCTCTTTTTAACTGGCTCTTCGCCCGCCACACCGGCGGCAAATTGGTGCTCCGAATCGAAGACACCGACAAGGCTCGCAACACGCCGGAAGCGGTCCAGGCAATCTACGACGGAATGAATTGGCTCGGCCTCGACTGGGACGAAGGCCCTCTTAAAGGCGGCGAGCACGGTCCGTATTTCCAGAGCGAGCGCGACGCGATCTACCAGAAGTATTTCGACCGGCTCGTGGCAGCAGGGCGGATCTATGAAGATCACGGCACGATGCGCTTCAAGACGTTCCGCGGCAACACGGTCGTGGAAGACGTCATCTGCGGCAAAGTCACTTTCGACATGTCCAACCCGGTGACCAATCCCGACATGACCATTCGCCGTCCGGACGGTGGCTGGATTTTCCACTTTGTGAACGTCGTGGACGACATCGAGATGAAAATCACACACGTCATCCGCGGCGAAGATCATCTTTCGAACACACCGAAGCACGTCCAGATTTACGAGGCGCTCGGAGAGAAGCCGCCGCTCTTCGGACACATCCCGCTCATCCTGAACAAGGATGGGTCCAAGATGAGCAAGCGCGATCAAGGTGCTAGCGTGCAGAGTTATATCGATGGCGGCTATGCGCCAGAAGCAGTGGTGAATTATCTCTGCCTGCTGGGATGGTCGCCGAAAGACAACCGGGAAAAGGTGGATCTCAGCGAAGTCATTCCGCTCTTCGAACTGGAGAACGTGAACCGCCGAAATGCGCACTTCGATCTCGATAAATGTTTTTGGCTCAACGGCCAGTATATCGCGCAAATGAGCATCGAGCGTTTCCGCGATCTGAGTCTGCCGTTCATTCAAAAAGCCGGCATTCAGATCGACGAGGACGCGAAGCTCCTGGAGGTGCTCGCGATTGTGAAAGAGAAGATCAAACACTTCGGCGACGTGCCCGATTGGATCTCTTACTTCTTCACCGACGCTTATCCATACGATGAAGCGAGCGTGCAGAAGACGCTGAAGAAAGCTGGCGCGCTGGAACATCTGCAAGCCTTGCACGACGCCTACGCCACCTTGGAAAGCTGGGATGTCGCTTCCCTGGAGACAGCGCTTAAAGACACAGCGACCGCGCGGGGAGTAAAATCCGGCGAGCTCATTCACCCTGCTCGCGTCGCTTCCACTGGACGTTCCGTCGGGCCGAGCCTTTACCATTTGCTCGAAGTCCTCGGCAAAGAGAAGGTGCTCGCCCGGTTTGCGAAAACGGTTTCCCAGTTTAGCTAGAATATCGACGCTTGCGGCGAGTTCCTCAATGAAAGCCGTTTACACTCTCGACGACTTGCGAGATTGGCAGGAGCCTGATCTGCGCTACGCGGTTCTGGGAGATCCCGTGGCGCATTCCGCCTCCCCCGCCATGCATAACGCGGCGTTGGAGCATCTCGGCCTGCCGGAGCGGTATTGCCGGCTGCACGTACTGCCGGAGCAACTTCCTGAAGCGATCTCGCTCCTTCCCGCGGCGGGGTTCCTCGGGGTCAACCTAACCATTCCGCACAAGACAGAAATCCTACCTTTGCTGGACGACATCGACCCGCATTCGCAGAAGCTTGGAGCCGTGAACACGGTCGCGTTCAGCGGGGGCAAACTCGTCGGCACAAATACGGACGGCCCCGGGATTATTCGTGCCGTTCGTGAAGAGTTCGGCGTCTCCATTTCGAATCTGCGCGTGCTCATTCTTGGCGCCGGTGGTGGCGCTGGAAGGGCCATAGCCACGCAATGTTTTCTGGAAAGATGCCGGACGTTAACGCTCACGAACCGCACGCTGGAAAAGATTGAAGAACTCGCAACCGGTCTGACCGCTACTGCCATTCCATGGAGCGCCGCAGCGTTGGAAACGGTGCTGCCAGAGATCGATCTGATCATCAACGCATCAGCGGTCGGAATGAAATCCGGCGAGGCATCACCGATGCCTGCGAGCATGCTGCGCCCAGAGCATCTCGTGTTCGACACCATCTACGTTGGCGCCAGCACGCCTCTGCAAAGGGCCGCCGAAGAAGCGGGAGCCCGATCCACCAACGGACTTTCGCTCCTCCTGCACCAGGGAATTCTAGCTCTGGAGTTTTGGCTCGGAAGGGAGGTTCCGATTGATGTGATGCGTGCGGGACTTCACAATTACGTAAACGCAAAACACTAGCGGCGGCACGCTGATCGCCAAGCTGAGCAATGGCGACGGCTGCCACGCATTCCACACCGGCGTGGATTCCCACCACAGGTAAGCGAGGAAAACGGTCGCGGACAACACGAACCAGCCACGCGCCCGCTGCATCGCAGCGAACGGCAAAATCCACGTGACGTACCACGGATGCACCACCGTCGAGCAGATGAGAGTCGCGCCTAATACCCAGAGGATTGCACGTCTCCAATCCCACCTTGCCAGGAGACTCAGCGTGCTCGCGACCGCAATAGTCACCATGGTGTAATGACCATTCTTCTGCGCTGGATTCTCCCAGATAAACCGCTCCGAAATCCACCAGATGAAGTCGTTGAACCGCGCGACATAGCTGAACTCGTGGAAACCATCGAAGATGGCAACCTCTGGAAAGCCATAGTACCTTGCTGTGAGCCACGGCGCTACCGCCGCTAGCGGCAGAACGAACATGTGTGACCGCAGAGTCAGCGCTAGAACAGGAACGAGCACGAGTGGCACCAACTTGATGGAGATGGCGACTCCCAAGAGGAATGCGGCCAAGGCAGCCCACCTCCATTCGGCAGGACCGCCGTTCGCAGGAACGGCGCGGTGCAACGCGTAAACCGCCAGAAGCAGTGGAGCTAACATCAGGCTGTCGAAGTGGCCCGCGCCAGCGAACGAGAAGATCACCAGCGGATTCCATGCATACCAAACCGTGTCACGGTGGCGCGATGGGCCGGTGTTCAGCCGCAAGAGCAGCCCGATAATCCCGATGTCGGCTACGGCACAAGCGATCTTAATGACGAGCGCTGAAGATCCCAAACTGGTGAGTAGCTTCAGCAACAATTCCGCACCCGGCGGGTAAATGGCAGCCCAATCCCGGTGATTCATTCGCTGCCAATCCGCATCGCGAAGCGCAGCGAGAGCCGGTGAATCCGGGGCCACCAAATACGGGTTAAAGCCGCCCCATTGAATGCGGCCTTCCCATAGATAACGATGCATGTCGTCTCCGGCTGGGATTGCCAGAGCGGCTAAACGAAGAATGATGGCAGACCACCAAAGGACCTGCCTTCTTTGGCGTGTGGGAAGAAACTGGTAGTGGTGTGCAGCCCCAAAATAGAACGCGCTCCCCAGGAGCATAATCGGCACGAAGGAGAAGACACTGCCTGCCTTCATGAAGTCGCAAAACGGGATCGCCGCAACAAAGGCGAGCAGCAATCCCGAGAGACAAAAGAACGTGGCGGTCTGAGAACGTTCGGCGCTCTCTGGTGTCTTCACGGCCTGTCGTCTGTGCGTTTCAAGCCAACGCGATTCGCCGCCACTTCTACTAACTCGGCCACGCGTCGTTTCAGCCGCCACGCACGAATGAGCTGATACAGGATGAACAATGCGAAGATCGCCTTGAGCGGATAATCGTTGTTAGAAGTTGCTAGCGATCGATAGAGGAGGATCGAGAAAAAGATGAAGTTGATCAGGCACGTGGTCACCGTCGGCTTTGCGCTCAGGTTTACCCTGGTCAAACATTTTGGGCCGCCGTGATACTCTGTCACGCTGCCAAACTTCACGATCCACCAGAAGTTGCCGTAGATCTGAATGTCCCAGTTTTTCCAACCCGTGTCTGTGCTGTAACTCCACCTCTCGGTTTCCAGAGACGAGCAGACTTCGGTGATCATCGCCTCGCGACCCTGACCGGATTCGTTCCAAAAGATGAGGTCGCCAAAGCCGCTGTAGGGCTTCAGCGTTTTATACTCTGCCTCGTGCGCAGTGATCACTCCGCGTGGCGTTCGCTTGTAAGACATCCAGGTGAAGTAACGCGCCCACCCGCGCATGAGTGGCTGCGTCAGCGCAAGAAAAACAACTAACAGCCGCGCGCGAATCGTGTCGAACTTGGGTTCGATCCGAGCGCTGAGCATGTAAGAGAGCGCCACCAAAAACGTCGCCCCAAACATCAGAAACGGCACAATGCGCAGCGAAGGCAGAGGTATCGCGAGGATGAAAATAAAAGCAGTGAGCGCCACCCACTCGACGCTGCTGACGTAGGCGGCAATCTCCGATTGCGGCGCAGGATAAATCGATTGGAAAAGGCCCTGACCAAAAACGCCGTGGTAGATGATCGGCTTTTTCAGCAGCCAATTGAAACGCGGCGTGCCGTAAATCATGCCCTTCCATTTGGCGGTTCCGGTCGGACCGAAGAACACCAGATGCTGGAAGCGCAGCATGGATTCCGCTTCACCGTAACCTTCCTGTTGTTTGCGAAACGCCTGCAGCGTGAAGCGGCGGTAATGCCAGACAATAGCCGCCGGGGAAAAGGCAATAACCCCGCCGCTCGTCTGCAACCGCCAGCAAAAATCAACGTCGTCTCCAGCCTTGCGATACTCGGGATCGAACCCGCCAACGCTGTAAAACGCCCAGCGGTGGAATGCCATGTTGCATCCGGGAATGTGCTCCGCAACGACGTCGGTCAGGAGCACGTGACTCGGTCCGCCTGGTGCCGCGGCCACCGCAGCTTGCACCCAATCCACAGCGGGCGGGGAAATGTTTGGCCCGCCGACACCGGCGTAATCTCCGCTGATCAAGGTGCCGACGAGATAGTAGAGCCAGTCCGGATCGGCCATGCAATCCGAGTCGGTGTAAGCGAAAACTTCACCGGTAGCCGAGTGTGCTCCGGCGTTGCGGGCGTAGCTGAGGCCCATGTTTTTTTGGACGATGTTTTGGAAGTCGGGGAGCTTGCGTCCGCTGCTTCTTCGGCCGCTCTCGAAAGCAGCAACTAACTCCTGCGTATTGTCCTTCGAGCCGTCATCCACGAGCACGATTTCGTAATCGGGATAGTTCAGGAGATCGAGCGACTCGAGACAATCCTTGAGCGTTTTCCCACCGTTGTAAGAACACACAATGACCGAGACGCGCGGATATTTCTCCAGCTTCACGCGGCTGGTCACCGGCTCATTTCCAGCCAGGCGATCCTTCAAAAGGAAGTAAGCCTTCTTAGGTTGTCGCTCACGTGTGACCAAGCCAAACGCCCAATCCGTAATCTCCATCCCGCCCGTGAACCACTCATCTGTCCATGCGTAGAAGATGGTGCCGGCCGCTCCGCCTTTGACCACACAGTCCAAGTGCCAATCCAAAACCTCGGCCTGTTTTTCTTCTGTGTTGCGGATCGTGTCCATGCCGAACTCGCCGAACATCAGCGGCTTGTCGCCGGCCAGATTCTGCAAGCGGGCGAGGTAACGTTCGAAGTCGATCCGGCGCTCGAGGTAGACGTTGAAGCTGTAGAAGTCCACGTTCTGCGGGAGCAGATATTCCGTTGGCGGATAACTCGCGTAGGAGAACAAAGCGTCGGGATCCTGCGCGCGGGCGCGGCTGATGAGGTGCTCGACAAACTCCACAACACGACCGGCACCCAACCAGCGAACCATCGAACACGGAATCTCGTTCCCTACGAGATAACCGAAGATAGCCGGATGACCCGCGTTCTTCTTAACCGCATCTTCGATGGTCTTGACGATTCCGGCGCGGATCTTTGGCTGATCCAAAAACGCCACGTGCTGCGTCCAGGGAATCGAGATGAGCACGCGGATCCCCGCCTCTGCCGCGAGGTCCAGAAACCAGCCGGGAGGTGCGTAGTAGATTCGCAGGAGATTGGCCCCCATTTCGGCCATGAGCCGAAGATCTTCACGGCTGCGTTCTAGCGACGCAAAATACTCGCCTTCTTCGTTTGGATGAAACGGGCCGTAGGTCACGCCCTTGAGAAAGAACTTGTCGTCCCCGGCGAAGAAAAATTTTGCGCGAACTTGGACGCGCGGAAGGTTACTCACAGGCGCGAGAGTGGGTGCGGGCGATGGAGAAATCAAGAGCCGAGTCAGACGCCCGGTCCGCACTCAGATTCAATGAGTTACACCACTGGGACTGCCGCCGGCTGCGGCTCCTCAACCTGTGGTTTAATGCAGACGATACAGAGGGCAGCAAGGATCAAAATGCCGCTGCTGACCAGGAAGGATGTACGGGCGTATTGGCCGAGGCCGTCGAAATGCAAAAGATTGAATGCGATCATCGGCCCAATGAAACGCCCCATGCTTCCTGCGGAGGCAATCAGCCCTAAAACCCGACCTTGCGTATGTGGGTCGCTGCTTCGCGAGGCCAGGCCATTCATGGTGGGCGTGACCAGACTATTGCCTATGGAAATACCGGTGCAGACCAGCAGCAGCATGCCGAGGCTTGGCGGAGTGCTCGGGAGGAAATACATGCTGATCGCGAGGATGGCGGCGCCAATGAGCGCGAGTTGTTTTTCAATGGGCCGACGCAACAACCGGCGCAGGACACCGCCTTGCATAATGACGCCGAGGAAGCCGACATAGAAAAAGATCCAGCCCGTCTGCGCAATGTCGTAGCCAAACCGCTTCTCGCAAAAGAGCGCGAACAAGGAAGTCATGATCGAAAAGCCAACAATAGAAGCAAACTGGCTGGCCAGGATCATCGAGATCAGCGCGGCACGTCCTTGAGAGAAGACTTCGCCCAAGCTGGCGCGATCCTTGTTTCTCGCGCGCACTTCCGGGGTGAGCGTTTCCGGCAGTCGCCATGCGACTAATGCGCAGTTGATTAGCGCCATTCCGGCCGCGACAAAGAAAGGCAGCGCAGGTGAAATCTTTCCCAAAACGCCACCCATCGCCGGTCCAATCATGAAGCCCAAGCCAAAAGCGGCCCCGATCAATCCCATGGCTTTCGAGCGGTTCTCTTTGGTGGTCACATCGGCGATGCACGCCATGCCGGTCGCGATGTTTCCGCCGCTGGCGCCGTCAATGATTCGCCCCAGCAGGAGCATCCAATAACTGCCCGCCAGGCCCGTCACGAGAAACCCCACTGCCGTTCCAAAGATGCTGATGGTCAGCACAGGCTTGCGGCCAAAGCGGTCGGAGATCTTCCCAAAGAGCGGCGCGCAAACGAGCTGGAGCAGCGAGAAAATGCCAACTAGCAGACTCAATTGCGTAGGCGTGGCGTTGAACTTCGAGCCCTCGGCGTAAACGGGCAAAACGGGAATGACAATCCCGAAGCCGATCATGTCGATGAAGATGGTTAGGAAAATTAGCGTCAGCGGCGAGAGGGTCTTTTTTGACGGGAGAGGCTCTTCCATGGAGCGGGAGAGATAAACCACTTCCCACGTTTCCGCACGTTTCTTCTGCGCTTACGGCAGGGAAACATCACCGCCAGCAAGATTCGCCAGCCGCGTCTTCAGACTCGCGTCTCCGCGGTTTTGGGCTTCATACCCCAAGCGGAGACGCTCCAATGCCGGACGGATGATTTGCGCCCGAACGTCGATGCTGGATCGATAAACGGTTTCCCAGAGAACCTGAGTGTTCAGCAGCAAATCCCCGCCGGCACTTTCTTCGTCGAATTTCGGCCGGAAGTGATCGACGGCATCTTGCAGGTGATGGGCAAACTCTTCAGCAGTCGGACCACCGGTGAGGTGGATGACCAGCCGAAATGCCTCGAGATCTTTCTCCTCGAGCCGATGCAATTTGCCCACAAGAATATCCCACGGGTGCGGGATGAGAAAGAGATGTCCGCAGCGTTCGACCACGGTTGCGCGATCCCGCCAGGTGGAGGTAGAACGGAAAACGTGCCGGTCGGTGACTTGGAAGCCGAAAGTTTCCGGGCTGGCGGCCAACCCGTTCTGAGCGACAAAAAGCTCAAGGTCTGTTTCTTCGTATTGAAAGATATCCACGTCGCCGCTCAAGAAATCCGCGGCTAGCAGCATCTGCAGTGGAGCCGAGCCAAATACGATGATTCGGTGGCGCGGATCGGGTGGCAGAAGTTGAGCGAGGAGGTCCAGCCGGCGACCAGCTGGTGTATCCCAATTAAGCTCGCAAGCTTGAAAGATAACCGAGGGCATGGGTGATCAAGCGTGGTGTTACCGCAGGATCGACGGCCAGTTTTCTGCCTAACGTGACATCGCGTGGAGCGATTCGGCCTCGCTCCTGACGACGCAACAATCGCGCGGCGATGCGCGACTTGCGCCAGCTACGGGAGTATTGCCTGCGCTCCCAAAGTTCTTTTACGGATTCAGTCACAACACCCGGAGAATGCCTCGAAAAGCCCCCAGCGTCAAACTCCGGCTGGGTTTAAACCTGCACCAGCGTGCCGGTGGTGACGCCGAGCTGCGAGGTGGCCCGGAGATTGCGCCAGAGCGTCTCTCCGGTGGCCTCGCCCGCGAGTAGTTTTTGGTACGAAGAAATCAGCTCCCGCGTCTGGCTGGCGTCTTCCTCTAGAAGCTCCACTCGGAAATGGGCCAGGCCGGTGCCACGAAGTTGCTCAAAGAATTGTGCTCCCGTCTGTGCCTTCGAGTTGAAGAGCGTGTTGCGGCAACCCACATCGGCGCGTAACGGGTGCTCCGCGCCCACGCGATCGCGCAAATGGACACGGTGGCTTTCGCATGGGCGACCACAGTTGGTGTAATCTGTGCCCTTGGAGAGAAAAGCGGAGAAAACGCAGTGCTCCATGTGAAACATGGGCATGTGTTGATGCAGGGTAATTTCAAACCAATTCACCGGCGCGGATTTCAGGAGGGCTAGTAATTGAGGGAGGTTCAGGTCGTAAGAGACCGTCAGGCGCTGCACTCCACTTCCGATGAAATGTTCGGCCGTGAGAGGGTTGGCCACGTTCAGAGAGAAGTCGCCTATCTTCGGCAGCGGGGAGTTTTTGTAATAGGAGAGTGCTCCCAGGTTTCGAACGAGAAGAGCGTCGGGCTGGCAGTTTTCAATTAGCTTGAAGAATCCCTGCTCGCCAGCTTTCTGGATGCGCGGTGTTGCCAAGGTTATGCGCGCTTCTGGGAAATTCCGCACCTGAGCCACAGCCTCGCGATAGCGGCGTATGTCTTCGAAGTCGGCGTAAAGATTCGTGGCTCCTGCTTCCAGCGCAGCGGCCAGTTGTTCGGAACTCCGGCAGAGAACATGCAGCTGCGGAGCTGCCGGTTGGGATTGTGTCCGGGTCGGAATCAGCTCGCCAATTTCGATCTCTGGACGGAGCACGGAGCGGGCTTGATCCAGTGCATAAACCAGTTCGCGGCGAAGCCGGTTCAGCTCGCCGATCGGCAGGATGAGGTCGCCTTCAAGTCGGTTTGTGAGCTCCCGAAGTTCGTAGCCGCTATCGCCGAATTTCCCTAAATGCCCGCGTAACCGTTCTGTGGTCATCGGCGCGGTGCGTGCGGGCTGAAGAGCAATCGCGGACTGAACGAGGGAATGTTCTCCGGCTGGGATCGTCGCCACCACGAGACTGGCTTTCACCACCAGCGGCTCGCCGGCGCGGCCGGTGATGAGCAGATCCACTGACGTTCTTTTCCGAGCTTCGATACGTCCGGAGAAACTTTGGCGAAGTTGCTCATCGAGCTTGGGATCGCTGGTTTTCCAGACGTGCGCTCCTGGCCGGATCATCACGAAGTTGATCTGGTTGCGCTGGAATTCCAGCTTCTGTCCGCGGATGCCATAGATGCGGCCGCCTTGTTCGTGATTCGTATCTCCGCCGGTGTCGAAGACCACCCCGTCGCCAAGTTTCAATTCACCCGCGTTGGCGATCTCCACCGAGTCATGATGCACTTTGCTCACGACGCCGATGTAGGCTCCCCGTTTTTTGCCGTAGCGCGCACCGACGAGCTCCTGATGATTAACGCCGTGCATCCAGCCTGGATAAAGGCCGCGGGAAAAGGTCATCTCGAGCTGGTATTTGTCGGGCCCGGATAACTTAACCTCCCGACCAGCCAGGGCTGAGTCGATGGCGCGTCTGTAAACCTGGCAAACCGCTGCAACGTATTCCGGAGACTTGAGCCGTCCTTCGATTTTAAAGCTCACCACGCCGAGTTCGAGCAACCGCGGAATCTGCTCCACTGCAGCAAGATCCTGTGGAGAGAGAAGATATTTTTTATCGCCCAGGTCGCGCCGAGTTCCATCGACGACCAACTCGTAGGGCATCCGGCAGGCTTGCGCACATTCGCCTCGGTTGGCGCTTCGCTGCCCAAGCGATTCCGAGGTAAGACATTGGCCGGAATAGGCAACGCACAGTGCCCCGTGCACGAACGCTTCCAAGGGCACAGAGCCGTCAAATTTCTCAAGCTCGCGCAGCGATGTTTCTCGCGCCAGCACCACGCGTTCGCAGCCTAACTCGTAGGCAAACGCAGCCCCTTCCGGCGAGGTGATCGTCATCTGCGTGGAAGCATGGATCGGCAGCTCGGGAACGATTTGGCGCGCGAGTTTCACGAGCCCAACGTCTTGAACAATGAGCGCATCCACGCCGGCTCGATTGAGCACACGGAGCTGCTCGGCCGCGGCCTCTAGTTCATCCGTAAAGATCAGCGTGTTGAAGGCGACGTAAGCCTTCACACCGTACCGGTGGGCGAAGCGCACCACTCGTGGCAGTTCCTCCTCCGTGAAGTTGTCGGCGCGCATCCGGGCATTGAATTTCGGCAATCCGAAATACACCGCGTCCGCCCCGTTTGCGGCAGCGGCGCGCAAACAATCCCACCCTCCGGCGGGAGCCAATAATTCAGGTTCCGCAACCATGTCAGCGAGCGTTTTTAGCCCCCTCGACAATGAGGGCTTTCATTCGTAAAATGGGTGCGGTCCACATGCTCCGTAACCTGCCACGTTTCACCTTTCTCGCGATGACTTTTTTGCTCGCGAGCTGGGCATGGGGGCAAAGCGGTCAGGATCTGGTCGAGATCCAAAGTATCGATCCGACTATTCAGGTGGAGCTCAAATACGCCACTGCTGACAACATCACGGGCCGCGTCTTGTATCCCGCGGATTTCAAAGCTCAGTTGCGGCGGGACATCGCAGTGAATTTGCAGAAGGCCCAGGCTGTCCTTCGCCCGCTTGGCTACGGCTTGAAAGTTTGGGAC
>DASVRZ010000034.1:0-13441 GCA_036388355.1 Chthoniobacterales bacterium | reverse complement strand
CGCGCCACTCCTCATCGAGCTTTGCGAGTTTCTCAAACTCGTCTTTGAAATCATCCATCTCCCGCTGCTTATCCTCGATGCTCGGCTCGGTGATATCCTCTTCGATGACGGGATTGGTCTGGATCTCCTGCTGAATGATGTTGCGGAGCTCCAGCATGGGAGCCTGGAGGATAGCGAGGCTCTGCTGCAACTGCGGTGCAAGCACCTGCTGCAGCGACATGTTCTGGGATTGATGCATTCCGGAGCCGGCCATTGAGAAGACCTTACTTAGGTATATTTCCTGCTGCAAGAGATTAGTGCAGCAAATCTCCTTCCTTCTCCGCTCCTGACCTGTTTGACCTCCTATGAAACTTTCCTTTCCTCATCTTCTCCTGACGGGTGCCGTGCTCGGCGTCCTGGTCTGGATGTCACCTGCCGACGCGCAGGAGACCGCGCCCGCCGACGACTTGGCCCCCCTCGTGAAAACCATTGTCGCCCAGCAACAAACCATTAATGCGAATCAGGCGAACATCGATAAGAGCCTCGCTGCCATTCAGGAAAACATGCGCCAGGCCAAGATCTACATCGGCCGTTCCGGAAGCGCCAAAGCTGCCAAATGAAAACTCTCTACATTCTACTCACCGTCGCCGTGTTAGGAGCGACCTCCGCAAAGATTCATTCCCAGAACAAGCCTGTGGAGAGTTCCGGAGCGGCGTTGATTCAAATCAAAGCAGCTAACGAGGCTCTCATCGCTCGACAGACCGCAACGTTGGAAGTTCTCAAGGCCCTGCAGGAAGATGCGAATCAGATGCGCATCGTTTCAAAGAGGGGGTAGGAAACAGCCCGGGCTGAGTCGATCTATAGCTCGCTCGCCAGGAGGCGCTAAGCGACAGCGTCTTTGTCGCCTTTTTTCAGCTCCAGCTTCCGATAAAGCGTGGCAATGCTGATGTCCAACATGCCAGCGGTTTTCTCACGGGAGTCGTTGTTGAAGGCGAGTGTCTGCTCGATGTAGCGGCGTTCCATGCCGCGGACAAATTCATCGAGCTTCTGGCCAATGCGCCATTCGACATTCGGCCCATTGACCGTCGTGTCGTGGTTGTTAGCGACATGCGGAGGCAGATCGTCCGGCTTGATGATCCCGTTGTCGCAGAGGGCGCAGGCACGTTCGACGGCGTTCTCGAGTTCGCGCACGTTGCCCGGCCAGCTATAGCGGCCAAGGAGTTCCAACGCTTTTGGCTCGATCTTTTTTGGCTCGGTGCTGGTTTGGGAGGCGTTTTTCGCCAGGAAATGGTTTACGAGGAGGGGAACATCTTCCAAACGGTCGCGAAGCGGCGGAAGTTCCAGCGGAATAACGGCGAGGCGGTAGTACAAATCTTCTCGGAAGCCGCCGCCTTTAATTTTTTCGCTGAGTGCTTCGTTTGCAGCAGCTACGACACGGACATTGATCGCCACACTTTTCGTTTCGCCGACTCGGCGGATGTGACGCTCCTGAAGAACGCGCAGCAATTTTGTCTGCAACGCGGGCGCCATGGAGTTGACCTCGTCGAGGAAAATGGTGCCTTCGTTAGCTTCTTCGAAGAGGCCAAGCTTGTCCTGCACCGCACCGGTGAACGAGCCTTTTTTATGGCCGAACAATTCAGATTCCAACAAATTCTCAGGCAGTGCCGAGCAGTTGATCGCCACAAATGGGTGATGCTGGCGATGGCTGTTAAAGTGTAACGCCCTGGCGACAAGCTCTTTACCCGTGCCGCTCTCACCCTGGATGAGGATCGTGCTATCGGTGTCGGCAACTTTGGCGATCAGGTTATAGATCGCCTGCATCTTGCCGCTCGTGCCGATGATGTTCTCGAACTTGTATTTTTCCTTCAGCTCGCGCTTGAGGTAAACGTTCTCCCGAATGGCGGCCTGGAAGTCTAAAGCGCGCTGGACCGTCAGTTGCAGCTCGTCAATTTTGAAAGGCTTCGTGATGTAATCGAAAGCGCCAAGCTTCATCGCATCCACGGCCGTTTCGACGGAAGCGTAGCCGGTGATCATTATGACCGCGGTGTTCGGAAGCTTCTCTTTACACTCGCGCAGGATGTCGAATCCGCCGACTTTCTCCATCTTGATATCGACGATAACCAGTTGAGGCGCAGCCTTTTCCAGCTGATCCAACGCCGCTACCGAGGAGCTAAACGGCATTGCTTGATGTCCCTTTTCCCGGCAGAGTGTGGCGATGACCTCCACCATGGAAGGTTCGTCATCGACGATCATTATTTTAGCCATAGTTCGGATGTTATCTCATCGTTGAGAATCAGCAATCTCAAAGTGGGTGTCTTTATCAGAATTGATTGGAGGCAAAGCCAAAATCGAGAAGCTTCATGCTGTCTTCCCAGATTCCGGGTTTATTGGTGTGAAGAACGACGGCCAAATATTCGCGTCCTTCGCGTAACGCGCTGCTGACGAGAACCTGCTGCGCGGGATTGGTGAAACCGGTTTTCAAGCCGATGCAGCCGGGGTAACGGGCGAGAAGCCGGTTATGATTGTTCACGGGAACCAGACCTTTCGGAGACTCCCACGTAAATGTCCGCGTTGCCGCGATTTCGCGAAAATAGGGGAGCTGCATGGCCGCGCGGCTGATGAGGGCCAGATCACGCGGGGTCGTGTAATGCTGCGGGTGATGCAACCCATGCGGGTTCATGAAATGGCTCTCGGTTGCGCCGAGTTGGGCGGCGCGTTTCGTCATCTTTTCGGCAAATGCCGCGACGCTGCCGGCGTTGTCCCGAGCCAGAAGCATGGCGACGTCATTGGCGCTTTTCAGCATCAAACCATAAAGAAGCTGCCTGCGGGTGTAAGTTTCGCCCGGCTTCATGTAGAGCGAACTGGGCTCCACTTTGGTGTCTTCCAGGACAACGGTGACCGGCTCGTCCAAGCGTCCTTTCTCGATGACGAGCATCGCGGTGAGAATTTTCGTCGCGCTCGCGGGGAAATACCGGACACCCGGGTTTTTCTCCCAGAGAAAGGAGCCGGAAAAACTATCCAGCACCACTGCGCCTTTCGCAGCGACCACTAACTCGCGTGGCAATGTGGGTGCTGGGGCGACCTGCGCAGAAGCGCCAGGCACTGCTAACAAAAAGAAGGCGCACGCCAGCTTTGTCCAATTCATGGGACCACAACTTTGCCCGCGATCATCGTCCATGGAATCGCGCGCTTGTTCTGCAGAATGGCCTCGTAGACCTCGGATGGACTAACATCCGCTGCGGAAATGGTGATGGCGTCCGCAAACGCACCGGGACGCAGAACGCCGAGCTTGCCAGATTGTTTTAAGGAACGCGCCGGATTGCAGGTGACCATCTCAATGATCTCTACGGGCGCGACCTGCGGGAAGGCCTCAGAAAAACACCGCATTTCGGCAAAAAGGTCCAGCTTGTCGTTGCTCGCGAGGCTGTCGGTGCCGAGGCTGATGTTAGCATTGGCCGTGAGCAATTCCTCGTAAGGGAACTTTCCGCGCTGGAAAAAGCGATGGCTCTTCGGGCAGTGCGTCACATGGATCATTTCCCCCTGCGCCCACTGGGCTAGGAGGGGATAATCCTCGGACTTCAGCTCATTGAGGTGAACTAACAATGTATCGGGTGTTAGCTGGGCGTATTCAACGAGGTGCCGCAGCGGGGTGGTTTGTCCGCAATCGCCCATGTCGCGGCCGATGCTTTGGAGGAAATCGTAGAGCGGACCGCTAGCTTCCTGCAGCATTTGCATTTCCTCATTGGACTCTGCTACGTGGGTCGTGACTAACAAATCTGCGGCTTTGGCTGCTGCAATGGAGCGCCGGTAGAGGTCTGCAGACGCGGTGTAGGGTGCGTGCGGGCTGAGCGCGAAGTTGGTGAGTTCAGATTCCGCTGGTTCGAAGAAACGCATCGCTCCGCGCATCGATTCTTCACTGTGATTCCGCAGGCGGATATCCATCAACTCATAGCACCACCACGTGCGCAGCGGCAGTGCAGGCATGCGGTCCAGCAACTCCGGGAATGACTCGATGTTAACCACTGTCGTCGTGCCGTGCCGGAGCAACTCCGCCGCACCGGAAACCGTTGCGGCGAGATAATCGTCATCGGTGAGATTCCGCTTGGCTGCGTTAATCCGCTGGATCCATTTCGTGAAACTCGACTGCGAAAAAATCAGATGACGCAGCGAGCTATATTCCAGATGGCAATGCGCGTTGATCAACCCTGGCATCAAGATGACTTCGCCGAGGTCAACCGCGGTGGCAGACTGATGCGCGGCGAGATCGCGGAATTTTCCCACCGCCACGATTTCGTCGCCTTCGACGAGCAGACCGCCATCTTCCACGGGCGGAGCGTCCATGCTCACCAAATAACGGGCGCGATATAAAGTCATGTAGTCGGTGGAGAGGCAGGAGTTGCCGCCTTCTTTACGGTCTCGCGGGCCGCGGCGACAAGGATATTGCAACATTCTTCGCAGGGCAGGGGAATGAACCCTCCGCGGGCGCTCGGGCGATCGAGCAAATCCTGTCTCAGATCGAGCTTGGCTGCGGGGACGGCGGAAACAGGAAAAGCCGACTCGATCTGCCAGGTGATCGTCTTGATGCAGCGGCTGGGATGGCAGACTTCTCCGATGAGAGCGTCGGCCTGCGCGTTGGTGATTTTCCCCGCCACGCGGTACATGCCGGTCTGTCGGTTGAGGGTGTCTCGCAGGTTGGTTGGTGCGCCGCGGTTCTCCTCGAATGCGCGCGCAGTGCCTAACATCGCCGGATAGAAGAAATCCAGCGCCCGCACGACTTCATGGATGTCGGCTAAAGAAAGCAGCCAGCCTTGTTGCAGATTTGGTGCGGTGCGAAGCGGACGGTAACGGCCCACAGGATCGTATTTGCCGAGTTCGATGGCGTCTTCCGCGGAATGATAATGCTTCAAGGCTTCACTGGCTTCATCCCGGTGATGCCGCAACTCGAAGCTCGCTTCTGTCCGGCTAATCTGCACTTCTCCGAGGAAGCAGCGGCCTTGATCGAGCCATTGCGTCAGTTTTTCCGCCAAGATTCCGCTCATACTGCGGAAGCAAGGGCGTATTTGTCATCAAATGCCTGCACCTGATCCAGAATCACGTCGGCCAGGAGCGGCGAAGTCCCGATCGCGCTGGCGTAGTAAAGCTGGCGACCACGAATGGAAATCGGATTTCGCCGAAACAACCCAAGCTGACTCGCAGCTCCGGCGGGTTCCGTGTGGATGCCCAGCAACACCGGGATGTCCTCGTAGCTGTGCAACCCGTCGGCGATGAAAAACGGCACCACGACCACGTGCTCCAGTGTCGTCAGTTTGTCCCATTCAGCGACGGCCGGCGTTTCTTCCATGAAGGCATCGACCACTTCGCCAAATTTCCCCAGCGCGCGAATCCGCTCCACCTGATCCCGAATCGCGCGGGCCGAGTTGTCATTGAGCCCCGTCCCGTGGCCGACGATCACCAAGCTGATCTCCGCCAGCTCCACCCCAGGAGCCACCTCATGCGCCCGCTGCAGGAGTAGCCCCGTCATGTTCTCGTGATTCCCCACCGGCTCGCAATACTTGATCGTTTTTCCATCGCGAACCGTAATCGGCCCCGTCACGCCGAGTTCGCGGGGGAGCACTGTCTGCGTGAAATAACCTTCGCTGATGAAGTTCGGCACGATGTAAATCTCCTCCGCCTCCACCATCCGCCAGACTTGGCGGAAGCTCGGTTCCTCTTTCCAAAAACACGAGTGCACCTCCTGAAAAATCCCGCGTTCGCGAATCGTGGCGGCGTGCTGATGCGTCGGGCCGCTCGAATCCGGGTTGAGCGTGGAGCCGTGACCCGCCAGGATCAAAGCGCGGTTGGTTTTTCGCATACGATGATTTACGTTTGAAACCACCGATCCGACAAGGTTGAGCGAAACTATTTGCGACCGGCGGACGAACCCTTCTGAGCATGCGATTTTTTCTCCTTTTTTTCTGCCTTTTCCACGCCGCCGCTTTTGCGAATCCGCTCGCGGGCGTGCAGCAACTGATTGTGAGCGTTGCGCCGGACTGGAATTCCTACCAGGGAGAGCTCCGGCTGTTCGAGCGCCGCGGCAGTCAATGGCAGGCGGCGTCTCCAGTTTACCCGGTGATCTATGGAAAAAACGGGCTCGCGTGGGGCCGGGGCGTGTTGGGGCAGGAACAAGAAGGGCTGCACAAAAAGGAGCGCGACAAGCGTGCCCCGGCGGGTCTTTTCGCCCTCGGAAAAATCTACACCTACGACCCCGCGCTGCCGAAGGGGGCGAACTATCCGTTCGTGACCGTGGGTCCAAACGACGCCTGGCTCGATGATCCGACCCTGCCGCTTTACAACCAGTATGTAAGGGTCGATCCGCAGAATCGCCCGGAGTGGTTTGAGAAACAAAAAATGCGGCACAACGACTTTGCCTACCGCTGGCTGGTGGAGATTCGCCACAACTCCGGAAAACCCGTTCCCGGCGCTGGCAGTGCGATCTTTTTCCATATTCGCCGCGGGCCGGACCGCCCTTCCGCCGGCTGCACCGTCATGGCGGAGGGTGATCTGATTTCCATGATGCGCTGGTTGCGTGCCGATGCGCGGCCGCATTACGTGCTGCTGCCTCAGGCGGAATACGCTAAGAAATGGCGTGACTGGGGTCTGCCCTCGCCGGAGCAACTCCGCTGATCGGCATGGGACTTAGCCGATTGTGGCTCCCGCTCCTCGACTGGCTCGATGGGTTTGTGGATGCCAAATTCCGAAGCAACGCCGATGAGCTGCGGCATGCGCGCCTCATCGTCAACTTCGGCTACATGGGCGGAGTCTTCGGGCTCATCTACTGCTGCCTGTATCTAACGCTGGAGCATTACTGGGGCGCCGCCATTGTGCTGATCTGCACGGTTGGATTGCTGGCGGTCGCCTTCAGCCGATTCCAAAACAGCACCCGAGCGGGCAACCTCATCGCGTTTTTTCTTACCTTCGGCTTTGTCGGACTCGCGGCCGTCGAGGGTGGAGTGGAAGGTCACGCCGTCGGCTGGCTGGCGACAATTCCCATCAGCGCTCTGGTCCTCGCCAATCAGCGTTCCGGCGTTCTCTGGCTGTTGGTCTCCCTTCTCGGTACCGCCTTTTTTTCCGCCTACTACGCCTTGGGCTACAAGGTGCCGATCCTGTATCAGATGCGCTGGCACCCGCTCATCACGGCCATTGGCTACATCAGCCTCACGCTCTTTGCGGGCATCCTCGGCTTCATCATCGAGAGCGGACGCAAAAGCGCCTTCAATCGCATGCAACTCGCCTTGGACAAACTCTCCGAGGCCAACCTTCAGCTTCAGGCCCTCAACAAGGAAAAAACCGACCTTCTTCAAGTCGTTGCGCACGATCTGCGCAGCCCGCTCCAGGCGGTGCTCGGCCATGGTGCCCTCATTGCGGACGGCTACCTCACCGCACTGCCGGAGATCCAATCGAGCGGCGGGCAGATCGTCAAAACGTCGCGACGCATGTCGGCTTTGATCGACAACCTCCTAGACCTCAATGCTATCGAGGAAGGCCGCTTCAACCTCACCATCGAGAAAGTCGATCTCTCCACCATGATGAGAGACGCCGTGGTGCAACATCGCTTCGTCGCGCAAAAAAAGGATATTCAGATCGAAACATCCATTCCCGAGCCGCCCGTCTTCGTTCTCGCAGCGGCGCAACCCACGTCCCAGATCCTCGATAACCTGCTCTCAAACGCGGTGAAGTATTCCCCGCGCAACACCATCACCGTAGTCACCTTGCAGCAGCGCGGTGAATTCGCCGTTGTGTCGGTGAAGGATCAAGGCCCCGGACTCAGCCAAGCCGATCAAGCGCTCCTTTTTCAGAAATTCACCCGGCTCACGTCGCAGCCAACGGGAGGCGAATCCTCCAGCGGCCTCGGACTTTCCATCGCCAAGAAAATGACCGAATCCATGGGCGGCACCATCGGCTGCCAAAGCGAGCTAGGCGAGGGAGCCACATTTTTCATCGAATTGCCCCTGTATCGCGGCGCCTGATTGCGCCATGTTTCCGCATGAGTGGACTATTTCTCACCGAGGGAAGGCGGCTGCGTTTGCTCGATCAATCCGATCCCCACACGCAATGGTGGAATCTGGACGAAACGCGATTCTGCAATTGCTGCGAACACCTCATCATCGGCCGCGACATCCTGATCACGCTCGACGAGAAGGAGGAACCGCACTTTGCCTGCCCCAGCTACAAGTGTCCCGGCACTTTCGAGAATTGGGAATACCCCCAGCTCCACCTGTAACATCTTAAGCTTTGACGGCGGCGAATTGGCCCCTCTAGGGTCATGTCGATGTTCGGAAATGATAAGACTCCCACCGCTGGCGGCACTGCCATATCGGTACGTCCTTCTTACGACCGCCAGCCTCGCGAGCTCGCCCTGCCGGACCCTATGTCCCATACTTTTAAACCCAGATCTATCAGCCCTTTGTGAAAAATATTACTTACCTCATCCTTGGTGCGGGCCCCAGCGGGCTGACCTATGCTCATACATTGTTGGACGCGGGCGTGCCGCGCGAGGAAATCCTCGTTCTGGAAGCCGAGGCTGAGCCAGGAGGCTTATGTCGTTCGGCTGACGTCGACGGCAGCCCGCTCGACATCGGTGGAGGCCATTTTCTGGATCTTCGCCTCAAGGAGGTCGTTGATTTTCTGTTTCGTTTCCTGCCCGCCGAGGAATGGAATACGCACCATCGAGTTGCGAAAATAGCGCTTCATGGTCGGGAGATAGATCACCCGTTCGAGGCCAACCTGTGGCAATTGGATAAGGCCACGCAGGTGGATTACCTGGAAAGCATTGCCCAAGCCGGATGTGTGCGCGGGGAGGAGATGCCGACCTCCTTCATTCAGTGGGTGCAGTGGAAATTTGGGGCCCGCATCGCAGACGATTACATGCTGCCCTACAACCGCAAAATCTGGTCGATGCCCCTCGATCAACTCGGAACTTACTGGCTCTATAAGTTACCCAATGTTTCCTTCCGAGACACTCTGCGGAGCTGCTTGGAAAACAGCGCCCATGGGTCGTTGCCTGCTCACGGAACGTTCCTCTACCCGAAAAAGTATGGGTACGGTGAAGTCTGGCTGCGGATGGGGGCCGCTTTGGGAGATCGCTTGTTGACCAGCTGTCCTTTCGAAAAAATCGATCTCGCCAACAAAATCGTGAATGATCGATGGCAGGCGAAAACCATCATTAACACCATCCCGTGGCAGCATTGGCTGCGAGCCACCGATGCCGTCCCTGCAGAGGTAAGGAACGCTGTGGAAGGTCTGCGCCATGTCCCGATCGACGTGGACTACATGCCAGAGACGTTGCCCACCCCCGCTCATTGGCTGTATGAACCCGATGAGGCGATCATGCATCATCGCAAACTTCTGCGCGCAAATTTTTGCCCGGGCTCGCGTGGCTACTGGACAGAGACCAATGCGCAGCGGTCACCAGAGTCCAAAAATTTTCGGCATCACAATCCCTATGCTTATCCGGTGAATACGATCGATAAGCCGGAGGCGGTCAAGCGCATTCTAGCCTGGGCTTCCAGCTTAGGAATCATCGGCCTCGGGCGTTGGGGCACCTGGGAGCATATGAACAGCGACGTGACGGTGCAGCAAGCACTGCATGCAGGTAGACAGACTGCCAGCCAGCGATAAAGGTTAGCTCATTCCCTAACATCTTGCGGAGTCAGTGAGTATAACGCTGAACCAGAGCGGTCAGAAGGATTAGTTCTCGGTATAGCTCGCCACGAAAACGACGTTACCACGGAGTTCAAGACGATCTTCAAAGGGCTATCAGCTGTACCCAAATGGCACGCGATTGCGCTCGACACCCCGGGCATTCCCAACGTTCCGCTTCTTATTCGTTCCCCTTTCGAAAAAACTAACTGAAGTCCATTTACCAGATCCTTCACTTGGATCCTTTTAAACGGTCTTCGACCTAGCTACCGACCAGCTGGAAAAGCACAGATGCCGTGCTTGCTCTCCCCAAGGATAAAATCAAAAAACTCCGTGGCTTCCGCGCCCCAAGTTTGTTTCTCGGCCTCCGCGAGAGCCTGCGAGATATTCAGGCCGCTGCGGTAGATCAGCGCGAAGGCAGATTTGATTTCAGCCCTCACACTCGGGGAAAATCCCGCCCGCTTCATCCCAACCGTATTCAACCCCGACATCAAGTTGATCTCCGCGACCATCGTGAAAGGTGGCACGTCTTTGCTGCAACCAGCCAGCCCCTGCGCGATCGCCAACCGCCCGATCCGCACATGCTGATGCACCGCACTGCTACCGCCGAAAAATACCCGATCTCCCACCGTCACGTGCCCGCCGAGAAGAACGTTATTTGCCAGGATCACCCGATCGCCCACTACCACGTCGTGACCGAGATGCGCGTTTGCCATCAGGAAACAATCGTCACCCAGGCGCGTCGTGCCGTTCTCACGAGACGCGCGATGAATCGTCACATTTTCACGAATCACATTCCGGTCGCCGATCACCACATAGCTGAGGGTCGAGGCCACAAAGGCCAGATCCTGCGGCACATCGCCGAGAACCGCTCCCGCGTGCACCGTGTTAGCCCGGCCCATTTTCACGCCGGAATGCACCACCACATGCGGATGCAAAACGCAGAATTCGCCGATCTCCACGCCCGCTCCAATCACGCAAAAAGCGCCGATCTGCACATTGTCGGCAATTTGCGCGGTGGGATCAATACAAGCAGTGGGATGAATCATAAAAGGCCTCCTTCGCGGTAACTGAAATAACCCGGACGCGTGTCGCTGGGCATGCCAAAGATCATGTGATCCAAGAAACGCACCTGCATGAGCTGCGCCACTTCGGCTAGCCGCCGCGTAAATTGATTATCCGCCGAACTCGGCTCCGGATTTCCCGAGGGATGATTGTGCACCAGGATGGACGCATAAGCTTGGCTCACCAGGATCGGCTTAAAGATGGAAGGCACATGCGCCACGGTTTCGTTGATGCTGCCTTTGGATATCTCCTCAATGCTCATCAGATGCAGCTTCGTATCGAGCAGCAAAACGCGCAGCGATTCCTCCGCCAACGACCGCATTTCGCCAGCCAGAAATTGGTAAATGATCTCCGGGCTCTCAAACGGCTCTCGGGTCATCCGCTCGTAGCCCAGCCGGTTGCCCAGAGCAAAGGCGGCCGCGAGCTGCACCGCTTTGGCCGGACCCACGCCCTTGATCGCGCTCAATTCCTGCACCGAGCAGCGGGCAATCCTCGTCAGCGTCTGGTAGCGGCTTAACAACTGATCCGCCAATTCCAGCACGTGTGTTCCTTCCATGCCGGTTCGCAAAAGGATCGCGATCAACTCGGCATTCGAGAGCGAACCCGCGCCATGCCGCTGCAACCGCTCTCGGGGCAGTTCTTCAGCAGGGAGTTCCTTCAAGCGGGCCATGGTTCAAAGAGAAAGGAGGTGAAGAAACGCGAGAAGTAAGGGGCAAGAAGCTGGGGGAGATTACCTAATAGGGAACGAGCCAGATGAGTGCAATACGGGAGGCTTGGTCGCCGAAAAAACTTCAGGACAACGCAGGCGGCTGTTCGGACAAAAGGAGAGCTGTCGCGAGTGGAAACAGCGTGGGCATTGCTAAGCGAGCCAGGAAACCCGAACACGGCTGTGGACGCGCGGATAAGAGGCTCTAGAACTTTTCAACCACAGCGGTGGGCGTCCAGAAGGGGACTCTCAAAGGCTCCACTGCCCCACCGTAAAAACCACCCGTCGTCAGCTCATTCTAGATTGACTGCACGAGCTTGCTTCTGTTCCATCGACGCTCATTATGACCAAAGCTTGTATCGTTCTACTCAGTGCCGCCGCCTGCCTTCTTGCGACTCCAGCGGACGCGCAGTTTCTCACCAATGGAGGCCTCAATATGTTGGCGGGGGACGAGGGAAAGACCCTTTCCATTTCGGGCGGCAATAGCTATGGCGGATGGACCAATTCCGGCGGCACGAACATCGAGTTTGTCGGAGTGCAACTCGGACTTGGCCCCTCCGCCGAGGGCAATGGCTTTGTTGATCTTAACGGCGTCCAAGGACCAGGACGTATCTCCCAGACGTTCGCGACAACCACCTTGCAACAATACCGGATCAATTTCTCTCTGAGCGGGAATCCCGGCGTGACCGGTGACCGCCCCAACGACAAGCCGATGTCTCTCCTCTGGAATGGTGGAGTGGTGCAGAGCTATACCTTTGATCAACTGGCAGGCGATACCCACTCCAACCTAAGGTGGGAGAGTTACTCCGCCTTTGTCACAGGCACCGGCACCGACACATTAACCTTCGCCAGCACTGGCGGCTACAGCGACGCAGGCGCCATGATCGATAAAGTCACCGTGACTGCAGTTCCCGAGCCGGGCGCTGTCGTCTTTCTCGGATTCGGTGGCATCTTACTCGCAGCGTGCCTCCGCCAGAAGGTCTCCAAGGATTAGGCTAACCTGGTGAGGTCTCATCAGTGTCGGAGCAAACTCTAGGCACCGGCAGCGTGGGTTGATGAGATCTACGCCTTCGTCCGCTCGATTTGGGCGCCGAGGTTATTCAGCTTCTCGTCGATGGATTCGTAGCCGCGGTCGATGTGGTAAACGCGGTTAATCTCCGTGACCCCTTCCGCTTGCAAGCCGGCCAACACCAAAGCCGCCGAAGCGCGCAAATCGCTCGCCATGACAGGCGCGGCGCTGAGGCGCTCCACTCCGCGAATGATTGCGGTGGCTCCTTCAAGGTGGGCTTGGGCTCCCATGCGTTTCATCTCAGAGATGTGCATGAAGCGTTGCGGGAAAACGTTCTCCGTAACCGTGCTAAGACCATCCGTTGTCGCGAGCAATGCGCACATTTGCGCCTGCATATCCGTCGGGAAACCGGGATACGGCTCCGTCCGCAGCTCGAGCGGCCGGCCGGCTCCGTTGGCTTTCACGCGGATCGATGTCTCGTCGATTTCCAGATGGTGACCCGCCAAGGACAGGGCGCTGGTGACCGCCACAAGATGACGCGGATCGAGCTTAGTGATGTGAACGTCGTCGCCGGCAATGGCGGCTGCGGCGAGGAATGTGCCCGCTTCGATGCGATCGGCGATCACATCGTGTTCCGCACCGTGCAGTTCCTCCACGCCTTCAACAATGATCCGGTTCGTGCCCGCACCTTCGATTTTCGCGCCCATCTTGATAAGGAAATTCGCCAGATCAACGACCTCGGGTTCTTCCGCCGCGCCATCGATCACTGTAACTCCTTCTGCGAGGACCGCCGCCATGAGGACGTTGTCGGTACCCAGAACGGTAGAGCCGAACTTGCCGCGAAGATTGACGGTGCCGCCAACGAGCCGACTGGCGAAAAGCTTCACGTCGCCCCCTTGAATCCGAACCGCAGCGCCGAGCGCCTCAAAGCCACGCAGGTGCAGATCAATCGGGCGATCGCCGATGACGCAACCGCCGGGCAGAGCCACGGTCGCTTCTTTTTC
>DASVRZ010000033.1:0-23178 GCA_036388355.1 Chthoniobacterales bacterium | reverse complement strand
TTTTACATGCCGCAGCGCATTTGGCCAATAGCAAAGCACGTGCCAGAACGGTTTGGTGATGGCCTGCAACACCATAGCCCCACGGCGCATCGGTGAAAAGTGGTGAAAACCTTCCCGTCGCCCATCCGAGCTGCTGCCGCCTTCGTCGACCATCTGGCGGAAATTGCGCAAGGCGTCAAATTAAGTGCAGCTATTTGTCCTCTGCTGGGGCGTCCTCGGTCGCAGGTGCAGCGACGTGGGCGCGGGCGGCAGGCTCCTTCCAGCGGTCGAGGGATTCATGATGAAAATGTCTGCGCCGCAGGAACTTGGAGATAATGCCGTAGCGCGGGCTCAGGAGGTAGGCCAGGAGAAAGATGCTCCCAAGAAGCAGCACGATGGACGGCCCGGTTTCGAAGTCGAACCAGTAGGAAATCAGCAAGCCCAGGCAGGAACCTACCGCGCCGAGCAGGCCGCCGCCCCAGAACATCTTGTTCACCGAATCGCTGAGGAGATAAATCGTCGCTGCCGGAGCGACCAGAAGACCGAGGGCAAGCACCACGCCGACGGCTTGGAGCGTGGAGATCATCGTCAGCACCAGCATGCCCATGAGGAGGTAATTAAGGGCGCCAACGCGGATGCCTTGCGACTTCGCAACTGTCGGATCAAAGAGGCAAAGCAACAATGGACGTTGGAGCGCGGCGATCGTCGGGATGATGAACAGGGCGATTCCGTAGTTCATCCAGAGGTCGCTGTTGGAGAGGCCGAGGATGTTTCCAAAGAGGTAATGATGCAGTGAAATCGGGGAGTTCACCTTGTTCAGAAGGATGACCCCAATGGAGAAAGCGACGGTGTAAAGAATCCCCAGCGAGGTGTCTTCCTTGATGCGGGAATTGCGCGAAATGAGCTGCGAGCCAATGGTCACAAACAACGCAGCCGCCAGCGCGCCGACGAACAAACCCATCGGCGCAATGCCGAAGAGCAGGACTCCAATCGCCAATCCCGGCAGGAGCGAATGCGACAGCGCATCGGCCATCAGCGCGAGGCGCCGCAAGACAATGAAGGCACCAAGGAATCCATTGAGAAATCCGATAATTGCGCAGCCGTAAAGCGCGCGCAGCATGAAGTCGTGCTGGAAAGGTTCGAGCCAGGGATTCATCAATGTTTCTTTCCAGAAAAGGCGAGAGCGCTATAGGTGCGTTCGATATTTGCCTTGGTGAAAGCCTCGCGAGTTGGTCCCTTCGCAATGAGTTCGCCATTGAGGAGCAACACTTCCGAAAAGAGGGCCTTCACTGAACCGAGATCGTGATGAGAGGCGATGATCAATTTCCCGCTCGCGGAGAGCTTCCGCAACGTCGCGGAGAGACTCTCCCGAGCGGGTTCGTCCAGACCGGCAAAGGGCTCATCGAGGAGGAAAACGTGCGCTTCCTGCGCCAACGATCGGGCAAGAAAGGCGCGTTGCTGTTGCCCACCGGACAGCGCAGAAATCTGCCGCTTTTCCAGATCTCCCAAACGCATTTGCTCGATGGCGAGCTCCACCGCGGCGTGATCTTCACGGCGGAAATTTCTCGACCAGCCGACCCGCAAGTAGCGCCCCATTTCCACCAGTCCGCGGACGGTGAGGGGGAAGTCCCAATCGATGTTTTCCCGCTGCGGCAGATAGGCGAAGTCGGTGTTCGCCCGAGTGACCTGCCGACCGTGGAAAACGATGCTGCCGGTTTCCGGCGTGAGCAGTCCGGCCAGCGTTTTCAGCAAGGTGGTCTTGCCTGCACCGTTGGGACCCATGAGGGCCACGCATTGGCCGCAGGAGGTTTCAAACCCGATGTGATGCACCGCCGGAACGCGGTTGTAGGAGACGGTTAGATCGCTGACTTCCAGCCGGTGATTTGCCATAATCAGAGCGGTTCCTTTCCGGGAAAAGTGAGCACATCAAAGAGGGTGCGCTTTCCCCAAAGCGTTTGGGTTTGCTGCGAGCCATCGGCGCGAGTGACGCGGATGCTGGCTCCGACCTTGCTGAAATACCCCGGCCAAGTGCCCTCGAAAACGAGATCGATGCCTTCTTTCGGGAAGTGCGTTTCCACCGTGGTGCTCGCGTCGAACGACGGATCATTAGTCCGCGCGATGATCTCCTGACCAAGGAATTGGACGGAAAATTTCTCCGCAGGCTTCGTCAGGGTGACTTCAATGGTGATTGTCTCCTTGGAATTCTCGACCAGCGGCACAGGCGGAAGGGGAACAGTCGGCCGCGTCAGAGACCGCAGTGGCAAACCCGCCAGCAGCAGTGCCATCAGAGCCAGAAATGATCGCAGCAGTGGCCAGCCTCTCATGAAAGCAGGGGTGAGGAATCCGTATAAAGCAGGTGGATGTGCATGAGAACTCCGAAGCCAGAGGACTTAATCACCGGAACAAATGAGCAACCAGAAAAAAGAATTATAAAGCCGCATGGCGCTGCTATCTTTAAGTGGCAGGGAAACCACTCTCCTTAGGGCTCCTAACCGCCTTTCGGAGATGCCGTTTCTTAATACAGCATTGTCTCGTCCGGCGGATCGACCGGCTCGATTTTCCTGGCGCGGATGACCGCGATGGTGCCTCCGTTCTCGATCGGGAAGCTGATATCCCCGATCACTTTCGTCCACGCCATGTCGCTGACTCCCCGCGGAATCGGAAGCTCAGCACCGTGCTCCACTAACACCGAAACAGGTTGAGCGTCGGATGCGCAGCAGGTCATAAACAAGCGCACCATCTTGAAGCGGTTGCCTGCGGGATTGTTGCTCTTCGCTGGCATGAATTGTCCGATGATTTCAGCGGATTTCCCTTCGAACGGAGCACGCAAGGTAGGCTCCTCGGCGGCGTAGAGCAAATCGGCGACATTCACCTGAATGTTCCCGCTGGCATCGGGTTTGAAAAAATCTTCCACACCCGCGTTGTCGACCGGCGGAGGATTGTTTCCGGCGGTTTCCGGATTGGCTTCGGGCAACGCAGGTTCGACAGTGGGTGCCTGAGGCGTGAGATTTTTATACTTGTCGTTCAGCGCGGGCAGGGCGGCGGCGCTTTCTACGATGCCGCGAGTAGCGAGGATGTTTGAGCCGTAAGTGTCGCGCGTGAAGAGAGCAGCGATCCCCAGCGGAAGGACGAGCATGATGGGCAGGAGCCATCCCGAAAAGAGCGGCGTGCGGACGGGATCCGGGCAGTTTGCGGCGGGGCCGCACTCGCACATGGCTTCGCGATTTCTGGTGAGAAGCAAAACGATCGCGCAGACAGTTAAGGCGATCCCGGCGATCAACACCTGTGGCCGGAACACCGGGTGCAAGAAGGACGCGATGCGTCCGCTCAGATAGAAATAAAGGAGAATGCCGCCCCACTCGAGAAGAGTGATCGGAGCCAGGAGACTGGAAGCTTTCTTATTCATGGGCTCTCGTCAAGGTAACGTGCTGGCCAGGAGGTTGCAGAGCAGACCGACGCCGATGAACAAGCTGATGGCCATGGCGATGGTGAATTTTTTGCGGAACACCAGACCATACATGAAGAGCAGTTTCACGTCCATCATCGGGCCTAGGACCATGAAGGCGAGTTTCGCGGCGAGCGGGAAGGCGACAAAATTTGCGGCAATAAATGCGTCGCTCGTGCTGCAAAGAGAGATGACAAAGGCCAGGGCTTCCATCGAATAAGTGGCGAGCCAGAGATTGTTCGCGAGCGGCATGATCACGATCTCGCGGTTAATCGACGTGTTGAAAACAGCAGCCAGCATGCAGCCGATGACCAGGTAAAAAGCGACGTCGAGAAAGTCGAAGGAAGCGGTCCTTAGCGCGCCCAGCAAACGCCCACCGACGGATGGCCGAGCCACCTCAGAGGAGAGGTTCTCGACCGTCGCAGTGTCATCTGGCTCACTGCCAAACACCGCACGAGCGCGGGATGTGCGGCCCTCTAATAAACCGGGCTGAAGGACATCTTCCTTGCGCAACCGGAGAACGACGGCTCCAAAAAGGCAGGCAATAAAGAAAGCGAGGAACATCCGGAAGGCGAGAACCGTGGCGGGTTCCTGCCCGCGAAAGGCTGCGTAGGTGCTCAATGCGACGACGGGATTGATGATCGGACAGGCCAACAGATACGTCACCGCTGGCGCGATAGGCAGGCCTTTCTTGATCATCCGGCGGATCACGGGGATCACCCCGCATTCGCACATCGGCAGGAAGAAACCCAGCACGCCCGCGACTCCGATCGCCAGAGGGGCTTTCTTTGGCAGCCACCTTTCCAAAGCTCCTGCAGGCAGAAAAGCGTCGATCAATCCCGAGAGCAGTGCGCCAAGGAAAAGGTAGGGCACGCCTTCAAAGAGGATGCTGAGGAATGAGATGCTAAAATCGTGTGGGTTAAACGAGAACCAACTCATGAATGCCGCCTAGTCTCGCATGGGAGCGAGTCTCTGCAATGGCGCTGGACGACTATATTTCAGTGAGAGCGAGGGCCGTTTCCATGGCGCGTTCGGGAGCGACCAACTCCCATCGGGAGCGGTTGCGAAACCATGTCATTTGGCGTTTGGCATATTGGCGGGTGGCAATGACGATCTGCTCGCGGCATTGCTCCAAGGAGATGCTTCCGGCGAGGTATTGGGAGATCTCCCCCAGGCCGATTGATTTCCCACAGGTTTTGCTGCGGGCACCGAGGGCACTCACTTCTTCAAGTGCGCCGCTCGTGAGCATGGAAGCGACGCGTTTTTCCATTCGGTCGTGAAGCACTGCGCGGTCTAGGTTGAGGACGATTCCTCTGACTGAGAGATCTGGCTGCCGGGCAAAGGACGCAAATGGCTTGCCGGTGGTGATGACAATTTCCAGGGCTCTTTGCAGCCGGCGCGGATTTTGAAGGTCGACCACCGCTGCCGCTTCTGGATCCGACCGCTGCAGCTCGGACACCAATTCGGGCACGCTTAAGAGGCTGAGTCGTTCCCGCACCGGGAGGTTCGGCGGCGGCGTGTCTGGCAGTCCGTCGAAGAGCGCCTCCAGATAAAACCCCGCGCCGCCGACCACGCAGATGCGCTTTCCGCGTCGGCGGATTTCCTCCATGGCATCCAGAGCAGCGCGCGCAAAATTCGCTGCACTCCATTCCACCTCCGGCTCCAATACATCCACCAAGTGATGACGCACGCGCACTCTCTCCGCAGCAGTCGGTTGCGCCGTCAGCACCGATAGCCCCCGATAAATCTGATACGCATCTGCGCTGATGATCTCCGCATTCAGCCTCTCCGCGAGGTCCACTGCGAAAGCCGATTTTCCACTCGCCGTCGGCCCCGCCACCACAAACACGTCATCCCACTTTCCCATCACCTGGCTCCGATTGGTCCCTTGCCCGCTTCGTTGCACCGTGCTATCATCCTCCCCTTCCGGCACCCTGGCGTGCCATTCTCACTGAGCGGGAAATTTTTCCGCGCGATAGATGGCCACCTTGTCCGTGCCGGTTCTTTGACAAAGACTCCGCACCTTCGCACGCGAGCACACGGCTCCCGACGAACCTTTGCGGATTCAGCATCCAGTGTGCGCCTTGTCATTTCACACACCTATATGAATACAGCTATGAATGAAAACAGTTCGCCCAATAATCGCGGGCCCCGAGACCAGAATAGAGACCAGCGCGGTGGAAATCGCGGCGGTGGACGTCGCAACAACGACTCACGCGGGCCTCGCAGAGACAACGGTTCGCGCCCACCTCGGGAGCGCTCCAACTACGGCACACGCGAAACGGCACCCGCCAAGCCTCTCACTTTTTGGCAGAAGATCGTCGCTTTCTTCTCTGGAAAGCCAGCCCCGACACCCGCTCCCGTGCGGACGCATGCACCATCGCAACACCCGACGGAACGCGCTGCGGAAAAAATGGCAGAACGAACTGCGGAACGGGCCACCACCGGTCGGCCATCGGACAGCTATCGCCGGACAGAAGTTCGCCCCGATCGCAATGCCGCCGCTGAGGAAAACGCTCCCGCAGCCGAGAGCGAACCACGCGAAGCGCGCGAACCACGGGCTCCTCGCGAAGAACGTCGCGAGCCTCGCACCGTCGAGATTGTCGAAGTGACTTCTCCGAAACTCTATGTGGGCAACCTCTCCTTCGACGCAGCCGAGAGCGATCTTTTCGATCTCTTTAACGGCGTCGGAAAAGTGCGCAACGCTGAAGTGGTGAGCAACAACTACACGCAGAAATCGAAAGGTTTCGCCTTCGTCACGATGGAAAGTATCGACGAAGCCAAACGCGCTGTTGTCGAACTCCACGACAAAGAGTTCATGGGCCGCAAGCTGCTCGTGAGTGGTGCAAAAACCACGGAACGCAGCTCCGCCTAAAACAGCGAAGTAACTGAAAATGCGAAGACCCGTCATCGTGAGATGACGGGTCTTTTTGCTTTGTGCTCCAACCGTTTCGTTCCGGCTGGGATTTGAAAACTACATCGAAAGGCCGCCGTCCACGGTTAGCACCTGGCCGGTAATGTAGCGCGCTTCCGACGATGCCAAAAAGGCAACGGCGCTGGCGATGTCTTCAGGTTCTCCGAAGCTCGCGAGTGGGATTTGCGTCTGCACCGTTTTCTTCAGTTCATCGTTCAGCACGTCCGTCATGTCCGTGGTGATGAATCCCGGGGCAATGACGTTCACCGTCACTCCGCGGCTCGCGACTTCCCGGGCGAGAGATTTCGTCAGGCCGATGAGGCCCGCTTTGCTGGCTCCGTAGTTGACCTGTCCAGCTGTGCCCATCAGGCCGCTGACGCTGCTGATGTTAATGATGCGTCCCTTGCCGGATTTCATGATCGGACGGAGGAGCGGCTGAATGAAGTTGAAAGCTCCCTTGAGGTTGGTATCGAGCACCACATCCCAATCTTCCTCTGAGAGACGCAGCGCGAGGCGGTCGCGAGTGACGCCCGCGTTGTTCACCAAAATATCCACGCTGCCGAAATCCTTGGCGATCTGCTGCGCGGTGGTCGCGGCCGCGGAATGATCCGCCACATCGACAGCATACGCGCGAGCGGCTTCTGGGAATGCCGCATTGATCGCATCGGCCACTTTTTCGGAATTTGCTTCCGTCCGGCTCACGACCGCGACTTTAGCGCCTTCGGAAGCGAGGCGATGGGCAATGGCCGCACCGATTCCTCGGCCAGCTCCAGTAACAACGGCGACAGTATTTGCAAATCTCATAGGGGGGAAATTCTAAACACAACGTGCCGCGGGAAGATAGGTCTGCGTTCATCTTTTTGCCCTGTGCAGCTGAGCAAAAGGGAATCATTGATGCGTTTGGCGCGGTTAAGCCGCCAAATGTCTGGAATTGCACTCTGGATATCTAGGCAACTGCCGAAGCATGGAGCTTTCAGGGTGAAACATACCGATTTTCGACCCAAACATGGGCATCTATGGGTCAAACATAGAGGACTTAAGATCAAACATAAGCCTCTTGAGGTCAGACATAGACGTTATGAGGTCAGACATAGACGTCTTACTGTGGCGCTTTTTCCGCTTCAAGCCGCGCACAGCCCATCTACTGTGCTGTTTTTGTCACCTGAGGCCGTGCACAGGCATCTTCAGGTCACGCATAGCCAACCAGACTCCAAACATAGCCGTCTTCAGGCCGCGCTTTAGGCGTCGAAGGGGCTGGTTTCCGGCTGTCTATCCTCAATAGGCCATGGGCACTGCAGCAACGCTTCCGCCACGCCGAGCCCCGCAATCTTTGTCGCCACGTAGCCGCCGGCCTTCTCGACGGTGCTTTTTACCTCAGCAATGGAGTTCGCCGGACATGCGACCCATTTCGCAGCCGTGCCGTCCAGCATCGGGATGTCGTTGTGATTATCTCCCGCTGCAAAAGTTTGCTCGCGGCTGATCCCCAAGAGCCGGGCCAATTCCAGCAACGCACTGCCTTTATGGTAATCGATGTGGCAAAAGCGGAGATACACGCTGTTGCGCTGCCAGTTGAGATCCGGCAGCTCGCGCCGCCATTCTTCGAGGAGGGCGACGGTCTCATCCATCTGCGCTTCGTTCGCGGCAATGATGCCTTCGACGGCGTCGCCGGTGGTGTGAAGCATCAACCCGATTTGCTTCCGCGCATAATCGGTGAGCCGGCGATAAATGCTGGCGGCCTCGAGGTTTAAAGCTTGGTGAGCGTCGTTGCAGTGATGATTCCAATCGCCGAAATCCTCCCACGAATTAGGACCCCGGCGATGCACGGCCCGCTCCGTCGTGATGATGTAATCCGGCTGAATCGGGAAGTTCGGTGCGCTCAACGCCTCCTCAAGCTGAGGGATGGAACGACCGGTATTGATCGCCCAGATGAGGCCTTCTTTTTTCCAGTCGCTGATGAGGTCGAAAAAAGGCTGAGCTGCCACGACATCGAGTTCCCAATCGAGAATGGTGCCGTCGAAGTCGGTGCTAAGAAGTTGGATGGGCAGAGACATGCAGAGAGACTAAGAAACTGGAGCGCTAAAAGTGGAAGGCGGAAATAAGTAGATGGCTTCTCAGTCGCCGCCCAGTTCGAAATTGATGTTGATGACGTATTCCTTGCCAGTCGGGGGAGCGGGGAATCGTCTGATGCTCCCCAGGAACGCCTTCACCGAGCCATCGACGATGGCATTCCCGGAGGAATTCTTCACGGTGTAACTTTCCAGAACGCCCGTCTTGGAAATGGTAAGCGTCATCGTGGTGGTGAATTTGTAGTTCGCTTCGACCTCCGAAACGGGTTGTTCCCAAGTCTCGCATTTGGCTTTGATGACTTGATTGTAAGCATCGAGAAGTCCCGGATCGGTTCCGGAACCTTTCCCGGTTCCCGTTCCGCTGCCCTCTCCGCCACCGCTGCCGGAGCCTTTGCCAAGACCGGTTCCTGAGCCTTGGCCCGCACCCGTTCCAGTTCCGGAACTTCCTTCGGGTGAGTCGCCACTCGAGGTGCCCGCGCCGCCGGTCGAAGAACTGCTTGTCTCGCCAGACTCACCGGAGTCGGCGGAGTCGTCGCCGCGCAGAGCCTTGAGAGCAGCCGCTTTCTTCGCTGCGGTCTCAGGATCATCCACGAGCGCTTTTTTGCCCGGACTTGGAGATGCGGACTTCTTCGGCTTTGGAGTTTCGTCTGCTTCTTCCGCCTCAGGGGTCGGCTTTTTCGTCGCCGTCGGGCTTGGAGATTTCTTCGGAGTGGGAGAAGGCGATTTTTTCGGGGTAGGAGTGGCAGTAGGTTTCGGCTTTGGTGTGGGAGTCGGAGAAGGCTTTGGAGTCGGCGTCGGGGTGGGGGAAGGCTTAGGCGTTGGGGTTGGAGTCGCCTTCGGCGTAGGGGTAGGCGTCGGCTTTGGAGTAGGTGACGGAGTGGGCTTCGGCGTCGGTGTTGGAGTGGGCTTCGGCGTCGGTGTTGGAGTGGCTTTTGCCGTAGGCGTCGGGGTAGAGAGATTCAGCCCATCTTCAACGTCCTCGATGGGAGTGGGTTCTGGCGTGGCAGGCTCGGGAGTAGGCTCAGGGGTGGGAACGGGCGTCCGCTCTGGCGTGGGCTCCGGAGTCGCAGGTTCAGGAGTTTCCTCTTCGTCCGCGGAATCTTTCTTGGAGAAGGCTGCCGGATCCACCCAGGTGACCGTCTCGCCTCCGCCGCCACCACCAGAGTGGCCTTCGCGGTTGAAGTAGAAGAGAAGGCCAATCGCGAGGAGATGCGCCAATGTGATGAGCGCGAAGTTGCGTCTAAAACGCCATTTGTCGCTCATTTCGGCGTGTCGGGCTGGGTGACAACTCCCACTTTGCTGATCTTGAGCTTCTGCAAAGTATCCATGACGTCGACAAACTTCTGCACCGACAGTTCCCGGTGCGGTCTCACGACGACGGCGATCCCTTTCTTTTTCTCCATGATCTCACGCAATGCGGCGCTGAGATTGTTGGGATCGACGACATCGTTATTCAATTTCAGGACGTTGTTTTTATCGATGGAAATGGTTTGCACCTGGCTCGGCTCCACTGCCTTGCTTGCGGTGGCGGAGGTGGGCACAACGAGGTCGATGCTGTTCTCCAACAGCGGCGTGGTGACCATGAAAATCACCAGCAGCACGAAGCACAGATCGAGCATCGGCGTGACGTTGATCTCGCTGAGGGTGCTGAAGCTGTCTTTGGCGGAGTAACGGCGCATGGCTTACAAATGCGGAACGAAGGGGAGCGAGCGGGTGCCGTGGTCGACGTACCGATGCTCAAATTCGGAGGCAAGCTCGGCCGAGAAATTATCCATCTGAACGGTGATGCCGCGGATGCTGGTGACCAGGAAGTTGTAGCCAAACATCGCCGGGATGGCGACGAGCAGGGCGACGACGGTGGTAATCAATGCGCCTGCGACACCGGGTGCCATGGCGGCCAAGGTCGCTGAGCCCGCCTGGGCAACGCCGGTGAAAGTGTCCATGACGCCCCAGACCGTGCCCAGCAGGCCTAAAAACGGCGCGCCAGAAACGGCCGTGGCGAGGAGAATCATCTGCGATTCGATTTTCAGGGCTGTTTCGCCGACCGCCCGCTCCATGGCGCTGGTGACCACTCGCATCTGGGCGGGGGTGATTTTTTGCGCATCGTCCAGGCGCGCTTTGAAGGTCTCATCAACATCCGTGGAGCCCAGGAGTTGGTAGGTCATTTCCTTGCAGCCTGCTTTGTAAACGGCGAAAACCGGGGCGCCCTCGAAGCGGAGGCGTGCTTCGAAGATGTTCAATGGCGCGCGGTTCGAGCGGAAGAGATCGAGAAATTTCCCGCTCTGCTTGCGAGCGTGGTGGACGGTCCGCAGCTTCGTAATCATGACCGACCAGCTGAAAATCGAGCCGATGAAAAGTGCGGCCAGGACGATCTTGCCCGCGGGGTTCGACTCCTCCATGGCAAACTGGAGAGAATTGGCAGCTAGGATGAGGGACATCAGGCGCATCAATAAAGCAAAGGACGCGAAAATGCGACCGGGAAATTAGTTTTCCTAGGGTCGGTTTGGGGGCTAAAGCCGCTCGCCTACAGCTCGGACGGGCTCGTGATTTTCTCTTCGCGCGTCGAGAGATTTTTCACCTTCACCTGCGGCCATTCGTCGCCGACGATGATCGCCTCACCGGCTCCAAGTTGCTCGGCGATTTGGAATTGTTTTCCGATCTTCGCAGGGGTGAGTGCGTAGTCCACACGGCGTCCGGCGTCGCGGAGTTGCTGAACGACTTGCAGCGCTTCAGGGCGGCGTTCTTCATTGGCAACGATCACGAAAAGCTCGACTGGAGCGGCTTCTGCCAGGGCGGCGGACATTTGGGTTTTCGCGGCAGGTGTGTCGTCGATGAGGTTGCCCAGAACGACGTCGCCCATGGCGAAACCGAGCGCGGGCAGGTTGGATTTGCCGTCGCTGATAAGGTTGAGAAGCTTGTCGTAGCGGCCGCCGCCAGCGAGGGCGCGCTCGTTTTTGCCTTTGTCGAAAACTTCGAAAACAACGCCTGTATAATAGGCGAGTCCGCGGACGATGGCGTAATCCACTTCCGCGTAATCGGCGAGGCCGCGCGCCTGGAGGTCTGCCAGAATGGGGGCGAGGTCAGCGCTTGGCTGCCGGGAACGCATGAACGCGAGCACCTTTTCCGCAGAGAAACCCAATGGCGCGAGCAGCGCTTCTGTTTTTTCCACCGGCATCCGCTCCGCCTTGTCCACGATCTGGAAAAAGGCGGTTTCATCCTCCGCTTTCCCGCCGTTGCCGGAGAAAAACTCTGCCCACGCGGTGCGGCTGCTCAAGCGCACCACGAAGTCGGCCGGGCCGAAGCCAAAGGCGCGCAACGTGTCCACCGCCAGCGCGATGAGCTCTGCATCGGCGGCGGGCGATGTTTCCCCAAAGATGTCGGCATTGAATTGGTAAAACTCCCGACCGCGTCCGCGCTGCTGCTTCTCGTAGCGAAAAAACTGCGGCACACAAAACCACTTGATCGGCTTGCGGAAATCCCGCTCCCGCGCCGCGACCATGCGCGCGACGGTAGGCGTCATTTCCGGCCGCAACGAGACATGGCGCTGGCCTTTGTCCTCGAAGTTGAAGAGCTGGCCGACGATCTCGTTCCCGGATTTTTTTTGATACAACTCCAGCGGCTCGAGCACCGGTCCGTCGTATTCCACGAAGCCATACCGACGCGCCACCGCACGCCACGTCTCGAGGATGTAGTTGCGCCGCGCACAATCGGCTGGGTAGAAATCGCGGAAACCGGGAAGAAGTTGCATGAGGAAAAAAGGACGTGATTGGTCGGTGGCCGATGGTGAATAGTCGGGGCGGTGTTGAGCGAGCTACAAATACGGGGATTTCGGTGTTTTGAAAGGGCAAGACTCGAGCTCGGCCCCGGCGCGACCTGCATCGTTGGGCCGAATGCGCAGGGCAAAACGTCCCTCCTCGAGGCGGCTTGCGTTCTTCTGCGACTGCAATCGCCGCGAGCGTCGACTCTCGGGCAAACGGTGCGCTTCGGCGACGAGGGCTTCGCTCTGGAAGGAAAGTGGAACGACGCGCGCTGCCAGTATTTCTATAGCGCGAAACGGCGCCGGCTCGTCCTCGACGCGGTGGAGCAGCGGCGGGCGAATGAGTATCTGCAGCTCGCGAGGGTGGTGTGGTTTGGCAACGACGATCTGGATTTGATCCGCGGTGGTGGCGAGGAACGGAGGCGCTTTTTGGATTTCGCCATTGCCCAGACGCAACCGAGCCACCGCTCGCATTTGCGCAGCTACGAGAAGGCGCTGCGGTCGCGCAACATGCTTCTAAAAACGGGCGGGAGCGCTGGCGAGATTGCGGCCTACAGCGGCCCGTTGCTCAAAGCTGGTGAAGCCATTCGCCTAGCACGTCGGGCTTTCATTGAGGCGCTCGCACCGGTCGTCGCTGCAGCGAACCGGGAGATCGGCGGAGAGGGACCACTATTGGATGCCGCTTACAAAGATGGCGTCGGCGCAGTGGATTTCGCTGAGGCGCTTGCCCGATCTTCTTCTCAGGAAAACCGCCTTCGCCAAACCGTTGTCGGCCCCCATCGTGATGATCTGGAGCTCACCTTCGAGGGGCGCGCCGCCGCGCACTTTGCGTCGGAAGGCCAACAACGCACCGCCGCTCTCGCCCTGCGCCTCGGTCAGGCAGAAATCCTCCACGCGGGACAACCCCAGCCGCCGCTCTTTCTCATCGACGACATCTTTGGTGAATTGGATCCTGTCCGCCGCAATCGTCTCCTTCAGCGCCTGCCGAAAGACGGCCAGCAACTCATCACCACGACCCATCTGGAATGGGTGGAAGCTTTCTCCGTTAAGACGATAGAAATAAGCCAGGTGCGCTGATCATTCCACCTGCCAAGGGATTGATCTGTAGCTCTTTAAGCCGCTTCTACGGATTAAGGAAAAAGGAAGTATATCTTTCCGATCCGGGCTTTTTTTGTTGACCAATGGCATTCAGAAGCTACTGTCCGGCCACTTTCCCCGATCAAACCCAACCAAACGATGCTGCAAAAAAAATTCTCCTCACCTCTTCTTCTCGCTCTGGCTCTCGGCTTCACCACCTTGATTTCAGGTCTTCAGACAGCAGGTGCCGAGGAGAATAGTGGTTTCTCAGTGGGCAAAGTTCAATTTGGCGAAGCGAATGACAAGTGGCTCACCGTCGATCTGAAGAAGACCTACGTGAACAGCCGCACCCGCACGGCGGTTCCGAGTGTGAACACCAACGGCGGCGGTGCTTATAACGCCCAACGCACGGCGACTCGGTCCAGCTACCCGACGTCTTACGCCACCTCTTACGCGGCTCCTACCGCCGTAACTGCTCTTCCACCAGCTTACCAGCCTGCTTCGACCATGGTTTCCAACCGGAAGCTCCTTCAGGCTGCGAACATCGCGGTCGGCAGCGCTCACGGCCGTTCAACCGGCAGCTGCTGGCGCTACGTTAAGTCGGCATTGCTTAAGGCCGAAGCCATCGATTCTTATCCAAAGACCGGCTACGCCAAGCAAGCGGCCGCAGAACTAGTGAACGATTACGGCTTTGTCCGCACCGCGATCTCCAACCCTTTCTCGGCTCCGATCGGTTCCGTGCTGGTCTATGGTGGCGCTGGTGCCGGCCACGTAGAAATTCGCACCCGCACCGGTTTCGTGAGCGACTTCGTTTCGCTCAAGCCCTCCAAGCGCCCTCTTCTCGGGGTGTTTGTTAAGCGCTAGTTTGTGTCCCTGGCTGCCGCACGGCAGCAGTGTTAAGCCACTTCAGCACTGCTGGAGCTAATCCCGTAGTTTCCGACCCCCTCCCCGCTAAGTTAGGACTCTTCCGTTTTCGGAACTGGCATTGCGTAGTCATGTTCCAGGAGGAGTTGATTCATCCCATAAGCTGCTGAAGCACCCTCGGCTGCGGCCATGATGACCATGTGCAATCCTTCGCTGGCATTGCCGACCACAAACACACCGGGAATATTCGTGTCCCCATTATAACCGGCCCGCAGGCACGCCTCATCGGCGAAATCGCAGCCAAACTCCTTCGCAAACAGACTTCCCGGAACCGGGCAGCTCTCAAAGAAAAATGCTGTTCTCGGAAGAACGCGTCCGCTGGCGAAATGAATCGCGCTCAGGTTCCCGTCAGTTCCTTCAAGACGGGTAATCTTCTCCGCAATGTGCGCGACGCCTTGCGCGTAAAGACGTTCCTCATTCTCCGTCGAGATTTCCGTTCCGTCGGTGCAGAGAACCACATCCTTGCTCCAGCAAGTTAGCTCCAGAGCGAAGTCGGTGGCGTTATCGGTCGTGGCGTAAACCGCAATCGGTTCGCCACGATGTTCCCAGCCATCGCAATACGGACAATGGTGCACCGTGCGTCCGTAGAAATCACGAATGCCCTCCACCTCGGGCAGCTGATCCACCACTCCAGTCGCGAGGAGCAGCAGTCGCGATGTGTAAGTTTTTCCGTCCTCAGTCTGAACGTCGAACCGACCCTCTCCGCGTTTGCATTGCGTAACAGTGCCACTCACCCGCTCTACATTGGGATAAATCGAAAGTTGCTCGCGGCACGTCTCGAGGAACTCCGCCGGCGGGGTGCCGTCGCGGGAAAGAAAACCATGCATCGCCATAGCAGACGCATTGCGGGGGCGGCCGGCGTCTATGAGCACGACGCGTCGGCAACACCGTCCCAAGATGAGTGCTGCGCTAAGTCCGGCGGGGCCGCCGCCAATGATGGTTACGTCGTACATAGAATGGGCTGGATACCTTTTCATCGCGCCTGCAGAAAAGCCCGGACGGCTCCAGTTGCCAGTGGGGGCGAGGGTTTGCCCTTAGCATTTTGGAAGAGTCCCATGACCACCCCCACCTACAGCGTTTTTTGGGACCAAATTTTAACGGATTCCGTTCATAAGGACACATGCAAGCCGACCTCATTCCACGCGCTACCTATCGCTTTCAGTTTCACGAGAAGTTTACCTTTCGAGACGCTCTCGAATTGGTCCCTTATCTGGAGTCCCTCGGCATCAGCCACGTTTACGCATCCCCCTTCTTTTTGTCCGCTCCGGGGAGTGTGCACGGGTATGATGTTTGCGATCACAACCAGTTCGATCCAGAGATTGGCACCGCTGAAGATTTCACCGCCCTGAGCGAAGAGCTACAGCGGCGCAACATGTCCATCCTTCTGGACTTCGTCCCGAACCACATGGGTATCACCGGGTTGCAGAATCGTTGGTGGGCCGATGTGTTGGAAAACGGCCCGGCGTCTCCTTACGCGCACTATTTCGATATCGACTGGAAGCCCGTCAAACGCGAGCTGGAAAATCAGGTGCTGCTCCCAATTTTGGGGGATCAATACGGCCGCGTGTTGGAAAAAGGAGAACTGAAAATCGTCTGGGAAGATGGCACGTATCAGGTGGATTATTATGGCACTCGCCTGCCTCTCTCGCGGCAGTCAATTGTTCCTCTTTTAGAAGAAGCCATTGGAACTTCCTCTCTGCCGATGGAGGAGAAAACCGCGCTGCTGGGCCGCATCGACAAAGTATTCGGCGTCACCGGTAGCGACGGTCCAGAAGAACGCGAAGAGCTTCGCCAGGAGCTGGCCAAACTCGGCCAGGAAGGTGGTTCGCTGCATACGGAGATTACGGCCGGGATTGCAAAACTCCAGGGCGACTTCGATTTGTTAGATGACCTGCTGTCGCAACAAAACTATCGTCTCAGCTACTGGAAAGTAGCCACGGAAGAAATTAATTACCGGCGCTTCTTCGACGTGAATTCTCTCGCAGCCCTCCGCATGGAAGAGCCGGAAGTTTTCACCGATGCCCATCGTTTGCTGCTCGAGTTGTTTGCGAAAAATGCGGTTAGCGGTGTGCGTATCGATCACATCGATGGTCTCGCCTTGCCGCGCATCTATTTGGAAAAACTGCAGCGCGCGGTAGCGGAGGCACAAGGTCGGCCGGAGACGCCGCAACCCGCCTGGCTGCTCGTCGAGAAGATCCTCGGAGTCGGTGAGGAGCTCCCGCCGGAGTGGCCCGCGCATGGAACAACCGGCTACGAATTTGCCGGTGACCTGACAGGCTTGCAGGTGGATCCGGCGGCGGAGAAAATCATCACCACCGGATTCAAAGCCGTCACGGAAAGACAGAGAGGCTTCCGCGATGAGGTGTATCACGGCAAGCGATTGGTCATGCAAGTATCCATGGCAGGGGAAGTCAACGCGCTCGGAAGTTTACTCAACCGCATCTCGGAATGTCACCGTTGGTATCGCGATTTCACGCTGAACGCTCTGACCATGGCCGTCCGTGAAGTGATCGCATTTTTCCCCGTCTATCGCTCGTATCTGGAGCCAGGCGAAACCATTTCCGAAACAGATCGCCGCTTGGTCCTAAAGGCGATCGTTCTAGCGCGCCGCAACAATCCAGGCATGGAACGCACGGTGTTTGAGTTCATCCGGGACGTGCTTTTGCCCGCACCGGAAAATCCACATCCCGTGGACGAGACACTGCGTTCGCAGTTTGTTCTGAAGTTCCAACAGTGCACCGGACCCGTCATGGCGAAGGGCGTCGAAGATACCGCGTTCTATGTTTACAATCGCTTCATTGCACTGAATGAGGTCGGCTCAGATCCAGCCAAGTTCGGCTGCAGCATCGAGGAATTTCACGCGGGCAACCAGCGCCGTCGCGAACGCTTCCCGCGTTGCCTCCTCGCCACCTCGACGCATGATACAAAGCGGAGTGAAGATGTCCGCGCCAGACTTTCCGTGCTCTCGGAAATACCGCGCGAATGGATCCAAATGGCCCGCCGCTGGCAAATGCTCAACCGTCGCCACCGCGCCGAGATCAACGGCGAATATGCGCCGGATCCGAACGAGGAATATCTCATCTATCAGATCCTGCTGGGAAGCTGGCCCCTGGAAAAAATGGATGACGAAGGGCGTGCCGTTTACGTGGCCCGCATTCAAGAATACATGCTCAAAGCTTTGCATGAAGCGAAAGTGAACAGCGGATGGACGGATCCGAACGAGGCTTGGGATTCCGCCGTGCAGAAGTTCGTTAGCGACATTCTTACACCGGGGCCCCGCAACCAATTCCTGGAGGAATTGGACACTGCAGTTGAGACAATTGCCTTCCCTGGGATGGTCAATTCTCTCGCGCAAACGGTGCTGAAAATCACATCGCCTGGCGTGCCCGATTTCTATCAAGGCACCGAGATTTGGGATTGGAGCTTGGTGGATCCGGATAACCGCCGACCCGTCGATTTCGCGGTGAGAAAGCAAATGCTTGAATCGCTGGAGCCCGCTCCTTCTGCCGAGGAGCTGGTGGAAAGCTGGCGCGATGGCCGCATCAAGCTGCACGTTATTCGCAAGCTCCTGGCCCTCCGCCGCGAGCGGCCCGAGCTGTTTGATTCAGGCGACTATCACCCGGTTCATGTCGAGGGTGCCCGGAGGAAAAACACCGTGGCATTCCTTCGCCGCCAAGGTGACCACGCCATGCTCGTGGTAGTGCCGCGTTTCCATCTGCACGCCTCGGCGGAGCCTGCGGAATTGTTGGACATCAACCCGACCGGTTGGACCAACATCTTCACGGGAACACAAGCCAGTTCCGCCGATTCTGGTGAACTCCTGAAGACGTTCCCCGTCGCAGTGCTGGTGCGCTAATCCGTTATCAACGTGCCTCCTCGCTCACGTCGCTGAGGCGAGGAGGACGGCGCTTTGTCCGGGGAAAACCCAGCCGGTTCCTTTGCGGAGGGGAGGCGTTCCGCCACCGCCGTAACTGGGATTTTCGCTCGACCAGATGAGCTGCCAATCCCGCTCGCTCAAAGGTGCCATCAGTGGTTCGGCAACCGAATCCATGATGAGGTCCAGTCCCAAGTTGATGACTAAAAGGCGATCATCATTTTCTCCGAAAAAGCGCAGGAGGAATGCCCGTCCATCGAGCACCGCGCCATCGTGATCACCCCGTTGCGCTTCGCCGAAATGCGGCGTCGTTTTGCGCAGGGCGATGAGATCCCGGTGCAAACGATAGACGTCGCTGTGGCGCTCGCGTTCCGCCCAATCGAGCTTGCAGCGTAGAAACGTCTCCTCCTTTTCAGGATCCGGCAGATGCAAGCGGGCCTCGTCCGAAGCAATGCTGGGGAAGATCCCGAGCTCACCCGCGCGACCTTCCGAAACGAGCCGGGCTAGTTCTGGATGATGATGCGCAAAGAAAAGGAATGGAGCAGACGCGGCAAACTCCTGACCTTGGAAAAGCATTGGCGTCGAGGGATTCAGCAGAAGCAGCGCGGTGAGCGCCCGAAGCGTGCCTCCATGACTGAGCTGATGCGCCCGGCGACCCCACAAGGAGTTGGCGACTTGATCGTGATTTTGCAGGCAGATGACGAAGTTCTCCGGATGCAGATCGAGAGCCGAGGAACCGCGCGGACCTCCCCGCAGCTTGTAGCCCTGCCCTTGGAAAAGGTAACCGCGCTTGGAGAGTGAAACGAACTCCTGTGGCTGGCCTTTGAAGTCGGTGTAGTAGCCTTCGTTGCGGCCGGTCAGCGCCACCATCGCGCTGTGATGGAAGTCATCATTCCAAAGCGCGTCGAGGCCGTAGCCGCCTTCTTCAATGGGCCGGGCGATGCGGGGATCCTGCTGGTCGTTCTCCGCCACGACATACGTCTGCCGACCTGGAGCGGCTTCGCGAACGGCGACTCCGATGGCTTTGATCATGTGCTCGTCCGAAGCGTCGTGGATTTGCTGGGTAGCATCGAGACGCAGCCCGTCGAGATGATATTCCGCAATCCAGTAAGCTGCGTTCATCAAAAAGAACTCGCGGACGGGGCCACAGTTTTCGCCATCGAAGTTGATGGAATCGCCCCACTCGTTCTTGCGTTCGTAATGCAGATAATCTTTGGAGAACCGTGCGAGGTAATTCCCGTCCGGACCGAAGTGATTATAGACAACATCCAGGATCACTCCCATGCCGAGCGCGTGAGCACGATCGACGAAACGGCGAAAGTCATCGGGCTGTCCATACAGCCGGGTCGGCGCGAAGAGATTCACACCGTCGTAGCCCCAGCCACGGTCGCCGGCGAAATCCGACACGGGCATGACCTCGAGCAAAGTGATGCCCAACGAAGCGAGCCCGTCGAGCTTCTCAATAGCCGCATCCCACGTCCCCTCGGGCGTGAACGTGCCGATGTGCATCTCGTAAATAATCTGACCCTGCCGGGAGACGCCGGGCCAGCTTTCATCCGTCCACGCAAAGGCAGCTGGATCGACCACCTGCGACGGCCCATGCGGCCCTTCTGGTTGGAAGCGGGAAGTGGGGTCCGGATACGTGCCGCAGTCCAGACGGAACCAATAAGAGTCTCCCGGGCCGCAGTCACTTTTCAGCAGGGAGAAATATCCGTTTCCCTCTGATTGCATTGGAGAATCCGGGCCCGTCTTGATGTCACCCAAGACCAAGGCCGCAGAAGTGGAACGCGGAGCCCAAACCCGGAAATGCGTGGCTCCTTCCATGGCCTCCGCGCCGAGAGGAAATCTCCGGCAGGAAAGTGGGTCGGGCGTCGCGGAATCGGCAAGCTGGGTCATGCCGGGGTTAACGCGGCGAATGCTCTTTTGGCTGTATGTTGTATCAGGCACCTGCCTGACTTAACCGCGGGCTAGCAAAACGTTTTTTGACCCGCGAACCCTTCCGCTGCAACGATCCATTTACCACATGTCTTCAAGCCCGCCGACCTTCTATCGCAACTTGTTTGAAGAAGTAAGTAACCGCTGGACCCGGAACAATGTTCTGCGACTTAGCGCGGCGCTGTCGTATTACGCGGTGTTCTCAATCGCTCCGCTGCTGATCATTGCGATGAGCGTAGCTGGCTGGATTTACGGACCGGAAGCTGTTCGCGGGCAGCTGGACGATCAACTCCGCAGCGTGATGGGGCCGGTTCCCGCGAAGGCGGTCCAGTCGCTCGTGCAATCCGCGGCGGAACCGAAGCAAGGCGCGATCGCGGCGGCGATTGGTTTCGTGACTTTGCTCGTGGGCGCGAGTGGCGTTTTCAATCAAGTCAAAGAGTCGCTGAACGAGATCTGGCAGGTGCCAGCGTCGGCCTCCTCCGCGGGCATTCGTCAGATGGTGTCCACGTTTCTCCTCACGCGACTGCTAACATTTGGGATGGTGTTGATGATCGGATTTCTCCTTCTGGTTTCGTTGCTCCTGACGGCGGGTCTCGCGGCTGCTGAGAAGTATGCCGGCGAGTGGCTCCCCGTCTCGGCGCAGGTGTTAGGAACTCTCGGGTTGCTCCTTTCGTTCTTGATGGAGGCCGTCCTCTTCATGTTGATCTTTCGCGTGCTGCCCGATGTGCGGGTGAAATGGTCGCAAGCGTGGCGGGGCGCATGCGTCACTGCTTTCCTTTTCGAAATTGGGAAGTGGCTTCTCGGATTATACTTGGGCCGTGAGAGCACCAGTTCCAGCTACGGGGCGGCAGGATCGTTGGTGCTCGTGTTGATGTGGTTCTACTACACGGCGCTGATTTTCTTTACCGGCGCAGTATTTACGCGTTCGTGGACTGCCGCGAAATTGACCGAGACCATTCCGACCGCTGCTGTTGCAGAGCCTCCGAAAGAGACCGCGTTGCAGTGATCCAGTCGCCCTTGGCTGGCTGACGGAAAAGCCGGGTGCGGGGATACCAAGGCGAGTCATTGCGGTCGGACATCCAGCGCCAGTCCGCATGATGTTTGAGCAAAAGAAACACCGGAAGGCCCAATGCGCCGGCGAGGTGCGCGAGCATGGAATCCACGGTTATTACGAGATCCAAAGAAAGCAGTGCGGCCGCAGCGTCTCGGATCTCTGTGGTGTGTTCCGACCAGATTTGGAAAGGGAGTGGTCGTTGCAGATTGGAGAAATCGACGTCCTGTTGGAGGCAGTAGAAGTCGCAACCGGGCACATTCCAGATCGGAGCCAGATCGGGGAAGGGCACACTCCGTTCGTTATCCCACGCGCTGCAGGACCATGTGACGCCGACATTCAGCCGCTCCTTGTTGGCCACCTCCATGCGCTTTCCTGTGCGGCGGATCAGCTCCACATCGAGATACGGCACCTCTCCCGGAAGAGTCTTCACGGAGTCGCGAAAGGCGTAGGGAAACTCCATGCATTCGATCTCCACATCACTCTCCGGCCACGGTTCCGGGCTCCATCCATTTCGCAAAACATCCACGCCCGGTGCGGCTTCGCATAACTTCAACAACAAAGGCTGCACGGAAAAAATGACCCGCTCGGCACGAGCTTTCAGACGCGGCAAATAACGAAGAAACTGGATGGTATCCCCGAGGCCGTGTTCGCAGCGCACGTGGACCGTCTTGCCATCGAACGACGTGCCATCCCACACCAGATATTCAGGGCGGCGCTGATAAATGCCTGCGCGCCTGTCCGCCCGGCGCGGGATCTCAATCCGGTCCGTTTGCCGCCAGGCTTCTTCAAAATCGCCGCCCAGCATCGCATCGCTCCATTCCTTCGAGATGTCAGGAATGGAAGACGGGACGTCGCTCATGAGGAACGAGCGCTCTGACGCTCGATGGAATCCAGCACCTTCTCTGGAGGCACATCGCGCTCCAACTCCGCCAACGCGGGATCGTGGCCTTTCTCAATCTCCAGCTTGCGAGCAATCTCTCCGACCAGCCGAACAAGCTGCGTGATTTCGTGCTCAGCCAGGAGGCTGACTTGAAGGTCGAGATCTGCGCGTTTGTCGGCCAACGCCATCATCCGGTTCTGAGAAATCAGGATGAAGGTGGAGAGGAAGATGGACTCCACGGAGGCAATCATCGCGAGAATCACAAAGCTCGGGTCGAACCGCGGCAGTCCAAGCAGTCCGGAGTTGATCGCGATCCACCCGCCATACAGGCACAAGTGCAGCCAGACAAACTTCATGTTACCGGCAAAAGCGGTCACGCCATCAGCGATCTTTTCCTGCCAGGGTCGGCTTTGATCGGTCGCTTTTCTACGTTCCAACAGCGCGTCAATGTTTCTCTCCACGATCGCAGTCATCTCGCTGCGTCCGGCAAAGGTTTGTCCTCGTTCGTCCTGGTTCATCGAAACAGCGCAACGCTTCCGCTTTCCTGTCCGCGTGCCCCAAAAGCGGCGCTTGCCGTCCTTCAACTACTCTGAAGCAGTCCCCGATAGAGCCCTCCGGTGGGACCCTTACATCTATGTTCTTCCATAGCGTCGATGTTACGGGGAAGGTAAAAATTAACGAACTCTATATTTATTTATGCCAAAAAAAATGCTGATAACAGGCGGTGCCGGATTCGTCGGATCCCATCTGGCAGATGAACTTCTCGCTCACGGCTATGAGGTTCGCGTCCTGGACAGTATGGCTGAGCAGGTCCACGGAGCGGGAGCGCAACGTCCCGAGTATCTGGACCCTGAAGTAGAGCTTCACCACGGCGACATTCGCGATGCGCAAACGGTCCGCCGCGCACTAGAAGGCGTGGATGCGGTCTATCATCTGGCGGCCACCGTCGGCGTCGGGCAGAGCATGTATCAGGTGGAAAACTACACCAGCATCAATGGGGTCGGGACGGCGGTGCTTCTCGAAGCGCTGGCCGCGAACCCGGTCGAGCGGCTGGTTGTCGCATCCAGCATGAGCATTTACGGAGAAGGCCTTTATCGCTCGAGCAAAGGGGAACTCATCGAAGGCGTTGAGCGTCCGCTCTGGCAGGTGAAAGCTCACGACTGGGAAGTGATGGATGAAGACGGCGAGCCTCTGGTGCCGGTGCCGACTCCGGAAACCAAGGTGCCCGCGCTTCCTTCCGTTTATGCGCTGAGCAAATTTTATCAGGAGAAAC
>DASVRZ010000032.1:0-6387 GCA_036388355.1 Chthoniobacterales bacterium | reverse complement strand
CATTTGCCCCCGTCAATGTTTGGGTCGTTAGCGTTCAAGATCCCGTCATTATCCACATCGCGATCTAGGTGGTTGGCAATGCCGTCGCGGTCCAGATCTCGAATGCCCGCGGCTGAAAGCCCCGCGGCGGTGCTCAACAACAAACCGACTCCAGCCAGCAGGGAAATACGTCTCATGGTTTCGTTGTATCAGTGAATTGTCCAAACGCAAGCTCCGGCGTGACCTTTCACTACTCTTTCTTCTAAATTTGTTCGCGGCAGCCTCGGGAGCTTGAAGCATTTTTAAGACTCTACGCCGCACTGTAGAGCCGGCATCAGCTAGTGCTCGAACACAACCGTGTGCATTGACTCCGCGGGCAGAGATAACGCAAAGCTATTGCCCCGCACCTTCACTCTTACCGCGGACGGTTCAGGCAGAGGATTGTGCAGCACCACCACAGCCCGATCCCGCTCTTCGAAGGCAACCGCCATGCCTGCCATCGCACCAGCGAGCTGCATCCGCCGCGCGCCGGGGCGGACGAATGCGGTGAAATGCTTCATAACGTAATACTCGGGATTGCGGATGAGCGTCGATTCCTTCGGATCGACGGTGAACATCGAGTTTTGGTTCCAGCCCCAGGTGCTCAGCCCGGTCGGTTGTAGGACCGCATTCCAGTAGACATAGGCGTTTACGCCGTTCGTGATGTAGTGCTGCAACAGGTCGAAAACATAGCCAGCATATTCCCACGTGTTCTTGCCGTCGCTGCATTCGTTTTCCGTCTGCATCAATCCCGGTTGTGGCCAGCTCGCGTGCGTCCGTTGCACCGCACCCTGCCCCGCCCACTGATAGCCTACGCCAGAGATAAACTTGCGGGCCTCGGGATCAGCAAGAATGGTGTGCGCCCAAGCTACATAGTCCGGCTTCTCAATGGTTCCCGCCCAAATCTCGCAGTCAAGATTGTGCTCACGGAAGGCTGGCCCGAGGTAATCGCGAATGAAATTCCGCATCAGCTCTCCCGTCCAGAGACAGGACGGAAATTTCTGATCCGAGTTCGGCTCATTCTGCACATGCACCTGATGAATCGTGATCCCTTCCGCCGCGTAGGCCTGCGCAAACTTCACAAGATAAAGTGCGTACGCGCGCAGATATTTCGGATCCCGTATCAGCTTTCCGTAGGAGTAAGCACGCGGAAATTTACGCCATGTCGGCGGGCTCCGCGGCGAAGCAAATAGCCGGATGTCGGGATTCAGCTTCAGCGCCGCACGGATTTAAGGGATCAGATGCTGCGAGTCACGCTGAATGGAGAATTTCTCCATCTGAAAAGCGTCGGCGTCTCGTTGTGCGAATACCAATCAATCGCGTAGTCATTCGCGCCGATCGGCAACCGGCAAACGTTGAACCGAAACTTCCCCTCCGGAGCGAACAGCTCCCGGATCATCTCCATCCGGTTCTCCTCCGGCAGCAGGAGAAGCGCCTCCCAACCCAACTCATTAAAGCATGCGCCAAAGCCATCCCACCGCTGATCACGCTCCTCGATTATAACCAGATCCATTGCCGCACCGTCTCCCTCTGGAGAGGCGGGAGCATTGAGGCGCTGCCATGGGTTGGAGCTTGTCGTCGAGCACCAGTGAGTGAGTTTCATGTTTTTTAGGAAGACCAGTGATCGAAGTAGAGGCAGTGCCGAGTAACAACAGGCTCCACCCATCAGCGAAATACGGGATTCGTTTGTATCAGTGGATTATCCAAGGGCAAGCGTCTGCTCGCCTGGTCGCACATTTGTTGCACGTATCCTCCCGAACAGAATGGCTTATCTCACGGCAAATACGTCTTCGGATCCAATCCCTCCGCCAGCAGGTGATACTCCGTGCTTGTGCGGAAGACAAACACCTCGCCGAGTTGCCCCAGCGTGGCCGTGCCGCTGAGCCCGGCTGCGGACACGCGCACGCGAAAGCCATCCATTCGTTCGCCGCGGATGACGAAATGAGCCCGGTTCGTCCGGCACTCCAGCGTCTGGGAAAATGCCGACGGCGACATCGGTAACGGCGGTAATCCTCCGAGCACGGGAGCTAGCATAGCCAGGCCGCCACCCGACATCGGCAACTCGTTCGTTCCGAAATCCACCCCGTTCTGGATGATGTTGTAGCGGACTTTTTCCTGCGGAAAAAGCAGCTCGATCAACGCGTTGAAGGCCGGCTCGCGACGGCTGAGACGCAGCGTGATCGTCTCTGGACGCAGCCGCTGATTTTCCAGGTCGAAGCGCAGGGAAAAGTTGTAGGTCTCCCCTTTTTCCCCTCCCTGCGCGAGGCTGATATTCCCATCCAGGCTCACCGAATTTGCCGGGTTGTGCACGGGCGTGATGTTCACGCTCCCGATCCGCTTCTGCCCGCGATAGATCCCCAGAGTGGACGACACCTCGTGCTTGAGCACCTGGCGAAACACCCCCTCCGGCGCCATCTCGGAGAACGGCGCGTTGCCGTCGTTCCAATGCGCACGCACCAGCCAGCCGGTCATCACCGCCCAAAACCCAATGATTGCGACAATGAGAATCTTCGCTGGGAGCCGGGACATTTCGGAAATTAGCACGAAACTCGTTCCGCGGGCTTTTTACCTCACGATAAAATAAAAGCGCGAGAAATTACGGCCAAGGCATACAATCTGCTAAACTGTCCCATATGTTGTCCCCAGACTCGCTCTGCGAGAAATCTCCCCCAGAGACACTTGTCCTTACGCTCGCTCGGCCGGGTGCTCCGGGTCCTGTAAAGGTTCCGCCGCCAATTCCGAAAAATCTCCCGAACGTGGGCGACTTCGTAAGGTTCTACAAGATCGACTCCCGGCAAATCCGCGTGCGCGAATGGCGTGCTAGTACGGGTTTGCTAACCTGGCTGCTTGGGTGGTCGCTGGGACGCCTCGGGATCAATCTAGCGGCGAGTCAACGTGCCGTGCATGTCCTGGATTGGGGGAAGATCGCCCTTGCAGAAAAGGATGTTCCAACGGATGTGCTGGCGCATTTCGCCACGCGCACTCAGGAGTTGAAGCAGTTGGGTTTTCACGCGCCGGTGTATTTTCAGATCACTAATTTCTTCAACGGCTATGAGGAGTTCACCATGCTGGCTCTGGGCACGACGGGGAGAACCATGGCCCGCCTTTTCTGGGTGCGCGGACTGCCGGGATGCAAAATCCGGGAACGTTTTGAGACGGGATTCTTCACGGCATTTGAGGATGGGCGGAGCGTCTGGACATGCGACCAGCCGTTGCGCTCGGAGGAGCCACCTCAAGTGTTTACGCAGCACGGGGAGAAACTCACGGTGCCTGAGCTATTTCAATCGCATGAGGCAACCGTGGAGGCGACGACCGGCGCCGCGGCCAAGCCGGTGCAATCTTCTGAGCACGCGCTGGCGATTTATTCCAAATGGCAGAACGACCACTTTGATTTCCATCTGCAACGCGGGACTTTCCGGGAAGTCACTCCAGCAGAAGCAGAGACGGACGCGCTGTTTCTGAAAAGTGAACAGAATGCCGTGGCTCAAGGGTCGCAGTTTGGCGCGGCATGGGCGGAATTGCAGAAGGAGCAGGCGAAGAAAGTCTCGTGGATCAGTGGCGTGGTGTTACTGGTGTTGTCCCTGGGCGCTTCGGCGGTGGTGGGCTTTGAAGGTGCATCGGCTCAATCTCTCGCGCTCATTTTGGGCGTCCTTTTCTTTCATGAGCTGGGGCATTATTTGGCGATGCGGGTGTTTAAATACCGCAATGTGAAGATGTTTTTCCTGCCGGGTTTCGGGGCGGCAGTAACGGGAAGTCATTACAATGTCGCTGGCTGGAAAAAGGCGTTCGTCTCGCTGCTGGGTCCCGTCCCGGGCATTTGGTTAGGAGCGGGATTGGCTGGCTCGGCGTTTGTTAGCGGAAACGCGGCGTTCCATGAAGTGGCGTGGCTGCTTCTGATCATCAACACGATGAATCTGCTGCCGGTAGTCCCGCTGGATGGCGGGTGGTTTTGGAATACGGTGCTGTTTTCCAGAAACCGCTGGTTGGAAGCCGCCTTCAAAGGGGCGGCGGCGTTGATAGGGATCGCAGCCAGCTTCGCCGGGTTGGGCCGGATCTGGCTTTTCCTCGCGATCGCGACATTAATTTCCCTGCCGCTGACGTTGCTCCAGGGTCGGGCCGCAGAGAAACTGCGGCGCCAGGGTTTTACTCCGGAGCCGGGTTCGAACGACAAAGTGCCTTTTGCGACCGCTGAACTCATCTTTGGGGAGCTCGACTCGAGCAGTAAAACGAAACTCTCGCCGAAGCTTCTGGCCGTCCATGGGTTGCAAGTCTTTGAGCGGCTGAACGCGGTGCCGCCCAAGTGGCTGCAAGCGTTGGGTCTCATCTCCATTTACGCCGTCAGTTTGATCGTGGCCGTGATTGGCATGGTGCTGCTCTACGTCGGAAAAAACGACCTAACAAAAACGTGGCCTGCTATCAATCAGAGCCAGTCGGCCGAAGTGCCGCCCGTTCTCGACGCGCCCTACAACGGCGGAGCCCGGCGTTACACCGGAGCGGCGTTCGAGCCCAAAAAGTCGGAGCGGTTTCTCCTCGCGAAATTCTCCTCCCCGGAAAACGCCCTCGCTGCGTATCGGAAGGTCCTCGCCCAGAAGAACCCTTCTGTGGACGTCGTGCTCTTCGGCCCCAGCCTGCTGGTCGAGACTCATCAGGAAGACATCGATACGCCGCTCCCGCTGGCCGCTGATCTGACCGCTGCCGGCGGCACGGTGTATAACAACGCGGACCAGGAGTCCTGGTTTCGCCTCAATCTACGCGCAACTGCGTCCACCCCGGCGGTTGCGGCCGAGATCCACCAGGAAATCGACCTGTGGTTGAGCATGCCTGTGGACTTGCGACCGCCAGCGCCGTGGCTGAAACCAATCGACCCTGCGGTGAAACGTTCCTGCGAGACCTTTCGGAAAATAGAGGCTCTTCGTATCGCGGCCTTCGCATCGCCTGAGCTTCAGATCCACCAGCAATTTTCGTTTCTGACGGGTTTGTTTGGCGGAAGAGAAAAAGCCGTCGCCCGGATGCGCGAATTTTCCGCCGCGCGCTCTAAAGAAACCATGGAGGCAGTCGCCAAACTTCGCGCGAGCCGCGATCCTAACCTGGACGACGCTTTACTGGCCCATGAACTTGAACGGCCGCCTCTTCTTTCAGACGACCGCCTTGCCCAGCGAGCTTGGGACGCGAAACAGCGCGAGTTGATCACCGGAAAGCCGCAGCCTGCCTCGGCTCTGGCGTCTAACGTCGCGACTAAAAACGCACCCGACGAACCATCCGAAGAAGCTTACGCCACCGAGGATGAACACGTCAGAGGCGAGATCCGGCTCGTGCAGCAGACGCTAACTTTACAGGATCTCAGTTTCGGATCGCCGAATCGGGATTTTCCAGCCTTGGCGATCTGGCTGGCGAAACGCGGCTGTTCCGAGCTGATTTACGGAGTCCAAAAACACGACCTCAAGAACTGGTCCGCTGGCTTCGAGAACGAAGACTAACCTCTGACCCGCCCCAGCGTTCCCACCGCAAATCCTCGCTACTTCAGCGGCTTCTCGATCAACGCGTAGGCGTTGTGGCTGTGGATCGATTCGTAGTTTTCCGCCTCGATGCGATACCACGTGATGTTCGGCTCCAGGTTCGCCCGCGCGGCGATGTTGCGGACGAGATCCTCCACGAAAACCGGGTTGTCGTAGGCGCGTTCGGTCACCGCTTTTTCATCCGGCCGCTTCAGCACGCTGTAGAGTTCGCTGCTCGCACACGTCTCCACCAGGGCGATAAGATCTTCAATCCAGATCGGGTGCGTCGAGCGCACGGCGAACGTCACTTTTCCCCGCTGATTATGCGCACCGTGCACCGAAATTGCCTTAGAGCACGGGCAAAGCGTCGTCACGAGAACGCCCACCGTCACCACGAAATCGATCTTCCCGTTCTCGTACGTCGCGTTGAATTTCACCTCGTAATCCATCAACCCCGGCGCGCCCGTCACGGGAGCTTTCTTCTCGATGAAATAGGGAAAGGCAAACTCCACATGCGCCGTGTCGGAGTCCAGCCGCGCCACCAGATTTTGCAGGATCTCGTGGATGTTCTCCACGTGCAACACCGGCCCGTGGGCGTTCAGCACCTGCACGAAGCGGCTCATGTGCGTGCCCTTGAAATGATGCGGCAGATCCACCGTCAACGCGCAGGTGGCCACGGTGCTTTGCAGACTGTGACCGCGATCCCGGATTTGCAGCGGATACCGCAAGTTCGTGATCCCCACCCGGTCGATGGCGAGATTGCGGTAGTCGGGCTGATTTTGCGTGTCGGCGAGCGACGTGAGGGGGAGCGGATCCATTCCTTATTGAAACCGACTCAGCGGAAATTGACAAGCGGAGCGAATATCCGGGCTTG
>DASVRZ010000031.1:0-16014 GCA_036388355.1 Chthoniobacterales bacterium | reverse complement strand
GCTCCCGTGCAACCTGCAACGACTCGACGGGTTTCCCGGGTTGCCTCTGTGCAGTGTGCAACCGCTCGTCGAGGACCCCAACAACCCAGCGCATCGTGCAGTGGCGCGCCGGGGCTTGCCCTGCGCCTCCCTGCAACGCGCCGCACCTCATCCGGCCACGCCGAACGGCTCTCTGCACGACATTTCCCCCTCGTTTTTCCACGGCAAACGGCCCATAGCGGGCGGTTTGCTGGTCACCAAACCCGACGACGGGGGGGAAAGCTCCGTCCTCATTGCTAGAGACATTACCTATGGCCAGTAACGAAATACCCACTAGTTATACCGACGTCGTCGCACTGGGCGAAGACGCTGCCGACGGCGCCCAGACTCACGGAGTCGCCATCGGCTTGAAACAAAACACCGAGGCCGCCATTCGCGCCGACCTCGCCAGCTTAATCGCTGCCGAAAACACCGTGGCCCTCAAGCGCACGGCGAAGACCACCGCCAACGGCGTCCATAAGACGGCAGATTCCAACGGGAAGGCCTTCATCGCGCGCTTCATCCAGTTTGAGAAACCCCGCTTCGGCGACGAATGGGGCCACTCTGGGAGGAAGCCGGGTTTACCGGAGGATCTATTAGCAACCCAGCACGCTGGACGATCGGTTCATCCTCATCGGGAAACTGGTGAAGTTTCTGCAAAACAACCCGACGTACGCTGTGACTGACCCGAACCGTCCGGAATTGGACATCACAGAAGCCGCCGCGCAGGCTTGTTATACCGCGATCTCCACGGCTCGGTCGGGCATTAACAACGCCGCCAAAGCCAATGGTGAGGCCCTCGGCCTACGTGACGCCGCCCTCGAAGCGATGCGCGCCCGGCTCATCGGCTTGCGCAATGAGTTGACCCAACTCCCGCTGCCCGCCGACAGCTCGATCTGGTATGCCTTCGGCTTCAACCGCCCGTCCGATCCCGCGACTCCTGGTGTGCCCGACAATCTGGTGCTCACGGCCGGAGCCACTGGCACCGGCGCGCTCATCGTGGACTGGGCTCCGTCGCGTCGAGCCGAGAGCTATCGGGTAAAAGTCGTCGTCGCAGGAGAAGCGCCACCGCGCCTTTTCGGCCTCTTCCCCGACGACCAAACGGTGCTAACCGGTCTGCCTTTGGCGAAACTGCTAACCATCACGATCATCGCCCATAATGCGGCCGGCGACAGTGCGGAAAGCACCCCGGCAACGATCACGCTGTCGTAACAGCCACTGGGCCGACTAACAAAAAGCCGCCGGAGCAAAGTCCGGCGGCTTTTTTGCGGCCCGTGCTTGCCTCGGCTCCAAAGATTGATTCAGTGTCATATGAATAAAGTTGTTCTCACCTTGGCTCGCTTGTGCGGGTTTAATCGGCCGATACCAAAGACTCGGCTTAGAAGGTACCTGCGCCAATCGGAGCGACTGCTTGTCTTCCTTTTCCTCATCTACGCCGGTATCCATCTCTATCCGCAGGCGCTTTTCGCCCATAGCGTGACCGCGGAGGGGATTAGCTTGTATTCCCGGAGTCCGCTGCCCCCGCAGGCGGTGACATCTTTGGCCGAGGCGGCCGCTTTGATCCGGCGCTCTGAGTTGGCGGTCGCCGGTCGTCGCGAACACGTTTTCGTGTGCAATTCCATCTGGCTCTTCCGGCTCTTTCATCTACCACCCACTCGGGCCTTCGCCTATTCGGTGCCATTTACGGATCATGTCTTTGTGGCTGCTGCCGACTTCGAAAAAGGGTTGGCTACCCGGTCAGGGACTGACTTGAACACTCGCGGTCTGTCCAGTCTCATGGCCCATGAGATTACGCATGGACTGATTCGATATCGGCTGGGTCTATTCCGAGGCGCCCGACTTGCGGACTGGGTCTCCGAGGGATATTGCGAATATGTGGCGCAGGACAGCACCTTTCCCGTAGCGGACGGTATGCGGCGTGTCGCTGCCGGGCTCGACCATCCCTCGAGAGCTTACCAATATTTTCTCTACCGTCAGATGGTTGCTTACCTCATGGATGAGCAACGCCTCTCGTTCGCGCAGGTTGTTTCTCGCGCCCCCGAGTATGCGACGGTGCAGCGCGAGACGCGACTGGCAGTTCAGCGGATTAGTGAAGCGCCTTAGACGGGATAGTGCCAGAAGGTGTCAGTGTCGGGATGATACCAGACCAACACCGGTGCAGGCGTTTTCTTAAAGGCCTCGGCGACTTGGTAATGGATCTGCTCGAGACGGCCCAGGTAGCGGTCCACCCACCGAATGTCACTTGCCGACCAGATCTCCCGGACGCACTCGGCAGCCCGTTTGTGGATGCTGGCCGATTGTTTTGGGAGGGGATACGGCGGCTTGGCCTTGGGATGTTTACTGATCCATTCAGCGACATCAGGCGGGTGATACTTTTCAGCAGGGTCGGGAGTCGTCATGAGGTAGATGCGGTGGCGGGTGGGCTTACATCGGTCGGCGGCCTGCCGCAACTTTCTTATCGGCCACAAGGGAAAAAGGGGCACCACGGGGATTCTGCGATCTTTGAAGCGGGTCCACTTGCTATTCCCTTCTCATTTCAGGGGCGCCCCTGAAGCAAATGGACGCGCACTCTCGCAAGTTTGTGACAACGTTGGGTATGGATGATGTACCTCCAACAGCGGAACTGCTGGCCGAAGCGCGGGATCGTCGTGCGCGCTTCAACGCCGAACTGCGGGAGATCAATCGGACCAAACGGCAGTTGACTGAATCGGTGGAGACCACAAAGGCCGCCCTGGCGGAGGTCAGACGGATCGCCGAGCTAGCGAGTGGAAAGTCTCCATCCGAGGGACGCTAGCCGAGTCGACAGCAGGACAGGCGATTTAAGAGCTGGGACTGCATGGGTGAGTTCTTGACATGCTGACGTAGCGACTGATCTTCCGCGCATGCGCCTTCCCGACTACATCACGCAGAACATGGAGTTGATCCTGACGGAGTGGGACGCCTTCGCGAGAACGCTTTACCCATCCACATCGCTCATGACCTCGCGAGCCTTGCGCAACCATGCTGAGCAAATCCTGAAGGCCATCGTGACCGATCTGAACACATGGCAGACGGCGGAGGAAGAATCGGAGAAGTCGATGGGACGGGCGCCTCGGGTACGCAACGCAGCGGAAACCGCGGCGCAGACCCACGCGGTGCTGCGGGCTCGAAGCGGCCTCGACATTAACCAATTAGCAGCAGAATACCGCGCGCTTCGGGCGAGTGTGTTGCGTCTCTGGCGGGGAAATTGCGAGCTTGGTGTGGAGTGCCTGGAAGATATGGTGCGTTTCAATGAGGCGATCGATGAATCGCTCACGGAGTCCATCGGCTATTTTAACGGGCAGGTGGAGCGTTCGCGCAATCTTCTGCTCGGGATGCTGGGGCACGACATGCGGAATCCGGTGAATGCGATCGTGATGGTGGCCGGGGACCTCGCGAAGATGAATGCGGGAGAGATCGTCACGGAAGCCGCCGAGAGCCTCATCCGGTGCGGGGGGTCGATTCAATCCCTGCTCAATGATCTCGTGGATTTCAACCGCACCAGTCTGGGCGTCGGCATTCCCATTAAGGTAGCGGAAGTCGATCTGGGGGTGGTTATTGCCAATGAGCTGCAACAACTTCGTGCCGCCTTTCCGCAGCGCCGTCTCGAACTGCAGTTGCAGGGCGATCTGCGTGGTTGCTGGGACGGGGCTCGACTCCAACAAGTGCTCCGCAATCTCGTCTCGAACGCCACCGTTTACGGCACCGTCGGCGAGCCGGTGCTAGTGGCCGTCCGCGGAGATGAGACAGGCGTGGGTTTTGACGTGACCAACCAGGGACCGATCATCGAACCAGATCAACTGGAGCAGCTCTTTAACCCGCTGGTGCGGGGTGTAAAAGAGAGTCGGGAGGCCTACGCGGAGGGCCTCGGCTTGGGTCTCTATATCGTACGCGAGATCACGACTGCACACGGCGGCAAAGTGACGGCCACCTCAGACGCTGAAGGCACCGTGTTTTCCGTTCGCCTGCCTCGGAAGAGCACCGATTCGGCGCTGGACCGGGAGCTTGATTCATAACTACGCGTCAGAGCGGCGGGTGGTAAGTTAGTTTCCCGCAGTCGGGCCGGGGCGCGAACGGCGGGCTTGCCAGATGAGGATGCCGCTTAAGGCGAGCATGCCGGGGGCGAGGCCGCCGACGCACCAGAGCAATTTCACCGGCCAGCCGCCGAAATTGCCGAAGTGGAGCGGGATGGTGGCGGCGCTGAGTTGTTCGGTGAGCGGCTTTTGCGAGATGAAGCTCTTCGTTTTGATTCTCCCGGTGGTGCCGTCGATGGTGATTTCGGAAGCGTAGGAGCCCAAGATTAATGGCTCTGAGTGGAGTCGGCCGTAGATGCGGTAATCGTCGGTCGCGCTGGAGATGGCGCTGAGTCCTTCAGGGAGAAAATCCGGCAGCTCCCGCTTGAGGCCAGCCATCGCGGCGTTGTAGCTCACGGCAGGCGCGGGTGTGGGTGCGTGGATCTCCGCCACGGGCTTGGGAGCCAGCAAATGCTCGGCGGACCAGACGTGGCGCGTCATCCAGAAGCCGGTGGTGCCAAGGACGAGATTGAGCAGCAGCGACCAGGCGCCGATGACGCCGTGCAAGCCCGACCAACGCTTGCGCGAACTGCTTTCGCGGATGCGCACTCGGAAAAAAAGCCCCCGCCAGAATTGCCGCCGGTAGATCCATGCGCCCGTGGACGCGGAGCCGAGCAGCACCAGTGACATGAGCGCGACGATTGATTCCCCCGTTTTGCCCGCGTGCAGCGAGTAGTGAAACCAGAGGAGCCAATCCACCGGATTGTGCGCGAAGCCGTAGCCGCCGAGGGCGTGTTTCCAGCCAAGGATTTCTGCGGTGTGCGGGTGCACGTAAACGTGGAACCAATCGCCCGCCATCCGGTCGGAGTTCCGGTTGATCGACATCTGCACGGTCTCTCCCGGGGCCCGCGGCAGACGGCGGAAACGCACGCCCCACGCGTCCGGCCAGCGTTCGCGCACGGCGGCGTGGATGCGGTCGAAGTCGAGCGGCGCGGCCGGTGGCGGGGTCACCCGGCGGAGTTGCGGATGCAGCAGCGCGTCGAGTTCATCGGCGAAAACGAGCGCGCTCCCGGACAGGCCAATCGCGAGCAGAAACAGCCCGCCGATCAGCCCGAGCAGAGAGTGCAATCGCCAGAGCCGCTTCCCCATCGTGCGGACGTTAGAAGGTATAGCTCACGCTGGCCCGCACGTTGGTTCCGGCTTGCGGGAAGATGTTGTTGCCGTGCGTCTCGTAGTACTCTTCGTCGAAGAGGTTTTCGACGTTGGCCTGCACCCGCCAGTGGTCGTTGCGCCAGCCGACGTGCGCGTCGTGGCGGACGTGGCTCGGGAGGTTGAAGGTGGGATTGGCGAAGGAGGAGCGCCGCTCGTCGACGTAGTAAACTCCGTAGCCGACATAAAAGCCCTTCGCCCAGCCGCTTTGGAACTCGTAGCGCGTGAAGAGGCTCGCCTGATGCTCAGGCGCATCGACGAGCGGCAGGCCGATCGGGTCGGTTGTGGACTCGGTGACTTCCGCGTCGAGATACGTGTAGCCTGCGGCAATGTCCCAGCCAGGCAGCGGCGTTCCCTTGGCCTCGAATTCGAAGCCGCGGGCGCGTTCCTCGCCGTTGAGGATCTGGCGGCGTCCGGTCGCATCGCTCGGGTCGGGGTTGAGGATGTTTTCCTTCACGATGTGGAAGGCCGCGCCGGAGATCTGGAAGCGGTCCTCGAAGAAGCGCTGGCGGACGCCGATTTCCCACGCTTCGCCGAGCTCAGGGTCGAAGGTGGCGCCGGTGCCGTCGGTGAAGAGGTTGGGCTTAAAGGTGCGCGCATAGGAGGCGTAGAGGTCGGTCGATTTCCATGGTGACCAGACGACGCCGGTGCGCGGGCTCCAGCCTTCGGAGTCGCCGGCAATCCGATCGATGTCGGCGTCGCGGTCGATGTAGAAGCCGTTTGACCAGTCGTAGCGGGAGCCGAGCATTAGCTTGAGGTTGTCGGCGATCTCGAATTGATGATCGAAATAGACCGCGTAGGCATCGTCCCCGTAAGCCTCGGCGGGGAAGCTCTTGGTGTAAGGGGCGCGGAACTTGAAGGTGCCGTAATCCGGGTTGCGATAATTGATCGGGCTGATCGCGTCGCTCGGGTCGAAGAAGGCGTAGCCGAACTCGGCATGGGAGTATTCCGCGCCGATGAGTGTCTGCTGATCGAAGCCAGCGAGCTGCCACTCGCCGAGAGCTTCCAGCCGGGTGGTGAAGTATTTGTTGTTGCCCCAGCTCTTGCCGGCATAGCGCTCGAAGAGTCCGTCGTCGCCGTTGCCGTTCACCGGGCTGAAGCCGCTGATCTCATAGGAGCGCTGGTCCTGATAGAAGAACGCGGTGTTGCTGCGCACTCTCCAGGCGTCGGAAAAGCGGTGCTCGAGTTCGACGAAAGCGTTGTAGGTTTTGCTCCAGGAAAGCGGCATATCCGGCTCGCCCGCGGACCGACCGCGCGGCAGCTCCAGCGTGATCGGTTGCGGCGGCAGACCGCGATCAAAGCGATACTCTTCCCACAGATACTGAAACTCCACGTTCAGCGTGGTGTCCGGCCCGATGAACCAGGTGACCGCAGGCGCAACGACGTAGCGTTGACCTTCGACGAAATCGCGGTGTGACTCGTTGGATTGGTAGCCGGCATTCAGGCGATACAGCAGCACCGGCTCCCGCAATGCATTTTGGGCGGCGACGCCCTGGCCGCCTTTCGGATCGGGCGCGGGCGCAGGGGATGCAGCGTCGCGCGAGATGAGGGGTCCGCTGGTGTCGAGGGTAAACCGGTAGAGGTTGAATGAACCGACGGTGGCTTCCACCTCGTGCCGCGGCTCGGAGAGCGGACGCTTTGTGAGGATGTTCAGCGTGCCGCCGGGATCGCCCTGGCCAAAGAGCACCCCGCCCGGGCCTTTGAGCACCTCGAGCCGGTCTACAACCGCGAGTTCGATGGGAAAGCCGAATGCCTGATAGCGCGAGCCGTTGATGTAGGTGTAGTTGTTTTCGAACCCACGGGACCGGATGCCAGAGGTCACGTCCGTGCTGGAATACACCCCCGAGACGGGCCGCACACCGGTTGTCGTCTCGATGGCCTGCTGCACACTCATCACGCCGCGATCGTCGATCTCCTTGGGAGTGACAGTGTTGACCGTCTGCACCTGATCGCGCGGTGGGATCGACAAACGCGAGCCGGTCGCCTGCTGCGCGGGCAGATAGCTCGATTCACCCGCCTCGCCGGAGACGATCATTTCGTCAATCACGTTCGTGCCGGAGTCTTGCGCCTGCATGGGAACGATCAGCGCCGTGGCGACGAGCGCAGCAATAGAGGTGCGGAGGATGGGGCGTTGGTAGTGCATCGGCGGTTTGTAGATGCGACTGAGTCTTAACAGCAAGACAAAGTTGTTCTTTTTTCGCGTCTGCGCATTGTCTGTGCAACAACGCCTCCGGCTGCGTAAGGATCACGGGATAATCAGTGTGCTCCGGTCATCTTTGAACGCTCTGGAGCAGTCTGCTGCCGCCCTTTCCATCGAGATGACCGCGATGCCTTTGTGCCCGCCCCGCCGCTTTCATCGAATACATCCCCGAGTCGGCAACCGAATGGCAGCTAGCTGCCATTGGATCGAGTTCCCGCACACGAGCAGCGAGGAGCTTTGTTTTATTTTCTAGCCCCAATCGATCCAAATGGGCAACTCTTGTTGACCGCAGCGACGAACACGCCCCTCCCAATGTCTTCTCCTAATCTCTAATTGGCGAAGCATCGTTTCGCCTAATGGTTGTTAGGCCTTTATAGCCGCTCCCTATGTCCAAATATCGAAAGCCATTCTTAGCCCAGCTACGATCAGCATGGGAAACTCGGCTCCCGAATTGGATCCAAAACGTTGCTCTTCCTGTGCATTGGGCACGTAAAGACTCTACCTTCACAAACACGGACCACTTTCAGCAATCTGGGTTGGTATATCACACTGTAATCGATTTCAGCTCAAAATGGCCCGGGACATTCACAGCGGACATCGTCATCACAGATTCTTTGGAACCCATTACCGATCCCGCACCTCAGCGCTGGCCCCATGACCTTGCCGCGCACCGAACCGGAAGCTACCGCATTGGGTGGTTTATCGCTCAGAAGGATATTTGGTGGCGCTTGGTGGACGACGAGGCAGAGGATCGGCGTTTCTGGGCAACTGTTCCGGGCGTTGATCCGAGCACTGTTCCTCTATTGGGTCGCTGCCCGAACCATTGGTACGCCTCTTCATACGAGAAACCTTTTGCCGAGATTATACATGAGGCTATTGCCAGCTTTTCCGAAAGCTTCGAGCTGCATGTTGTGCCCAAACTCAAAAAACTAACAAGCTCAACTTCTGCAGCGCTAAGCTGCGGGCGTTCGGCGATGCTACGCGCTTTCCGAAAGATTTGGCAGAGTAGCCTTGCAACAACCTTCAAACCCATGAACGCCATGCAAACGATCGCCGCAGTAATCAGTAGTTCCGGGTTACTCATTTTCCTGCTTGCCATTCCGATGGTCCTGCGGCGGGTGCCGCCCAACCGCCTTTACGGGGTCCGCACGAAGGCGTCGTTTGCTTCGGACGACGACTGGTATCGCATCAACGCGATTGGTGGCCGCTATCTTGCGGTTGCCGGCCTCGTGATTCTTGTCGTAGGCATCGTCGGTTTTTTCCTCCCGGAGTCCGCCCCCGACTCCTACATTATCAGCGCCGCAGCTATCACTTGGCTCGCCGTCGTAATTCCCTGTCTGCGCCTTTGCTTGCTTAAGCCCATCACAAGATCCAAATGACGACACCGTAACGTCATTCGAAATCGCTTTGAACCTCAAGCTTAGCTTCGATGCATTCGCCTCCGTCCCCTTAACAGACGAGTGAGCTGCCAGCGGAGATCCAGACGCATTTATCGGCAGCGAGAAATGCGTTAGGTTTCGGAGGACGAGTCGGCTACTCTTCCCTACCCTCTTGAGTTCTCTCATCGAGCGATTTGGAGCCTACTTCCAAAACAAAAACGCTCCCGCGCCTGATGGCATGGGAGCGTTTTCTATTTCGCTTTAGCGGAGATGAATCCGCGGGAAAGGTTAGTTGGCCGCTGGCGCTGCGGGGGCTTGCAGGTCGCTCTGGGCGATGACGCGCAAGGGGATGCGGGCGAGGATGCGTTCGTCGAAGTGGACGTCGAAATGATAGTTGCCAGCTTTGGCGATGGTGCCTTGAAGCGGCATGATCATGTTTTGTGTGGAGAAACCAGCGGTGCCGGGAGGCATGTTGACGTCCATCTTGGACTCGTTCGGCGCTTCGTTGTTGGGGGAGCCGGAGTCATCGACGAGGCGGATGGAGAAAGGATGGCTGCCGTGATCTTCGGCAGTGAAGCTGAAACGCAGGGCGAGCATGAAGCTGAAGCCAGCGGGGAAGCTTTGCGCGATGATGGCGTCGAAAGCGCCGATAACGTTCAGTTTGCCTTGGTTTTCGGAGGCGGTATCACAGAGGGTGGCGACGAGTAGTTCCATAGTATAGGGGCAGATGGTGGCGGGCGGGCGGGGCTTGCGCAAGGAGTAAGATTTATTTCCCGGCTTCGGCGAGGCGGCGGGCTTCGCGGTATTGGTTTTGGAAATGCCCGGAGAGCGACTTGGCTAGGCGGACTTCTTCGATTTTGTTGGGGGAGCTGAGGGTGGTTTTCATGCCGCCGCTGGCGTAGGCGTAGCTGACGGCTTCGACGTCCTGAAATTTGGCGGTGGCTTCAGGGGGGAAATTCGCCGCGATGAGGGCGGCCCAGGCTGCCTGCAGTTCGTCGTGCGGCTCGATGCACATGACGCGAACGATGAAGCCGATCTGCCGGAAGAGGGAGCCGGTCCAGGCGGGTTGATAATTGAATTCGCTCCCGGCGGCGTAGGGCAGGACATCGGGGTCGCTGCGGGTGCCGCGGGTGGATTCGTCGTAGAGTTCCGGGCGGATCGGCAGGCGGCGCAGGGCGTATCTCTGGGGTCCGCCGGGGCTTCCGACGCGGGTGTTCCACAGTTTCTGGCCTTCTTCGGAGAGAACGAAATCGATGAAGGTTTTGGCGAGTTCCGAATTGGGTGCGCCGCGGAGGAGGCCGATCGGATCAGAGCCCGTGGAGCTGCCGTTGGCGGGGCTGACGTATTGGATGCGGGAGTTTCCATCGGGCTGGCGCACGGCTTCGCTCTGGAAACGCCCGTAGAAATCGATGCACATGCCAGCGGCTGCGTCCCCCGAGGAAACGTCGAGGGGGACTTTGGGAGCGGAGTCGGTGAAGTAGCGTCCGTTGGCGCCGATCTTCTGGATGAGCTGCACGGCACGGGTCCAACCTTCGGAGACCGCCGCAGGAGAGCCTGGCTCGGCGCTTTTCGCGATCGCTTCGCCGATCTGTTGCTGGATGATCATCTCGAAGGCCTTGGTGTTGGAGCCGCTCTTGGTGGGATCGGCCAGAGCGATCTCGCGGAAGTAGCCGGGGTGCGCGAGATCGGCCCAATTCGCAGGCGGCGGCAGGCGCAGGCGCTGCAGGGAATCGCCGTTATAGCAGATGCCGAAGGAGGAAAGACACGCGCCGAACCAGCGGCCTTGCGCGTCGTAGAACGCCTCCCCTCCCCGCTGCTGCGGAATGCCGTTCGGGCCAAACCACTCGGGGTGTCGCTGGAGCAGGCCGTTATCGACGAGGTGCCCTTTGGAGGCTTGCTGGGCGAAGTCAAAACTGCCGCCGCCGAAGAACAGGTCGATGCCGCTGCTGACTTTGGAGGTTAGATACGCACGGCGGACGGCTTCCTCTGGCGTGTCGTTGGTAGGCGTTTCGTCGAGGCGAATCTTGCCGTTAGCAAAAGCTCCTTTCTCGAGGATCCCGAATTTCCGGCCCTGGCGGGTCCAGTAATATTCGAAGCCGGCGAGGTACTGCGAGTCCAGGTAACGCGCGATTTCGCTGGTGCCGCCGGGCGTTCGCCAATCCAGCGCCACCTCTTTTTGCAACGCGCGGCGGCAGTAAGCGCGGAAGGCGTTGGCGAATTCCCAGCGGATGGCTTCGTTATGCGGGCTGATGATGACCAGCGTGTGATCGGCTGAGGCAGTTAGTTTTTCCTCGGGCCGCAGCAGGAACGGCACGGCGATGACGGCCACTAACAAGGCGACGACAGGCGCGATTCTCATGGCGGCTAGCGGGTGAGAATGACTACGTCCTCGGGATCGGCCATTGCGAACCAGTCCCGTTCGCCGCGTTCGGCCAGATGTCTCGGGTTGAGCTCGAAGACTTTTAGCGATTGGCCAGCGCAGGAGAATTCGTATTGCGCGAGTTCTCCGAGGTAAGTCGTTTGCGTGATACGGCCGCGCATGGAGTTGGAGGCGGCAGACTCGGCCCGCAACCGCCAGCATTCGGGCCGGATGGAGAGAGTGACTTCCTGGCCCACCTGCAGCGGCTGAGAGGCGGAGCCTTTGAACGTGCCGAGGTCGGTTTCGACGAGGCCTTCGTCTGCGGAAACGACTTTTCCATTGATGAAGTTAGTTTCTCCAATGAAGCCGGCCACCAGCTTGGAAAGGGGGCGGCGATAGACTTCCTCCGGTGTGCCGACTTGGGCTACTTTGCCGGCGTCGAGAATGGCCATGCGGTCGGAAATAGAGAGCGCCTCTTTCTGGTCGTGCGTGACGTAGATGGCGGTGACGCCGAATTCTTTGCAGATGCGGCGGATCTCCAGGCGCATTTCGAGACGCAACTGGGCGTCGAGGTTCGACAACGGCTCGTCGAGGAGCAGGCAGCGAGGGCGAATGACCATCGCTCGAGCGAGGGCGACGCGCTGTTGCTGGCCGCCCGATAGCTGCGCGATTTTGCGCTCGGCATACGGCTCCATGTGCACGGAAGCGAGGGCCTCGGCCACGCGGCGGTCGGATTCGGCTTTCGCCACGCGGCGCTCCTCCAGGCCGAACGCGACGTTCTTCGCGACGGTCAAATGCGGCCACAGCGCGTAGCTTTGGAAGACCATCGCGGTCTGGCGCCGGTGCGGCGGGAGGTTCGTGACGTCGTCGTCATCGAAGAGAACGCGGCCCGATTCCGGCGTGTAGAAGCCGGCGATGTTGCGCAGGAGCGTGGTCTTCCCGCAGCCGCTCGGTCCTAGCAAAAAGAAGAGTTCCCCGGCTTCGATGCGAAGGTTCACGCGATCCAACGCGGTGGCTTGCCCGAATTTTTTAACGAGGTGATCGATGGTGATCGAGATCATGCGTGAAGAGCTCCCGGTTTCTCTGCTGCGGGAGGATAGCGGGTCGTGACGCGGTGGCAAGTGGCAGATTGCCGAGGTGAGGCTGCTGGTTATGGGAGGCTCTTCGCGATCAGATCAAATCAGCGGTGCGTCCTCGTGCATAGCCGGAAGTGCGCGGCATGAGCCTTGAAGAGTCGTGTCGTTTGGCCGGGCAAGCGTGACACTCCCTCCTCTAGACGGACTTCATTTCTGCGCACTCCAATAGCCATCAAACGCAAGGTCGGCCGCTTCGCGAATTCACCAAGGAAGTTGGCGAGCTAATCAGTCGCCCGTCTGCGTTGTCAGAACTGTAAAGGCGGTGTCACAAGATTGTTACATGAAGAAGCGGCTCGATCTGACCGCTTCATCGAGATGGAAAGAACGACTCCTTTCAACACCCAAAGAGGTTGAAGCTCTTCGACAGTTATCCGGAGACCATTGTGCGCGGTCCCTCTCGCCATAAACGACGATGAACCGCGGGGAGAATTTCTACCGCAAGAACATCCGCCAGTTCGATACCAGTTCTAAATCCTCCCACCGTCGTCCGGCAGAGCAGGAACAGCTAGCCTCGTGTGCCGGAGTATTTGTTGAACTCGGTCTCGAACTTCTCGAAGGTCGGGAAGACGTTCTGGTAATTAGCGGCGATGGCTTGCTCGATCGTTTGGCCCGCGATCAGCGCATCCACGAAGGCGACGAATTGCGGCCCGGTGCCTTTCGCCATGAGGAAGCGGACGAACTTTTCACCCGTCTGGTAGAGGCGTCCGACATCGGCGGGATCAGTCGGATAGGCTTGCAGCTTCACCAGTTCGGCGAGCGGCATGTCGGCGATCTTTAGCTTGTTTTGAAAGCGCTTGAGCGTCTGATTCTTCCGAGCGGCCACGGCGGCGCTGCCCATGTATTCGGAGAAGCCTTCGTTGAGCCAGAGCGGCCAGCGGCGGCGTTCGTAGATTCGCGAGATGATGGCGTGCGTCGTCTCGTGCGCGAGCGTCTGGGAGTCGAATGGGCCGCCGTCCTGGCCTCGCACGTTCAGGAAAAGCTCATCTCCGTAGGCGAAACTAGCGGTCCACGCAGGCATCTCCACTTTGCTGATGAAGTCCGCCCATTCTCCGGCGTCTTCAAAGACATAGACGTGGGATTTAGCGGCGTATTGCTCCGGCTTGGCGCCGAGTTGTTGAGCGATGATGCCGAGATTGAACTCGATCTCGCGGGCAACTTTGCGGGCCTCTGTCATCCGACGGAAATGCACATAGAAATGCGGCGTCTCGGCGACCTTCCATTTATTCGGGAGGATCTGCAGCGCGATCTTCCCCTTTTCCGAAATGCCTTCGGTGGGAACCTGGTCGGCTTTAACCTCGACCAACGCGGTGTCGCGCACCGGCTCGGTGCTCATCTGGGCCACCGCCGCAGAGGTGAACAGGCCGACCGCTAGCAGAAGGGAGAGTTTAAAAGAGCTCATGAGCCAACACACTCAAGCAATACAGACTCGCCGTTTCGGTCCGGAGAACGATCGGTCCCAAGGTGATTGGATGACAGCCGTGACTCTTCGCCAGAGCAATCTCCGCTGGAGTGAAATCGCCTTCCGGGCCAACTAGTATCAAGACGCTGGCGGGAGGTTTGCCGGTTTCTTTTTCCACGGCGGCCAGGACGCTCTTCAGGGGACGTGCGTCCTGCTGAAGAGAAGCGATGAGCATGAGGTCGTAGCGCGTGCCCTGGTCGAAAAAGGCTTTGGGAGAGAGCGGCTTGGCAACCTCGGGGAGCCAGTTCTGACCGCATTGTTTCGCTGCTTCGACAACGATCTCCTGCCATTTCGCGCGTTTCTTTTCGGAATCGCCGGAGTCGATCTGGACGACGGTGCGCTCCGAGAGAAGCGGCGCAATGATGGTCGCGCCAAGCTCGGTGGCTTTCTGGACGATGAGGTCCATGTTTTTTCCCTTGGGAATCGCCTGCCCGAGCGTGATCGCTGCCTTTAGGCGCGGCGTGCGGGCGGTTTGCTGGGCTTTGAGGCGAACGGCTCCTTTGGTGGCTTCGGCGATTTCGGCGGTGATTTCAGTTCCCGTGCCGTTGAATACCACCACTCGCTGGCCGCGCTCGAGCCGAAGAACGTCCATAGCGTGATGCGATTCCTCGGGACTGAGGAGGAGTTGGTCGGGGTTCCAATCAGCGGCGGGAATGTAAAAACGATGCATGAAAATTTCAGGGAGAGGATCGCTATTGTCGCGCAAGAGGAGGAATCTTCAACAAGAGACGTTTTCGCTGGTCAACGAGGCCTACGGCGGCAGGAGCGCGCGCAGTTTTTCCTCGGGGCCTTCAACCGTAATGACGTGGCCCTGGTTGTTTTCGGAGCGCACGGCGAGCGACCAACCGTCGATGCTCGCCATTTGCCAGTTGGCATCGTCTGCCGCCAGTCCGAAGTCTTCCGCGCGGAACAACATCAATAAAGCAGGCGAATCCTTCAGCCCGATCTGCACCACGGGATATCCATCCACATGACTGACAGCCAGCGTGGAAGCCGAGGCGGAGGCGAAGGAGGCTGGAATGGGATAATTTTCCAAGCCGTAGTTGAGAAAAAGGGCGTCGGCCAGCTCGCCCACGGTGCCGCTCACCGGTTCCGGCTGGCGGGAGGAACTCACCTTTGCGGCATTGAGGAATTTCTCCGCTAGTTTCTCGTCGGCGGTGCCGCGCCAATCACTGTAGATCCAATAACCCACGCCACAAAGAACCAGGCCAGCGAAAATGAGAGCCAGCCCCAGCGGGCTTAGCAGCCGGAAAGGAGGATGCAGGCCTTTGACGGTGGCGGCGAGCCTTCGAAGCAATTCGGGCGACACGGGTATGGAGTCGAGCGCGGCGGCGATTTTCTCGGGCGGCAGGGTTTCCTCCTCCACGCCTGCGTCACAGATCGCGGTGATCTCCTCTTCGGTAAAACGCCGGGAGGCCTGGAGGATAGTCACCGCGCGCTGCCGGGTTTTCATCCACTGAAACTGCGGAGGCAGGTTGCTGATCGGGCTCTCACCGCGCGGATGCGGGCGCGCCAGCCACAGGGCGCGGAGGAGTTGCACGAGATTTTTCTGCGGATCCGGATGCGATAAACGGGGGAGTTTTTCCTCCAGCACCTCGTGCACGAGCGCCTCCGTATCCTCGTTGAGCCCAGCCAGGGCCACTGCAAAGCGGTAAAGCAGCGCGTAATCTGTGGGGGCAAGCGACGAGATCAAGGTGGGAGGCTAAAATATTGCGGGTGGAATCGACAAGCGAAGTCTCGTGCTGAACTTTTTCGTTTGCGTTTGCCTTCGGAACGGGTAGTTATTCTGCCCCTCTTAACCGAGCGGCCTTTTCTATGAGCATTATTATCGACAAAATTGAGCAGGAACAATTCAAAACCGACCTCACCCCGTTTGCTGTGGGCGACAGCGTGAAAGTGCACACCCGCGTCGTCGAGGGCGACAAAGAGCGTATCCAGATTTTCGCCGGTATCGTCATCGGCAAAAAAGGCCGTGGCTTGAATGCCATGTTCACCGTCCGCCGCATTTCCTACGGTGAAGGTGTCGAACGCGTGTTCCCGATTCACTCCCCTCGTATCGCCAAAGTCGATGTCGAGCGCCAGGGCAGCGTGCGTCGTGCGAAGCTGAATTACCTCCGCGGCCGCAAGGGCAAGCAAGCCATGACGGTGAAGCAAAAGGCAGCGTAAACTTTCGTTCCCTACATTTTCTAAAAAGGCCGGGCTTTAACTCCCCGGCCTTTTTTA
>DASVRZ010000030.1:0-5239 GCA_036388355.1 Chthoniobacterales bacterium | reverse complement strand
GATTTGCGCGCTACGAAGGGCAGCGACGAGTATGATCAGGCCGCAAACCTCCTGGCGCTTTTCACGGGAGGAGGAAAGACGCTTTTCACTCTCGTGAGCGGAGGCAGCAACAGCGGGAAGAACTTTGTCGGCCAGGGAGATATTCTCTTCAACGGCATCATCGTCGTGTTGATCAATGAAGACACGGAAGGTCCTGCCGAAGTCGTTGCGGCAGTGCTTCGGCAGCAGGCGCGCGGTCTCATCGTGGGCAAGAAAACGATTGGACAGGCACTGCAATTCACCGCTTTGCCAATCAACGAGCGGGTCAGCATTGAAATCGCCGTCGGGCGAGTCGTTCTGCCGGGAATGCCCGCGGAGTTCTTGCAGAATGGCATCAGCCCGGATCTGGCAGTGGCCGCTAACATTGAGGACGAGCGCAATATCCTAACCCGAAGCGAGAAAGAGGGAATCTCGCCGTTCATTTTCGAAATCGAGCGTCCCCACATGAACGAAGCGTCGCTCGTCGCCGGGAGAAATCCCGAGTTGGATAGCTACCAGGCGAGGAAAGCAGCCAAGGAAGAGGGAGCGTCTGCCGAGCCGGGACCTTTGTTGGATCGAACACTCCAGAGAGCTTTGGACACCGCGACGTCGCTGTTAGTGCTGCGCGAGCAGCCGAAGGTGGAAAAGTAGGACGCTAGCGGTCCGGACTTAATCGACTTCCTGGCACCAGCTAGGCGACCATCTCTTCGAAGCGGGCACCCGGACGATCATGACTTCGCCAGTGGCCGGGTGGCAACGGTGGCGGAAGACATGCTGCCACTCGCCGTGGTGCTCCGACGCCATGTATTGCCAGGTTTCGCCCTCGTTCAAGCAGACGGGATCGACCAGTTCGACCCAGGCACGAATGAGTTCGCTATCTTTTTGATTTTCGATCCAAGAAACTTTCATCTCGGTATTCCTTCGTGAGCACTGGCCGTGCCATCAGGCTTCTGCGTCGAGGGAGAGCCGACGAGAGAAAAAGAATCGCCACTCCCGCGAAACAATGGGTGCGGATTGCGCCGTTTTCTACAGCGAAGAATGCGGGATCGAGAAGTTAATTTGTTCCGTGTTCCCGGTCTTGACACGTGTCATTCAGCCTTCAACATCCGGCTCGAAAATTGACTCGGGCCGTGCACGCTGAAACCAAGGAAACCACCTTTAAAAACGTGCTACGACCCGAATCGCCTTAACCTGTATTCTTTGACCGGGCAGCAGAGCTGATGTTCAAAAAAGTTTTAGCTTTAATTGATCATTAGCAGGTTGCCCGAAAAATCTTCATTCATGTCCCACTACAATCGATCCATCGCAGTCCTTACCTCAGGGGGAGATTCCCCTGGCATGAACCCGGCCGTGCGTGCCGTCGCGTTGATCGCGATTCGGCAAGGTTACAAGGCTGTGGGTTATCAAAATGGCTATGACGGAATTTTCGACGATAATACCATCGATCTGAGTGGCGATTTACTGAGCGGCTTACTCGAGCGCGGCGGCACCGTCCTGCAATCGAGCCGTTGCAAACGCATGATGACTCCGGAAGGTCAGGCGGAAGCTGTGGCGAAGCTCCGGTCCAAAGGCGTGGATGGCTTGGTGGTCATCGGCGGCGACGGGTCGCTCACCGGTGCGCTGAAGATCCATCAGCTAGGCTTTCCGGTAGTCGGCATTCCCGGCACCATCGACAACGACATTTACGGCACGCAGATGGGCGTCGGCGTTGATACGGCTTCCAACACGATTGTGGAAATGATCGATAAAATCAAAGACACCGCGCGTTCGCACCGACGCTGCTTCTTGGTGGAGGTGATGGGCCGCGGGAGCGGTTATCTGGCGCTGACCACGGCCATTGCTTGCGGAGGCGAGGTGGCGATCATTCCGGAGTATCGCTATAACATGGAGCGCATCCTGGAGCTTCTCGCCGCTCGCTACCGCACCAAGAGAAAAGGCAGCCTCATCATCTTGGCGGAAGGCGTTTGTTCCGCGGAAGAGCTCATTAAAAGGATGAAAGAAGGCGGCGGCGACAACGTCCTGCAGCAAGAGGTTCGCCGAACCGTCCTCGGGCACGTTCAGCGGGGCGGCAGCCCGAGTCATTACGACCGGATGCTGGCGACGCGGATGGGTGAATTGGCCGTTATGGGGCTACTTCAGAGTGAGACCGGAACGATGGCGTCCCTGCGCGATGGCAAGGTCACCCTCGTGGATCTGGAATATGTTCTCTCCAGGAAACGCCCGATTTCTCCAACGCTCACACGCTTGGCGAAAAATATGGGCATTGAGTTTGGCGACGCGGTCGAGGTGTAAACTGGCCGCGGCTCTGTAGTTCCAGAAAAAGAAAACGCCTGCAGGTCTTGGACCGGCAGGCGTTTGATGCAGGCTGAAGAGCTCGCTGCTAGAACTTCATGGAGTTCAGATCCTCCACGTGCGTCGTCTGCCGTTGGCGATACAGCGCCACGATGATCGCCAAGCCCACAGCAACTTCTGCAGCCGCTACGGTGATGATGAAAAACACCAGCACCTGCGCGTTATAGTTCGGCAAGCCGTCCACCGCCCGGAAGCGGGAAAACGCCACCAACGACAGGTTGGCAGCGTTGAGCATCAGCTCCAGTGACATGAAAATGATGAGGATGTTGCGCCGGAGGAGCACTCCCGCCAGACCGATCGTAAACAGCAAGCCGCTGACGAGAAGATAATCGTTGAGCGTGACCATGTTATTTCAACTCCCGCTTGCTGAGAACGACCACGCCCACCGTCGCGACCAGAATGAGGACGCCGACCACTTGGAAGGGCAGGTTGAAGCTCTTGAAGAGCGTCTCGCCCACGTGCCAGACGTCCGTTTTGCCATCTTGCACCAGGACAGGAAACGCGGCCTTTCCCATCTCGAAGCTATCCACCACGCCGCGCACCATGAAACCGAAGATGAGGATGACCGCGCAGGCCGCAAACGTTGCGGGCAGCTTGAAGTTGCGGCGCGCGTCGGCCTTCAGATCCAGCAACATGATAATAAACAAGAAGAGCACCATCACGGCGCCCGCATAAACCATGATCTGAATGACGCCGATGAAAAATGCCTCCAGCGAGACGTAAAGCGCGGCCAGGGCTAAGAACGAAACCACCAGACTGAGGGCACTGCTGACGGGCTGGCGGAGGACGACGACCATTGCTGCAAAGAGCAGCATCAGTCCGGAAAAGGTCCAAAAAAGAATCGGAGGCATGAAAGAGGGCAGTTTTACTTAAGCGGGTTCCATTTGTGAACCAAGCCATTCATTTCGCCGCCGAGTTCATAGAGCTTCTTCTTGTCGTGAACCATGTCGGCGCGGGTCAGACCCGTGATTGCGTAGTCCTTCCGCAGGAAGATCGCCTGCTCGGGGCAGACTTCCTCGCAGAGGCCGCAATAAATGCAGCGGATCATATCGATCTTAAATTCCTCGGGATACTTCTCCACCTTCGCGAACTTCGACTCCGCCGGGATTTCGCCCGGAGTGATGCTGATCGCGCGGGGTGGGCAAATGAATTCGCAGAGCTGGCAGGCCACGCAGCGTTCGCGATCGTGCTCGTCTTTCACGAGAGTTGGCGCGCCGCGATAATGCTCGGGCATGTGCGAATCCCATTTTTCTTCAGGATATTGCATCACGACCTTGGTGCGGCCGAGGACCATGTTCTTGAAGTGTTTGAACGTGATGGCGAGCCCGGAGACGATGGCCGGAAGATAAATCTTCTCGGCAAAAGTCATTTTGGGACGAGGAACGGTGTAAGCCATTGGATGTGTAAAGTTGGGTCTCCCTAGGGAACGAAGGCCAGGATGATGGCCGCGATGAAGATGTTCACGAGGGCGAGTTCAAAAAAGAAATACCACCCGAGCTTCATCAATTGATCATAGCGGAAACGCGGCAAAGTCCAACGGACCCAGATGAAAAAGATGAGCAAAACAGCCACTTTCGCGAAGAATGTGGCGATATTCACAAGGCCCCAGAAGAGCCCGGCCCACCCGCCGCCGTTTCCATCCGGGATAAACGGCAGATGCCAGGCACCGAAAAAGAGAGTCACGATAACGGCAGAGCCAGCGATCATGGCGGCGTATTCGCCCAAGAAAAACAAGGCGAACTTCATTGAGGAATATTCCGTGTGATAACCGCCAACGAGTTCCTGTTCCGCTTCAGGCAAATCGAACGGAAGACGATTTGTTTCCGCGAACATAGCGACGGTGAAGACGAGGAACGAAATGGCGATGGGAATCCAGAGTAGGATCTCGATCAGGGTGAGACGACCGTCCGTGAACGGGAGAATGAGCCAGCCGTTGTCGATCTGATACTGAACAATGGTGGAAAGGTTCAGATTTCCGATTAGCAGAAAGATCGGGATGACCGACAGGCCGAGCGACAGCTCGTAGGAAATCATCTGCGAACTGGAACGAATGCCGCCGAGGAAGGGATATTTTGAGTTCGCCGACCAGCCTGCTAGCACAATTCCGTAAACGCCCACTGAAGCGATCGCGAAGATGAAAAGCACCCCGACATCGACATTCGCCACAACCATCTGAATGGCTCCGAAACCCAGATCTACGCCGAGCGCGTTGCCGAGCGGGACCAAAATGGGATCCAGATTTAGAAAGCTGCCAAAAGGAATGACTGCTAGCGTAATGAGCGCAGGAGCGACCCCGAGCGCGGGAGCGAGCCAGTAGTAGAACTTGTTGACGTGTTTCGGCGTAAAGTCCTCTTTGATAAGGAGTTTCACCGCGTCCGCAATCGGCTGAATCAGCCCGAAAAAGCTGAAATCTTTCTTTCCTCCGAACAGGGTCAGCGGAAAGCCGACCCGGTTTGGGCCGACGCGATCCTGAATGAGCGCGCTCACTTTTCGTTCCGCATACACGGTGTAGGAAACCATGGGCAGGACCACGCCAAAGATGATCGCCAGCGTCTTAATCGCTGATATGAGGATAAATGAGGTAAGCGTCCAGTCTTCCATGAGCAGCCGAGAAAATGACAACTCCCGTCCGCTCTGTAAACGAACAATTTGCCGCGTGGACAAAAAAGAACCCGGCGATGTTCACGACATCGCCGGGTTCAGGATTAGGTGCGGAATGTGTCGGTTTATGCGACTTCGATGCGACGGGGTTTTACCCGTTCCGCCAGCGGCAGGCGAACGTTAAGGACGCCATCCCGGAGTTCCGCTTCGATCCGGTTCGTGTCGATGGACGAAGCCAACGTGAACACGCGCCGGTAATCAAACGGCC
>DASVRZ010000029.1:0-36365 GCA_036388355.1 Chthoniobacterales bacterium | reverse complement strand
AATCATGGGGAAGGAGGATTTCGTCGGACACCATACGCGTGGAGCTGCCGAATGAAAATGGACACGCCGGTCAAAAACATGGATTATCGTGCTGCCATGCCTGCCCCCGCCCGACTCGTCACGCTGAATGTCCAAGCCGCCCCCATCGTCTGCGGTGAGTTCCGCCGAGGCCGTGGCTTCACCAACTGGCGCCCGCGCGGCAGCGGCGACTGGCTGCTGATCTTCACCTGCGCGGGCCTTGGCCGCGTCGTCGTCGGGGAGGTCACCCATTCGCTCGTCCCGGGCGACGCTCTCCTTTACGCCCCAACCGCCACTCAAGACTACGCTACCGACGGGGCGGCCGGGCGCTGGCACCTGCGCTGGGCCCACTTTCAGCCCCGCGCCCACTGGCGCGTCTGGCTGCGCTGGACGCCGCTCGCGCCCGGCGTGATGCGCGTCTCCTTGCGGGGTCCAGCCGTCCCGTCCGCGCTGGGTCGCATGCTCGCCGCCAGCCGCCTCCGTGGCCCCGGTTGGGAGGATCTCGCCATGAACGCGCTCGAGGAAGCGTTGATATGGACTTTTCGTTCGTCCTCGGACGATGTGCATGCCGGTCTGGACGAACGCGTCCAACGCGCCGTGAACTTTCTGGCCACGCACCCCGACGAGCCATTCGAGCTCGTCCGCCTCGCCACTCACTGCGGCCTCTCGCCCTCGCGCCTCAGCCATCTTTTCCGCGCCCAGCTCGACACCACCCCGCAGCGCTTTAGCGAAAAGCTTCGCCTCGATCTCGCTCACCGTCTCCTCGCGCAGACAAATCTTCCCATCGCCGAGGTTGCCCGAGAGGCCGGATTCGAGGATGCCCTGTATTTTTCCCGCCGCTTCCGCCGCGCCTTCGGCCGCGCTCCCTCCGCCCTCCGCGCTTGACGATAGCGGAAGCGCCTCTGCGACCGACCTCCGGCTGCCGGGGGCTGGCTCATTGTGCGCGGCCGTTCTCCCGCAGGACCAACGGCCGGTAGTCCAGCCCCGCCAAGGGCAGATTCTCGATTCAGCCGGCAAAGTTGAGGACGAGAGGATGCGATAAGCGCAGGAGCTTTGATTCCTCCTCTGATTCCAGACCCGCAGCGGCGAGCAAGGACGGGTGCAAGCGGGCGACGTCGAGCGTGAACACCGCCGAAGCGGCGGCGTGGGTGGGCTCGGCTCGCAGCGAGACGATTTTGCCATTGGCGAGGCGTGCGGAAACTTTCCAGCCTGCGCGGGTAGTTAGATCATCGAAGGCTAGGTCTTTCCATTCAGCCGGAATGCCAGGGAAAAGTGTCCAGACCTGATCCTCGGTTTCGGCGAGAACGGCGTGGTGCAGCGCGATGCAAAATCCGCCGGCGCCCGTGACGAAAACGGCCGCGCGCACCGAGCGGCGGTTCTCCCATTCATCACCCGCGTGCCAGGGCTTAAGAAACACGTCGGCCTGACGGAGCAGTGCAATCGCGCTCGTCGGACCCTCCGCACGGCGGATCTGGCTGGCGACCACAGAGGCTTGATGCGGAAGCCAGGCAAAGAGAAGTAGGATGCGCGAAAGCTCCTTGTCGAAGGTGTGCTCGAGCGCTTCGGAGGCTTTGAGGTGGTGAAGCGGAAAGCTGCCCAGGATGACGGAGGGGGTGCGTTGATATTCCGGATCGCCGTCCGAGCCGATGGCGTAACTGCCGTCGGCCACGACCGGCACGGTGAGGTCGGCGAGGATGCGGTTGGCGAGGGGCGCGAGCGTGGGGTTGGTTTCGCCCTTGGAGGTGGAGGCGGCGAGGTAGGCGGCGGCCACGGAGCGTAAGGCTACGCGGGCTTCGATAGGGTCTTCCGCGACCATCGTTTCGCTGAAGGTCATGATCGACTTTCCCTGGAAACGCAGCGGCTCTGCGGTCAGGTCCAGATGGTCGGCAAGATTCGCCAGCGTCTCGGCGAGGATTTCGTGTGATTGGGCGAGCGCTTCTGCGCGGCCGGTATGGAGGTAATGGTGCCACGCTTCGCAGGCGAGGATGGCGCCGTTAACCGGCACGTCGTGCGTGGTGCCGTTGCCGTTGACATCGGTCTGCCACGGGTAGAGCGCACCGGAGCGACCCGCGCGGCGCGCCACGTCTCGAGCGATGGGCAGGCCCCGGTGGCGGTAGGCGAGATGAAGCGCGGCTTCGTCGAAGTGGCCCGTGTCCAGCAGCGCGCGACAGAAGTAGGTGTCGGTGTCGTGGAAACAGCCGTACCAATACGGAAACATCGGGCGGCTGAGGCCACCAGGATGCGTGGGGCCATTCCCCATGCTTTGCGCGACGTAGTAGAGGCTTGTGCGGTAGCGTTGCTGCCAGAGCGCCTCATGCTCGGGGAGGCGGAGATCGCTCGCGGACCAAAAGGCAGCCCAGCGTTTTTGTTGTTCGGCGAGCAACTCCGCGAAGGAGGAGGGGGCGAGCGAGAGGACGGGATCGGACTCCGTTTCACCGGGATGGATCTCGACGAAAAAGGCGACGCGCCCACGGCCGGCGAGCGCGGGTTCACCGGCGAAGGTCGTGACGGTGCCGGCCTCAGCGGTAATGATGACGCGGTAGGGGACGCCCCCGTCGGGACGCACGAGATAGATGAGTTGAGCATTCTGCGCGGAAACTTCGCTGATGGTTTTCTGAAATTGGAAGTCGCATTTGATCTCGTCCGTGCCGATTCGGGCGATGCCGCGGTCGGAGACGTCGAGGATGAAGCGCTCCTCCAGAACGAAATCGGGAGAGAAGAGAATCTCGGTGTCGGGGGCAGCGTTCACCTCGATGCCGAGACCACGCGAGCCTTTCAAAAAGACGACCCGGGTTTCGAAGGGAATTACGCGTTCCGGCGAGAACCCAGCCTCTAGCGCGGCTTGCGTTCCCAAGAACAATTTGCCCGACGTTGTTGCCACCCCGTTTTGCAAATCCAACTCTTGGCGGCATTCATAAATCTGCGGGATGTGCGGGATGCCGTCGGTGGAGGTATAACGTGGGTCAGTCGTATGAATGCCGGTGGCGCCGATCCAGGCTTGGGCGGTGCTATAATAAGCGTTGCGATAAAAGACGCGGGTGCGCAGTGCGGTGAGCGGGTAGAGCACCCCAGGTGGGTGGTCGCTGCCACCTGGAATGGCACCAATTTGCGAACTCCATAAATCGAGTGTGGAGCCGGAGAGATCCAGCATGCCGCCGAAGGTTCCATTGGCTAGATACAGCGGCTCGTAGGCGATGGTGTGAAAGGGCGAACTCCAGGTTGGCTTCCATTCATCAAGACCGTGAGGGTGGGCGTGGTTCATCATCGAAGCCTCGCCGAAGTGACGCAGAAATTCGTCTTGTTTTAGGCCCTGTTTCTCCCGCATCCTCAGGTTCGCACCATGAAGTTAACCAAGAGCATTGGTGTTCCGAGCCATGAAGTCGTTGGCTTCCGAAGCGCCCGTTATCCTCGTGTCGAGGTGATGACCCAGGCGCACCGCCACTACGAAGTCGAGATCAATTTCCTGGAAAGCGGCTCGCTCGATTACCTGATCAACGGCACGCTCGTCCGCTTTGAGGCGGGGCGGTTGGCGGTGTTCTGGGCAGCGGTGCCGCATCAAGTCGTACATACGGAGTCCGCGCGCGGTTTTTCCTGGATAACGATCCCGCTGGCGTGGGTGCTCGCCTGGCCTTTGCCAGTGCCGTGGCGCGGGCGGTTGCTGGAGGGGCATCTAATCCAGTCCGCAACGCAGGATTCATTGGATTGCGCTCGGCTCGCGCACTGGACCGCCGCCCTCAAGCGGGCCGATCCTTCTTGGGAACGGGTGGTGGCTTTGGAGGTCGAGGCCCGCCTCCTCCAACTGGTTTTGGAAGAAGGCTCGGGCGAAAATCCCATCCAGGCACCGGCACCACGCGGCTTGAAAAAGGTGGAGCAACTGGCGCGGTTCATTGCCACTCATTCCCACGAGCCGATCACCGCGAATGACATCGCGAAGGCAGCCAACTTGAACCCCCACTATGCAATGACGCTTTTCCGCGAACATTTCGGCCACACGATGATCGAATCCCTTCTGCAACATCGAGTGGCGCACGCCCAGCGCCTGCTCGTGACAACGCACGACAAGGTCCTGGATATCGCGCTCGCAAGTGGCTTCGGATCATCGAGCCGTTTCTACACTGCCTTCAGCGAAGCCTGCGGCCAAACGCCGCTAGCCTATCGGCAACACCTCAGGTCACACGGAAGCAGATAGGCAAACCGATGGTAGAGAACACGCGAGGTGTAAGCGGGTTTATTTCCAGAGGATAGCAGTAGCCCCCTAACGATAGAGCCATGTTCGTGGTGTGTACTACGGCTGCAATCGCCGTTTGATTCGCAGATCGCGATCGCATCGGGACCGATCAGACTGCTGCCGCCGTGCCGCGCCCCAAGGTCAAGGTTCAGAGGCTTCGCCGGCTCCCACCGGCCTATCGCATTCCGCTTTACCTAAGACTGACCTTTCCGGAGCTGGCGAATGCGGACGAAGCCAACCAGCAGTCCCAATCCGCAGAACATCCATGTGGAAGGCTCCGGCACCGCCTCCACGGGAGCCGAAAAATCGCTGATGGTGAGTTGCGCGAACGAAGTGATGTCCTGCGAAATCGATTTCTGGCCAGCCTCCGCGAAAAAACCAAAGAGATCACCTTCCACCAGCGCAATTCCTTCGACTCGGGCACTGCCGTTGCCCAACGGGAAATAATGGAAAGTTTCATTAACGAAGTAACCTGCCTTATTCGTCGAGTTCGGCGCCGTTGGCTCGCGTTCTAGATAAGTGTCTGGCTCATAGCTGGTCGTGTGATCATAGCCAGTCATTAAGTTATAGCTAAACGAGAGAGTCCCGCTCGCTGCCGCTGTATTGGAGAGAACCAATCTCAGTGGCTGGGTAATGGAACTTGTATCGGGAGAGCCTGGGTCCATAGTCACTGAACCCGGGGCAGCCCTAGTATCCAGGTAGCGCGCTCCAAACCGGGCTTTGTCCCCGATCGTTGCCAATGTCCAGGTGCCATACGCGCCATCAGGAGGCAGAGAATACTTTCGGCCGTCCCCTTGTTCTATAACATACGCGTCGATGAAATCAGCGTGGGCCGCTTGTGGCGCGGAGACCAACATTACTGCACCGGCTCCGATAATAGCGAGAGTAAGCTTTTTCATGCAATGGATTGGGTTTTAGTGGATTGTTGAATTTCTAGCAAATCTTTTTCTGATAATTGTTCCATCAAACTTTCGGCTACGCATCTTCATGGCTCACACATCCGTCACCGTCGATACGGCTCCCATCACGGATTGGGACTTGTTTCACTCTGTTTTTGCTAAGGTGCTGGGTTTCCCTGCTTTTTACGGGCGCAACCTTGACGCGTGGATTGATTGTCTCACTTCGCTCGACTCGCCCGAGGATGGGATGACTTCCGTGCACGCGCCGCGCGGCGGCGTTTTGGTTCTTCATCTTCTGCATGCACGCGACCTGGCAATCCGCTGTCCGGAGATTTACGCAGCAATCATCGAGTGCTCCGCGTTTGTTAATTACCGGCGCATGGAGGTTGGTGAGGCGCCGGTCTTGTGTTTATCCTTCTCGTAATGATCGACATCTATCCGGTTACGCTGTCGTTGGTCATAGCACTTTTGTGGTTGGCCACTTGGTTGTCTGCCCATCAATTGCTATACGCATTTGGTAGCCGCTTTCCGTTGGTCGCAGGAAAAGAGATTCCGCATGCGTGTAACCGCGCGTTGGCGCATCCGGAGAAAGTCATTTTCTTCTTCCGGCGACGAGCGGCTGAGGTTCTGCGCGAGGATCCGCTGCTTTGGCGACAGAGACAGAGATTCATCCTTTTGTCGGTGCTCTCGGCATTGGCTCCGGTGCTTGGATTTGTGAGCCTCGGAATTGTTGCCTTGGTGAAGTCACACCGGTAAACTCGCAATGAGAATCCGATTTCACACTTTCGTCTCAGGCGCCGTCAGACGCTCCCGCACTTGCGAGCTCGCGGATGCACTACGCGCAGCCGAAGAATTGAAATATGTCGAGGGCGAAGTGGATCTCCGAATCACCGGCAAACCATCGGACACACTTCGTCCCATCCACGTCTAGTTATGACTCGTCTCCCAAATCTCACCTATGAGAGCCGCGTGGCGTTGAAGTTTGCCATCTTCGTGCCGTTAGTCTTCACCACGTTTTTTCTTCTCACCTATCCTCCTCTTCCCAGCCTGCCGCCGTCCGGCCCACCTGATCTAATTGCCGCACAGACAGTTCTGGTCCTGGGCGTTATCGCATGGGTGATCACCTTCCTAGCCTGCGTTCAAGCTTCGCGTCAACGGCGGTATCATCCATTTGTTGTCACGAGCTTCGTTTTGTTCCTGCTTTTCGGGCTGGAGCTATACTTTGCCGGACTTGTAATCTATGTCCGGTAGCGATTCTTTATAGAATCTCAAGTCAGACAACTGATGAAAACATATACAGACCTCAGCGGAGACTCGGGCGTTTCCGCATACGAGTACGGCGATGATTGGATTCGCGTTCAGTTCAAGCACGGCGGCACATATGAGTATCGTTCATCCCGCATCGGTTCGTCGCATCTGGCTACGATGAAACGTCTGGCGGATTCCGGCGATGGACTGAGTACCTACATTAACCAAAACCCTGACGTTAAGAAGGGTTACTCCGAGGATTAGGCGGAAAGAAGCAGGTCATCGACGGTGGTTGTCGTGAGTTAGTGAAAATCATGGGACAACTGTGCCGGTAATGTGGTGTGCAGCGGCTCGATGGTGCGGGCTTTGATGTGGATGACGTTTTCGAAGTTTTGCAGGATGCCTTCCACGATGAGGGCGGGTTCTTCGGAGATCATCAGGCGCATTTGCTCGAAGAGTTGCGGGGTGACAATGGCGTTGGCGATGCCGGTTTCGTCTTCCAGGCTGAGGAACACAAACCCCTTCGCCGTGCCGGGGCGCTGACGGCAAATGACCTGACCCGCGATGCGCAGGCAGGTGCCGGTCTTGGCGGTGAGCAGATCGCAGGCACGCCAGATGTCGGGTAATCTTCCCCTCCACAGGGCCATCGGGTGCGGACCAGTGGTGAGGCCCGTGCTGGCAAAATCGGCGTGTAGCCGTTCGTGATCTTTCATCCGCGCGAGAGGTAGCGGGGTGTCATCTTCCACGCGGGCGAATAAATCATCCGGCTGGCGCAGCACTTCCACTTTCCATTGCGCGTCGCGGCGATGCTCGGCGAGTCCGTTTAGCGCGCCGCTCTTCGCGAGCACCCGGAGCGTGGAAGCCGAGAGGGCGGTGCGAAGTTGAAAATCCTCCAGGGAGGCAAATGCCTGCTTTTCCCGTTCAGCGACGATGCGGCGTCCTTCCTCAGCGTTGACGCCTTTTAGAAAGCATAATCCCAAGCGGACGGAATCATCCTCGTCGCCCTCGGACGATTTTCCCTGGGGTTCCGCAGTGAGGCCGGGCCTAGTGCTAGCTGGTGCTTTGCCAACATGGCAGAGCCAGCCGGATTCCAACACCGAAACCGGCCGCACTCGCACGCCATGCCGCCGCGCATCTTCGATCAACGTAGCCGATGAGTAGAAACCCATCGGCTGATTGTTCAGCAAGCCGACGAGAAACTCCGGCGCGCGATGCACTTTCAACCAGCAGCTCGCATACGCGATGAGCGCGAAGGAAATGGCGTGACTCTCCGGAAACCCATAAACCGCAAACGATTGCACCGCCTTTGTAATGCTAGCCACCACCGCCGGCTTCACCCCTTTGCGCTCCATGCCGGCACGCAATTTCACGCAAACTTTATCCATCTTTTCCTTCGATCGGTGAAAACTTAGCGCTCGGCGCAATTCCTCCGCTTCGCCTCCAGTAAAATCGGCCATCACCATGGCGATGCGCAAAAGTTGCTCCTGAAAAAGCGGCACACCCAAGGTCCGCTCCAGAACCTCTTTCAGGCGCGGATCATAGTAGTCCACTTTCTGCCTTCCGGCGCGCCGCTCCAGATACGGATGGAGCATTTCTCCCTGAATCGGGCCGGGGCGGATGATCGCCACCTCGACGACCACATCGTAAAATTCTTTGGGCAACATCCGCGGCAGCGTTGCCATCTGCGCACGGCTCTCGATCTGGAAAACGCCAATCGTATCCGCCCGACACATCAGATCGTAAGTCGCCGGATCATCCTTGGGAATACTAGCTAAATCCACCGGACGTCCCCGCGCGGAGCAAATCTCCAGACTATCCTGCATCGCTGCCATCATTCCGAGTCCTAGCAAATCGACTTTAATCATTCCCATGTCGTTGCAATCTTCCTTGTCCCATTGCGCAACCACGCGCCCGGGCATGCTGGCATTTTCCAGCGGCACCACAGTGGTTAGTTTTCCCTGGCAGATAATCATGCCTCCCGAGTGCTGTCCCAGGTGCCGGGGAAGGCCGTAAAATCGCGCATAGAGCTTCAAGGCGGGACGTGTCCGAGGGTGCTCCACCGGAATGCCCGCCTCCTGTAATTGCGCATCCAGATCTATGGTGTGCTGGAAGTCGCCACTCGCGAAAAGATGGGAAAAGCGATTCAGCACATCCAGCGGAAAGTTCAGCGCTTTGCCGATCTCGCGCATCGCCGACTTGCCGCGATAAGTGATCACATTAGCCGTCATAGCCGCGCCATGTTTTCCATAGCGGCGATAGACTTCCTGAATGACGCGCTCGCGGCGGTCACCGCTAGGTAGGTCAATGTCGATATCCGGCCAGGATTTGCGGCCTTCGCTCAGAAACCGCTCGAAGAGCAGCTTGCAACCAATGGGATCGCAGGCGGTGATTCCCAACGAATAACAAACCGCACTGTTAGCAGCGCTCCCTCTGCCCTGGCAGAGGATATTGTTCTCGGTGCAAAAGTTAAAAAGATCCCACACGATCAGAAAATAGCCGGAGAAACCGAGGCGGATAATCAGCTCCAGTTCTTTTTCGATCTGAGCTCGAACGTTATGGGTGAGGTGCGAGTAACGGGACCGCGCCCCAGCCATCGTGACCTGGCGGAGAAAAGCATCCATCTCGGGCTGATTCATTCCTTTATAGGAGGGAAATTCGTAGCCGAGATTTTCCAGGGAAAACTCCAACCGGTCGGCTAATCGAGACGTGTTAGCAATGGCGTCCGGTCGATCACAAAACAGATGCCCCATTTGCTCGGCATTTTTCAGAAAACGTTCCGCGTTGGGCGCCAGCAATTTGCCAGCGGCATCGAGATGCGTGTGATTGCGCACGCAGGTGAGCACATCGAGCACTTCTTTTTCATCGGCCACCGCATGGAGCACTCCGTTTGTCGCGAGGAGCGGCAGGCGCATGGCGTCGGCGAAACTTGTTAGCTGATCGTTAATGCATTCCTCGCCACGCTGGTGGTGACGCTGGATCTCGATGTAAACATTTTTCTGTCCAAACGCGGCAGTCAGCTTTTCCACACACGCTTTCGCTCCGGCAGAATCGTCACGTTCGAAGCAACGGCGCAACGGCCCTTCTTCATCACCTGTCAATGCGACCAAGCCTTCCCCATACGTTTCTAACTCGGCCCAGTTTACGGGTGCGTGCTTCTTCGTGCCGCGCAACTTTGCCTGCGTAATGAGCTGGCAGAGATTCTGATAGCCCTTTTGCGTGGCCACCAGCACCGGCAAAACGCTGCCGTCGTCCAGTGTTAGCTCGGCTCCTACGATCGGCTTAATGCCTTTTTCCTCCGCCGTTTTATGGACGCGCACCGTGCCGTAAACGCCATCGCGGTCGCACACGGCCATGGTCGGAATCTCCAGCCGCGCCGCCTCCGTTACCAGCCATTCAGGGGGTGATGCGCCGCGCAGAAAGCTGAAGGCGCTGCGGGCGTGCAGTTCAACATAAGGCTGCGTCATAACACCCCGCTATTTTCCATTCGAGTTGCACGCATATCAGCCGGTAAAGGCCGGCGCCGCTGATCTCCACGTCCCATTCCTCGCAGGCCCAGGCTTGTTGATCCCACCAGCCGCTGTTGCGGCGATACGGCCCCAGCGCTTGCACAATGGCACCGCAAACGACGGCTGAATTCACTCGAATGGGAATCGTTTTTTCCAGCGCCACACTGGCCTCGACCGGCGGCCGGTAACGTCGCAATGGAAGTCCGATGGAAAAAGTTTCCAACGGTGCTGTGTCGTGCAATGCGTGAAATTCCGGCTCTTCCAGATGCCAGGAATCCGGCTTGTGCGTGTTTTCCAGCATGGCAATACCGGCATGGTCCGTGCCGACTAGCGCAATGAGGCGGGCCATGGTTTCGCCGAAACGGTTGGGGTCACGCAGGGCGTTTTCAAAGAGCCGCAACTGGCTGTGATCGGCTCGCGCGGGTTCCATCCAGAGTCTGACGGCGACGGGTCGATGCTCGAGATGAAGCGTTTCGAGGTGGGTCGTCACAATCCGGAAGAGCACGTCCACTTTAGCCGTGGGCGCTGGAATGGTGAAAGTGCGCTCGTGCGCGGTTTTGTTTTCCAGTGTGAGGGTTAACCTCATGCGATTGGCCACCCGATGGCCGCTGCTGAGCCGGCAGGTGAGTTGTTCCAGCATTCGCCGCAGGACAAACAGGAGCGGCTCGAGGGTTTCGATCTCGCAGTCGAACTCCAGGAACTCAAAAAATTCCTCGCTGGGCTGCACCAGCCGCAACGGACGTTTCACACGTCCCGTGGCGCGCTGATAAAGTTCGCTGGCCTCCGCGCCCAAGCGGCTGATCAAGTCTGCACCCGGCAGGTCGGCGAGCTGCCCCACGGTCTGGATGCCCCAGCTTTGCAGGATGGAATGCAACTTCGGTGAAGGTTGTAGGACGGAAATGTCGAGTTCGCGAAGGAACAGTTCCGGCACGGTCACCTGGAGAAATGGCGCGGCCCATTGCGCAGCGAGCCAGGCGAGATCGGGGTTTGGCGCCACGCCGATTTGAGCCCGAAGCTGGAGCCGGGCGAGGTGCTCGATCCATTTTTCTCCCCAGGCAGGCCAGTCTTTTTCGCCGCGCAGCTCCACCGTGCAGACGCCGTCGCGAGTCGCCTCCACAAATGGCGAAATGGCGTGGGCTACTTCGAGCAAAATGCAGTTGGCGGTACGTTCCTGCGCGTCGTCGGTTGTCAGAAGGGTGAGCGCCGGACAACGCGCGAGCGCCTGCGGCGTGGGCATGCCGATGGTCACGCCGTGATTTCGCGCAGGCAAATTGCATTCGAGCAGAAGGCCTTTCGCGTCTGCCGCACCGACGATGGCGATGGGATTTTCGTGCGAAAAATCTCGCAACCTCAAGACGGCTTGCAGGTGGAAATTCGGTAGATAAAGCGCGGCAAACATAGCGAGGTTCAGGCAGTTTGCCGGGCCGTCCACTGCGGAGCGGCGAGCGTGGTGGCGCGGGTGAAAACCTGCAACTCGAGCTGGGTGAGAAGTTGCGAGCGGCGCACCCGCATTGCGCCGAGATCCCACCGGCTGCGCACCGCGATCCGCACCGGCGCACCCTCCACCATCGGCTGCGCGGTGATCACGGCAAAGATCACGTCCGTCTGCTCCACCACGCGCTGAAAACGATGCCACGTGCTCGCCGGAATCCGCTGCAATTCACGCGGAGCGACCCATTGCAGATCCAGAATGATGAGGGAAAGATTGCCGTCGCGCAGGAGGAGATCGGCCGCCTTGATCGCCTGCTTCGCATCGCCGCAGAGCACCCACAGCAGCCGCTGCAAAGCGGATGACGCATAATCTTCCGGCGAAAAGGAATGTCGGCCGTCGATGAGCGCCGCAAAACATTTCTCCCGGCTCAACATCCGCAGCAGCACCTCCAGAAAAAGCGGACCTGCACTCAGCGGCCCCGTCATTTCCGTGAGACTCCCGCGGCGCAAGCCCCCTTCGCCCGCGTCCACCTGCGCCAGTCCAGTAGGAAGGACGCTGGTCTCCCTGGCTTCGACGGCGGGAAACTTCTCTGCCAGCAAGCTCCGCAATGCCGTCAGCCGGCCACCCGGCTGAGAGGACGGCACAAAGGTATGTTCAACGACGTTGGTCACGGATCAGCCCTCGGAATACCCCGGCGATTTTCACCTCAGCCGCATCCACCGTCACTTCCGGGAAGAGCGGATTGCCGGGCTTGAGCCGGATTTTGGAACCTTCGCGAAAAACCCGTTTCAGCGTCGCCTCATGATCGCTCCCGACCAGCACGGCGGCAATTTCTCCCTCCCGGCAATCCACTTCCGGGCGCAGCAGCACTTTATCTCCGTCGAGAATGCCGTCGCCCGTCATCGAATCGCCGTGCACGCGCAGGAGAAAATCCCCGGGCTGATACGGGAGCAATTCGCGGTCTTCCAGCATTTGCTCCGGCTCAGCCAGAGCTTCCGTAAGCCGCCCCGCCGCGATGCGTCCGATGAGCGGCAACCCGCCCAAACCCGCCGCCTGCCGCCCCTGCGGAGTGAGCCGCACCACGCGCGACCGCCCTTTCGCCCCGCCGCCCGCCACCTCGATGAGCCCGTCGCGCTGCAGAATCTTCAGCGTCGGATTCAGACTGCTGGCAAAAGCGAGCCCAAGCTCCTGCACGAGCTGCGGGACAAACGCTGGCTGCTCCTTCCGGGTAAATTGGGCAATGGCACGAATGATCCGCTGTTGGGCCGGGCTGATCGTAGAATCTGGAGAAGGCATATCGTCTTTTAAGACGATATAAAGAAGACGGCAAGACCGCGCACTTCAACAAGGCAGCGAAAGGTTCAAAAGCGGGGCGAGGCCGACGAAAGAGTCTTGTTGCCTGAAAATGACTGACTTCCAGGGGCGCCCGCACCAGCGGAGAGGGAACGTTTCCATGTCCAATCACCCTGAGCGGGTCGCCCTTGTGAGGAAAGGGCACCTGCTACGAAGAATGCACCCAGATGGATTCGAACCATCGACCATCGGATTAGAAATCCGGTGCTCTATCCAACTGAGCTATGGGTGCGGACTGGCGATTACACTGCCATTAGTCATTTTTCCTGACAAGCAGTTTAGACGACCGTGCCAGCCCCGCGTCTGTTAGGTGAAAGGGATGGGGCACCACTGAAAAACATAAGGTCGCGGGAAGGTGGGTCGCGTTTTCTTCGTAGAAGTCCTCTGGAGGTGTCTCCGGGACATTGAAGACAACCCCGAAAAACCCTTACCCATGCACATTGGCAGCCAGAGTTTCCGCTAGGAACCGCTGAGCGAAGCTACCCATGTGATTCCCCTTTATGAATGCTGTTTTGACGATTCCGGAAATGTTTACTCTCGAGCAACGTGCTTTTGCTGAGGGCGTGGAGCCTTGGGATTTGATGCAGGAGGTGGGGCGTCAGATGGCGCGGGCTATTCGTCAGCGGTATCCGGAGCCGGGATTTTGCCGGGTGTTTGCCGGGCGCGGGAATAATGGCGGCGATGCGTGGGTCGTGGCGCGGTTGCTGGACGAGGCGGGGTGGAATGTGGAGGTGGAATGCCCGTTTTCCGTGGGGGAAATGAGTCCGCTGGCCAAACGCACCGTGGAGGCGTGGTCGGATCGGAGACCTTCTTCTCATTCGGAGATTGTGCAGATTGAGCCGCCGAGCGGAAGGCGTCCTTTGGTTGTCGTGGATGGCTTGCTGGGCATCGGTGTGGAAGGCGAAATGCGTTCGCCGATTCGGGAAGCGATCCTGCAAATTCGGCAGCTCCGGGATGAGGGGGCGACTGTTTTTTCCTTGGATCTGCCAAGTGGTCTCGGCACCGACCTATGCGTCGTGGCGGATCATACACTTGCGGTGGGGTTCGCGAAAACCGTGTTGCTCGACGATGCGGCCACGCAGTTTGTGGGTCGCGTGTCGGTGCTGCCACTGGCAGAATTATCCAGCCGCTACACGGGCACCGGCGCTGGGATGATCAGCACCGCGGCTGCGTTGCGCCCGTTGGTGCCCCCGCGGTCCTTCGAATTTCACAAAGGTCAGGGCGGTCGCGTCGTCCTCGTCGCGGGCAGTCGCGGCATGGCGGGGGCAGCGGTCCTGGCGGCTTTGGGTGCGCTTCGGGGCGGCGCGGGAACGGTCCGGTTGGTATGTCCGCCTCAGGTTTTCCCGACGCTGGCGCCGATGTTGCCGCCGGAGGTGATGGTGCGGCCGTGGGATCAGTTGCCGCAGGGGTTCTTCGATCAACTGGATGTGCTTGCGATTGGGCCCGGGCTGGATCCGGAATGGGGCGACTTCGTCTGGCCGCTGATCCGCAACGCCCGCATGCCGCTCATCCTCGACGCGGGCGCATTGACTCTTCTCGCTCGCACGATCGGGAGCTTGTCCGAGCTCAACGCCCCTGTGCTCCTGACCCCGCACCCGGGCGAGATGGAACGCCTCTTCCCCCGCGGTCAGCGTTCCCGGGCGGAATGGGCTCAGGATTTCCTCACCAGCCACGCGAATGAAAAGGTCACTCTCTTGCTCAAAGGCTCGCGCAGCTTGGTGGCGACGGCAGGCCAGCCGATCAGCTACAACTCCACGGGGCATCCCGGCATGGCGAGTGGCGGAATGGGCGACACGCTGACCGGCGTCTGCGCGGCGTTGGTGGCGCAAAAACTGAGCCTTTACAATGCGGCACGGGTGGCCTCTTGGGTGTGCGGACATGCGGCGGAGCTCACTTTGGAGGGCGAGGGCGAGAGCCAGGAATCGCTGCTCGCCAGCGACGTCGCTCGCTGCCTCGGACGCGCCTTTGCCGATCTGCGCGCCGGGGTTTATTGAGGTGGCCGGACCGTTCGAAAACACTGCTTGTAGAGCTGGAGGTTCTCCGCCAAGTTGCGCGCTCTATGAGCGATAAAAAATCCGGGTGCCTGGCGCTGTCGTTGTTCCTGCTTCTCTGCGCGAGCCTTTTGGTCAACGTCGGCCTGTTCTCCTCCAAACTGGGGAGTTCCTTTTCTAACACGGGGCTGAAATCCAGCGGAAACTCGGATCTTCCTCACTTCGAAGAGAACGTCATCCAGAAATCCACGGGCGGATCGGGCGATCGCGTGGCGCTCATCAAAATTGACGGGGTGATTAGCAGCTCCGCTCCGGGCCAGCTCACCGATTCGATGGTGGACGACGCGAAGGTTGCGCTGCGCCAGGCGGTGGCAGATGACCACGTTCGCGCCATCGTTTTGCACATCGATTCTCCGGGCGGCGAAGTGACGGCTTCCGACGTGATCTACAACGAGGTCCGCGCCGCGCGTCAGAGGAAAAAAGTGGTGGTTTACATGGGTTCCGTAGCGGCTTCGGGCGGATATTACATCGCTTGTGGCGGCGACTATCTGATGGCGAACGACACGACCATCACGGGCAGCATCGGCGTGATCATGCACACCTTGAAATACAAGGATCTCTTTGGAAAAATAGGCGTCGAATCCATCGTTTTCAAGAGCGGCCAATTCAAAGACATCCTCAGCGGCAGTCGCGACATGACGCAACCCGAGCGCGAATACATTCAGGCGATGGTCATGCAAACTTACGACAAATTTGTCGGCATCGTCGCCAACGAGCGGAAGATCGACGAAGGTCTTCTGCGCACGAACATCGCTGACGGTCGAATCATTTCCGGAAAAGACGCGGTCGTCGCGAACCTGATCAACTCCACGGGCTATATCGAAGATGCCTTTAACAAAGCGCGCGAACTCGCCAATTCCCCGAACGCGGCCGTGGTGGAATACAAGGCGGAGTTTAACTTCAGCAGCCTTTTCCGCAGCATGAACTCCGAAGCGAAAACCGGGAGCCGGAAAGTGGAAGTTTCTTTGGGCGAAGGCCTTATGCCACGTCTGGAAGCGGGCCGGATTTATCTGTTGCCCTCCTACTACGCGGAATAGTCGTGGAGCGTGTCTTGGAGATCACCTTAGCTGTAACAAGCGGGGTGTTTTATATCGCTCTGTTGTGGCGCGCGTTTTTCACCCCGCGCTTGGTGACCGAAGGAAACTGGTTTAAGCGCGCGGATGTCATCGTAGCCTTCTGCATTTCGGCGATTTTCGCATGGTTAGCCATTGATCTCTTTGATGCCCCGCCGAGGAAGATCGACGAGAATGCCATTATAGGGGGGATGATCGCACAGCTCATTTTGGGAGGCATCGTTGTTAGCTACGTGGCGCTCCGTAGGATCTCACTTCGGGCGTTTTTCGGCACCGCTGCGCTCCCGGTCCGGAAATCCATCGGCCTCGGGATTCTCCTAACAGTCGCCATTTCTCCCTTCGTCGGAACGTTGGCCCAATTGCTGAACCGCGATCCCTCGCAGGAGCAGACCGTAGTCCAATTCTTCCGCGATACCCCATCTGTGGAAAGCCGTCTCCTACTCGCCTTTATGGCCGTGATCGTTGCGCCGATCATCGAAGAAGTGGTCTTCCGCGGGTTGCTTTATCGCATCTTCAAAGGTTACTTTGGAACTATGTCCGCGATGTTTTTCACATCGGTCCTCTTTGCCGTAATCCATGGCAATCTCCCCTCTCTCCTTCCGCTTACGCTTCTAGCATTTGCCTTCACCGCGGCCCTGGAACGGAGCGGCAGCCTCTTGGTGAGCATCGCCATGCACGGCACTTTCAACGCCCTCACCCTGAGCTTCCTACTTTGGGGAAAAACGCCATGAAACTGGCGGGTTATGGCGAAAACCGGCTCATCGCCGAGATGCTCGAAGGCCTTTCGCATTTGCACAAGGAAGTGATCGTCGGCCCCGGAGATGATTGCGCGGTCATCGCGCAGCGCGGCTCGAAATGGGATCAACTTCTCAAGACCGACACAATCGTCGAAGGGATCCATTTCGAACCTGCCGCTCCGGCAGCAGACGTCGGGTGGAAGGCGCTTTGTCGGGCGATCAGCGACGTCGCAGCGATGGGTGGCGAGTCGCAATTCGCCCTCATCACACTGGGGTTGAATGCTGAGTTAAGCGTGGCGTGGGTGAAGAAACTGTATGCAGGCATTCGACGCGCTGCGGACCATTTTGATGTGCAGATCGTCGGCGGGGAAACGGTGCGAACTACCGGTCCGACGTTCGTAACGGCGAGCCTCACAGGTCGCGTGGAGCATGAACGCGCGGTGTTGCGCAGCACCGCGCAGGCAGGTGATGCCGTCCTCGTTACTGGAAAACTCGGCGGTTCGATCCGCGGCTGGCACCTGAAATTTCGACCGCGCGTGGCTGAAGGCCGCTGGCTCGGACAAAGTGGAAAAGTCAGCGCAATGATGGATCTCAGCGACGGGATCGGGGCGGATTTGCCGCGTTTGGCGCGGGCGAGCGGACTAGGTTATCGGCTTTTCGACAAAGCCATTCCGATCAAGCGCGGTTCGACTCTGGCGGGAGCCTTGAACGATGGGGAGGATTACGAATTGCTCTTCACGACGAGCCCCAGTGAGCTGCCGGATCTGCTCAGGAAATGGGCGGTGAATTTCCCGAGCCTGCCGCTAAGTGTGATTGGCGAGTTGATCGACGAGGAAGAAGAGATCGCGCCGTTGCCGGGAGGATTTCACCACTTTTGAAGACGACAACTATCGTCCATTCTCTCGCGGAACTGGATGTTCTAGCTAAGGATCTGGCAAGCACATTGCCGACAACAGCCGTCATCCAACTCGATGGCACATTGGGCGCGGGCAAAACACATTTTGTGAAGGCGCTCGCACGGGCGCTGGGATATCCCGGTGATGTCTCCAGTCCGACCTTTCCGCTGGTGCACGAATACCGCTGGGATGCTCGATTGTTAGTCCACATCGATTTCTATCGCCTTGAAGACGAAAACGAAATCTACGCTGCCGGTCTGGAAGAATACCTTCCGGGTGAAGGTGTCGCAGTGGTTGAATGGGCGAGTCGTTTTCCGGAGGTCTTTCCAGAGAAAACATGGCGAATTCACATCGACATTTTGGATGAAAACAGCCGGGAGGTGACGATTGAATCGCCTGATTATTGAGTCCTCCAGCACGCAAGCGAGCGTGGCGCTGTTCTCGGGAAACGAACTGCTAGTAGAGGAAGTATTCCCCAGCGGACGCGGCCCGGTGAGTCCGCTCTTCACCATTGTGGCACGCCTCTTAACCATGGTGGACACGCTGGACGACCTGGTGGTTGGCGTCGGGCCGGGAAGTTATTCAGGCATTCGCATCGGGATTTCTGCGGTGATTGGTTTGCAACTCGCACGCAATCTCCAAGGTCGCGGAATTCATTCGGCCCTGGGCTACGAAGGTGGGGATTACCAAGTGATTCTGGACGCTCGAGGCAGTTGGATATTCTCCTCCGTTCGGGGAGGGGAGATAGCGGTGGAGCCGACGAATGTCACCCGTGAGGAACTGGATGCGAAGATCGATTCCGGTCTGCCCGTTCATAGTCCTAACGTTGTGCCAGGCTGGGTTGAGACGCCGACGTTTCCGCGGGCTGCCGTTCTCGGCCAGCGCCTCCTTTCTGGCACAGTGACTGCGGATTTACCGTTGCTGCCCCTCTATCTCAAGCCGCCGCACATCACCGCCGCGAAACCTATCGTCCCGAAGAGCTAGAACGACTTCGCCAGCGCTTCAAGCGCGAGTTGGCGCGCCTTGGGCTGCTTGAAGCGGTCGCTGGCCGCGGCGGTGAGGTCGGTTTTCGCCGCTTCCAAATCGCCCTTGGCCAGGCGGGCTTTTCCGCGGTTATAGAGAACGTAAGCGTCGTCGGGCGCGAGCTTTTCTGCGTCATCGAACTCGGCAATGGCTTCGTCGGCGCGACCGAGAATCAGGAGGGCATCTCCCCGGCGGTTATGGGCTTTGGCGGCGAGAACGTCCTTTTGCGGATGCTCCTTCGGAATCGTCGCAGGGATGACCCGCAAAATGGAGGCGCAGGTCTCTGCCGCAGCGATAACCTTGGTGGAGGGCGCGTCCGCAGCCTTCAGGTCCTCTTTCACTGCTTCTAACAGCATCTCGAGGGGTGAAATCGCGAACTCCCCAGCGCCTTGGTTCTTCGCGGTCATTTCCAAGCCTTGCAGGCACTCGCTGGTCTTCCCTGCTTTCGCCAGCTCGGTTAACGTTTTAGGATCCGGAGCCTCGGCGGGAGTGGCTTCCGCTGCTGGAGCTGCCGCGACGGGCTCAGGCGCAGCGGGTTTGTTTTCCCCGGCGAGATAGATGTCGTCACCGACGAGGCGTGAATATTCCGCAGGCACCTGACCTCCATCCGACCTTGCGACCACTCCAGCCCGTGTGCGTTTGAAGACTTGCTCGATGGTTAATCCCGGAGCGCACATGTTCTTGAGCAGCTCTTCGGTATAAAGGCCGTTGCGGCCGTCGCCATCGAAGGCGGTGCGTCCGGCGTCTGTCGCGAAGGCAATCAACGAACCCGCGGGCGGCGTCATTTCCACCAGACCTGGCGAACCGGTCACGCTGCGGCTGCGGGTGTCGCGCATTAGCGGAGTGTTGCGGCAGGCGTCGAGAATCATGAGGTTGCAATGCGCTCCAGCCGCGCTCATATCGGCGATGACTTGCTCGGCGTTGAAGAGCCGCGTCTCGGCCAGCATCCGCAAGGTCGCGGGCTCTGCGCCGCTCGGATCGAAGCCGGATTTGAGAGGAATCAGATAGTTGGAACCTGCCACAGAAATCCCATGCCCGGCGTAGTAGAAGAGGGCGATCTCGGCACCTGGCAGCGTCTTCCGAAAATCGTCCACGACCCGCATCAACTTGTCCCGCGTGAGATCGTGTTTTTCCGTCACCGTGAAGCCGAGGGTGCGCAACGTCTGCGCCACGGCTTTGGCATCGTTAGTCGTATTGCGGAGTTTCCCAACGACCGTCTCGTAGCGTGCATTGCCGACGACGAGCGCGATCCTCCGGGCGTGCAGCGATTCGACGCTCCCGACCAGCAGGACGAGAAACGTGACGATCGGCAGGAGTCTGGATCGTGGCGGGAGATAACGATGAAACATGGTCGGGGAAGAGCAGGCGCAGGTCTTTTTTGCTCGCGAGATGAATCGTTATAATCAAGAGTCCGCCCCGTGCCAACATCGTTCCCCCGCAGGTCCGCGTCGCTTCTTTTCCTCCTCGTCGCCGCGTGGCTTGGGGGCTGTGCGACTCCTCAGCAAGCGGTCACATCCGAGCCGCCGCTCCTCCCGGGAAGCCCATCCGCACCGTCTCAAGTGACGCCTGCCGAGGCGCTGGCGATTGCGGAGATTTACTCAAATCACGCCTGGAAACCCTTTGCACGAAACATCCGACACGCCGCCGACTCCACCGGCATTCGCGTGGATACTCCGGACGTCGGCTACCGTCCGAACGCTGGCCGCGGCGGCTGGTGGACGCCTGGGGAGATCAATACCGGCATTCCCTACAAGTGGGGCGGCTTTGATGATCCCGCAACCTTCGACCGCCTGGTTGCCGAAGGGGCAGCGGCCGGAGATGTTTATACTCCCGCCAAGCGCCGCGGCGACAACGACGCCGTCAGCCGGGAAGCCGCGGGGGTGGACTGCTCCGGTTTCGTCTCTCGCTGCCTCAAGCTTCCGACGGTGCACGATTCCTCGCAGCTTCCGTCGATTTGCGATGTGCTTCCAAACCCGCAGGAGCTCGCTCCAGGCGACGTGCTGAACATTCCGCGGCAACACGTGATTATCTTTGCAGGTTGGGCGCGGCCTGACCGCTCGTGGGCGTATTTTTACGAAACCGGCGGCGTGCCGGAATGGAAGCCCGCCTTGAAAGAGGCTCCGTTCGACAAGCTGATGGCGCTCGGCTACCAGCCCATGCGCTATCGCGGCATGGCGCGGCAGACGATTCCTTCCGGAAAGGAAATCCTCACGCGCTCGGTGCGTCAGCGGGCAATCAGCATACCGAATCCGGTCATCGGCAATCCGTAGTTAGGAGGAGGAAGAGTCGCCCGGCTGCGGCGCGAGACGGGAGTTGGAAAAGGCACCCTCACGTCCTGCCGACCTGCCGCCGATACTCGCCCGGGCTCAAGCCCGTCACGCGCCGGAATGCGCGGTGGAACGTCTCCACATGCGTAAATCCTGCTGCGAATCCCGCCTCCTTGATGCTTGCACCCGCCAGCAGGGCCGCCGCCGCACGCTCTACTCGCCGTGTGAGGAGGAAATGGTGGGGCGAGGAACCCGTCTCCTCGGCGAACAAAGTCCTCCAATGCGAGTAGCTCAAACCGCAGGCCCGAGCACAAGCCTGCAAGTCAGGCGCGCCCGCTGGGTCCACCCGCCAGGATTCAGCCAGTCTGCGCACGCCTTCCCGCACCGGCTCGACCGTCGCTCGCCGCCGCCCCGCCACGTAGAGACCGAACACCCATTGTTCGCTGAGCAGTTTCGCCTCTTCAATTGCGTCGGCGTCGTGCCCAGCGAAAGCTCGGATGATTCGTTCGTGCGCCTCCGCCAGGCGGGCGGCATCGCTCGGCGCCAGCGGGACCGCCACCCCGGGCGGGGGAGCCCAGCCTGCCTGCCGCCACTCATCCGCGCGCGACCCGCGGCAGATCAGGAAACGCTCATGCCACTCGCCTGCCTCGCCGGGCCCGTAGGCGGACCGCTCCCCCTCGTGCACGGCGAAATAGAACGGTGCCCGCACCGTCGTGCGCTTACCCGCCCGGTCTACCATCTCGCCTGCGCCCTCCACAACCAGTCCGAAGGCGAGGCTCGGGAAAACTTGATCAATCCAGCCGTGCTTCTGCGGAAGATGCCCCGCGATTAAGCCGTGCAGGCTCGCCAGCCTCCCCAGTGAAGGTGCGGCGCAGATGCGCGACGGATCAGGTATCATCAGAAACGTCAATAGATCCATCATATCCCTCAATGCAACCCTCTTGTTATGGCCGCGTCGCGCGTCGAGGCTTGGCCGTCACTTCCATCATCCCTCTCGTTTTATGAGTTCCTCATCTCGCACCCTCTCGGCCGCCATCATCGGTGTCGGCAACGCCGCCGACCGCACTTGGGATAAAGGCGGTGGTCACAAAATAGGTTACGACCACGCGACCGCGCTTAATGCGCAACCCCGGGTCCGCGTTACCACTGCGGCCGACATCAACGCGGAAAACCTCGCCGCCTTTCAGGCGCAGTTCGGCGTGGAGCGCGGCCACGCGGACTACCGCGAGATGCTCGAGCGTGACCGGCCGGACATCGTCGGCGTCTGCACCTACCTCGGCCTCCACGCTCGCATGGTGCTCGATTGCATTGCCGCCGGCGTGAAGGTCATTCTTTGTGAGAAGCCCTTCGTTGCGTCGCCCGCCGAACTCCGCGAGGTCCGCGCCGCCGCAGAGGCAGCAGGTGTCTTTCTAGGCCTCGCCCATCTTCGCCGCTTCACGCCAGCCTTCATCAAGGCACGTGAACTCCTGCTCGCCGACGCCGTCGGGCAACCGGTGCTCATGGCAGGCGGGCTCGAGAGCTGGGACCTCTCCGAATTTGGCAGCCACTGGATCGATCTTATGCGCTTTCTCCGCGACGACGCGCCTGTCGTCCACGTGATGGGCCAGGCGCGGGTTCGCACCGCACGGGGTTACGGGCACAGTATGGAAGACCACGCCATCGCCTACTTCGAATTCGCTGACGGTTGCCGGGGATTGGTGGATGGAGGCCGCGGCCTTGTGCCGAAGCGCAGCGGCGATATCCGAGTCGTCGGCACCGAGGGTTTGCTCACCATCAGCGAGAATGTGGAGGTCAATCTCTACACTGCGCGTGGCCACGAGCGCTTCGCCACGCCGACCGACTGTGACCTCTGGCGTGAGATTTACGCTTCGCTCCTCGGGTGGAGCGCGGGCGGCCCCGAGTCGCCCGTCAGCCTGCGCCGCTGTTACCAGACCGCCGAGATCAACCTCGCCGCCTATCTCTCCGCGCTGCGGGGAGATCGCGTGGACCTGCCTCTCGCCGGCCCCGACGCCGACTACACCACCTGGCCGGTGGACGCTCTCGCCGCCCGCGCCGCCGCCATTTGATTTACTGCCATGCCCAACCGCGTCATCACCGTCCTCGCCGGCGAGTTCGTCCACCCGACGACCACGCAATTTAGTGCCTTCGCCGACACCGCGCCCGCGGCTCACACCTTGCGCATCATCGAGGACGCCTCCGCGTTTGATCACCTGGACGACACCGACCTCCTCGTCGTCGCGGGCCTCCACTGGACCGGCAGCCCCTCCGTTACTTGGACCGAGCCTGTTCCCTACCTGCCGCCAACCGAGGCGCAAAAAGCCGCCCTGCGCGCCTACATCGCGAGCGGCCGCCCGGTGCTTTCGGTCCACGGTGGCATCGCCAGCTATGACGATTGGCCTGAGTTCGGCGATCTCCTTGGCATTTCCTGGCACTGGGATCTCACCACTCACGGCCCGGTGAAGGAATACCGCGTGTATCCGGAAAAACGCGACAGCGCCCTTGCCGCCGACGTTGGTGAGTTTCACATCGTTGATGAGAATTACTTCAACGTGCAGGGCCGGCCTGGAGTGCGCTACGTCACCCACCTTAAGCTAGACGCTGGCGACTGCCAGCTTCCGGCCCTCCTCACCACCGACGGTCGGGGACTCCCCGGCGGCGGCCGCCGCGCCTACCTTGCGCTCGGGCACGACCAGCGCTCCACCGACCACCCCGCCTACGCCCCCGTCCTCTGGCGTACCGTCGCCTGGCTGCTGGGCGACGACGCAGCTCTTTAACTGATCCCACAAACTAACCCCTGACAGATCCCCAACTCCCATGGCCACCTACCGCATCGTCCTTAACATGGAATACTGCCGCTCCGCCGACAAAAGCTTCGAGGCGGGCGTCGAAATCGCCGCGAAGCTCGGCTACCGCTGGATCGAGCCGATGGTCCACACCGGCTGGGAACTGCTCAGCGAGGTGAATTATTTCCATTCCTTCTCCCTCGAGGAAGATCCGCTCCTGATGCGCGAGATTTGCGAGCGCCACGGCGTCGGTGTCGCCAGCCTCTCTGCCCATTCGCCGCTCATGAAGCCCGAGGCAGCGGTCGCGCGCCTCACCCGCGCCTTCGTCCTCGCCTCCGCCGTGGGCTGCGACTTTCTCAACAGCGACGAAATGGTGAAGCCTTCCTGGATGGACGACGACTTTGCGCACGACACCATGCGCTACACCCTCACCAAAGCCGCCCTGGTAGCGGCCCGGCACCGCAAGTTTCTCTGCATCGAACCGCACGGTCTCTACACCAAGACCGCTGCCGGGCTGCTGCGCATTGTGAACCTGGTGGAGTCTCCCTGGATTCAGGTTAACTGGGATACTGGCAATAGCTACCTCGCAGGCATCGAGGATCCGTACGATGGGCTGCAGCTCGTCCGCGACCGGGTGCACCACGTGCATGCGAAAGACATCGCGTTAGCTCAGGGCGAGGCCGAGCGCGGCAAGGTCAGCGGCACGCCCGTCGGCTGCGCCTGCGGTGAGGGCGTGGTGGATTGGGACAAGGTGCTCACGATCCTCGACCCGCTCGACCGCGAGATCTGCCTCAGCGTCGAGTGCGGTACCATTGATCAGGCCGAGCGCAGTTTGGCGTTCTTGAAGAAGCTGCTGGGCAACCGCGCCGCACGATAACGTCTCCGGCGCTGGGCCGCGCTTGAGGCGGGTTTGTCAGCGGGTGTTCGGCCGCTCGCAAGGACTAACGATGGCTCGCCGAGAGTTGGACGACGGTGGTCTCTGGCAACTGCCCGTCCCGTTGCGGCGCGCTGATGTCGCAAGAAACGCTGCTTCCAAGAGTGGCCCGGGGCTGATTTGTCACCGGAGGAATTCACTTTGCGGCCGGCATGATTCGGCCCCTTGTTGAATTCCGGTTATTGCAAATCTGTAGTGCTGGTGTCGTCTGTGGCGGCGGGTGCAGTGAGGAGTTTCCAGATGCACCAAGCGAGGAGGCCCGTGACAGAGCCGACGGAGAGGATCAGAATGAGGAGGCCGGAAGTGGTCATGGAGTGCGGTAGCGTTTCGACCGGTAGGCGATGACGAGAAACAAGGTGCTCACGAGGAGAATGAGCCCGATGGAGAGCAGCGGAACCGGACCAGCGCCGCCGCCGAGATCAGTGATGTAAGCGCTGGATTTCAGCGGAAGTCCGGCGCCTTGGAAGCCGACGACATCCCGAACCATCCAGTAGGTGAAGACGGCGATCAGAAACAGCGGGCTGACATATTTCATAATGAAACCGAACACGCGAGGAATGCGGATGGCCGCGCCTTCCTTGGCTGCGGCGAGTCCATTCTCGATCCCGATGACCCAGCCAAAAAGCAGGATCTGCCAGGTGGCGAGCACATAGATCAGCACCGTGCCCACCCAAAAATCGAGGGTGTCCAAGGCCTTAACATCTTTGCTGAAATAGACGACAAAGAGCGCGCCCACCGCAGTGAGGCAGCCGAGAATACTGACGGATTGTTTTCTCCCAATGCCGCAAGCTTCCTCAAGAAATGCGATGCCCGGCTGGAGCATGGAGATGCTGCTCGTAATGGCTGCGAGGAAGAGCAGAAAGAAAAACAGTCCGCCGAAAAACTGCCCGAAAGGCATCGACGCGAAGACCATCGGAAGCACGTTGAATCCGAGACCGAAAGTCCCCATGCCCGCCACGCCCATCACTCCGAGAAAGGCGACCGCTGCCGGAATGGTGATGAGTCCGCCGAGCGACACTTCGGCAAATTCGTTCGCGCTTACGGCTGAAAGTCCGCTGAGCACCACATCGTCTTTGCGCCGGAGATAACTCGCGTAGTTGATGATCACGCCGAAGCCAACGGAGAGGGAAAAGAAGATCTGGCCGGCGGCAGAGATCCACATCTGCGGGTTGAGGAGTTGTTCCAACATGGAGATTTCCCGAACGCGTTGGGTAGGGGAGAGCGTGGCTTTCGCGGCACTGATCGCAGGTGCGCCGAAGAGTTCCTGATTGCGCGTCCACGAGTTGTCGGGCGCCTGCGTTTCCAGCACGGTCTTGGTGGGATTCCACATGTAGCCGAGGCCATTGTTTACGCTCTGCTCTGGCTTGGCCGGGTCGGGAGTGCCCAAAGTGAAGACGCGGACGAGAATGATCAGCGCCATGACGATCAGCGTGGGCATGGCGAAGTTGCAGAACTTCTCGATGCCGCGCGAAATGCCGCGGTAGATGAGCGAAAAATTCAGCAGGAAAACGAAGAGCAACACCGGGCCGACGCTGTGCGTGCCGAGTTGAAAAGCTGCGCCGTCAGCGTTCAGTCCGATGTAATTCTTCCAGTGCGTGCTGCTTTCTTCCACCGTCTGGAAGTGCATCGCGCCACGGAAAAAATCGATCGCGTAACCGAGGCACCACGCCTCGATATAAACGTAATACATATAAATGACGACCGGCACGATCACACCAACCACGCCGATGCCCAGCCAGCCGCGGCGTTGCCCCAGCGCTTGCAAGATTCCGGGCGCGCCGTGATATCCGCGCAATCCGCCCATGCGCCCCATGGTCCATTCCGCCCAGCCAATCGGAAGGCCGAGGAGCAGCAGCGCGATGAAATAGGCGATCATGTAAGCGCCTCCGTATTGTGCGACCTGACCGGGAAAACGGAGAAAGTTTCCCAACCCGATTGCGCTGCCCGCCACCGCCATGATCACTCCCCAGCGGGAGCTCCATTGTTCTTTCGATTGATCAGGCATGGTGGAAAACTGCGCTGATGTCGCCGGGGTTATTCCTTGCCGGTAAGCTCGGCTTTGTTCGCTTTGGTCTCCGCAGCAATCACGCCGCTGAGAAGGATGAGCGCGATCAAGTTGGGGATTGCCATCAGGCCATTCAGGCCGTCCGCGAGATCCCAAACGAAGTTGTTAGGAAGGACACAGCCGAAATAAACGGCGATGACCCAGAGAACCCGGTAAGGTTTAATCGCGCGGCTGCCGAAGAGGTATTCGACCGCTTTTTCGCCGTAGTAGTTCCAACCGAGAATCGTGGAAAAGACGAAGGTCAACAGAGCGACCGTCAGGATGATCGGCCCGAAGGTGTGGAGATCGCCGAACGCGCTTTGAGTCATCACTGATTTGCTGAGGCCGTCATCCCAGCGGCCCGAGGCGACGAGGACAATGCCGGTGAGCATGCAGATGACGACTGTATCCCAAAAAGTGCCAGTGGACGAAACGAGCGCCTGGCGAATTGCGTTTTTCGTCTGTGCGGCGGCCGCAACAATCGGCGCACTGCCGAGACCGGATTCGTTTGAAAACAAGCCGCGCGCAATGCCAGCTTGAGCGATTTGCTTCAGCGTCGCACCAAGGAATCCGCCGACTGCAGCCTGCGTGGAAAACGCGCTCGTGAAGATGAGCTTGATCGCATTCGGCACTTCCGAGCCGTAATGAATCATCAGCAAAATGCAGCCGGCGATGTAGAACAGCGCCATGAAAGGAACGAGCACTTCGCACACTTTCGAGATGGATTTGACTCCGCCCAAAACAACGGCTGCGGTCAGTGCGGCCATGATGAAGCCGATGATGGAAGCAATCGTTCCCGGAGACATGCTGACGCCAATCTGATGCTGCGCGAGCACTCCCTGGAGATTGGCGACGATGCTGTTGGCCTGCGTCATGTTGCCGATGCCGAACGCTGCGAACGCCGTGAAGATGGCAAAAAGCACACCCAGCCATTTCATTTTCAGACCACGCTCCAGCACATACATCGGGCCGCCGGCCATGGTGCCATCGGGCATCTGCACGCGATATTTCACCGCAAGCAGCGCTTCGGAGTATTTGGTCGCAATGCCGAAAATGCCGGTCATCCACATCCAGCAAACAGCGCCCGGTCCGCCAACCGCAACGGCTCCAGCGACCCCGATAATGTTACCCGTGCCGATGGTCGCCGCGAGGGCGGTCATGAGCGCGCCAAATTGCGAGATGTCGCCTTTGCCTTCCTTGTCTCTGCTGAAGGACAGCTTGATGCCGCGGAGCAAATGCTTCTGCACGAAACCCGTGCGGACAGTTAGGAAAAGATGCGTGCCGAAAAGCAGGACGATGAGCCACGGTCCCCAAACAAAGTTGGAAAAGCTGGCAGCCGCGTTATTGAGGGTGGTGAGTGTTTCCGGCATAAGGTCAGGGTAATTCTCAGGCGTTGATAGTAAGGGCCGATCCGCTTGGCAAGAAAGGATGCCTGATTTCTTCCGCCTCCTGCAGTTGCGGTGCGGGAGAAATGCTCCGAGTCTAGCGGATGTCATCCATAGCGATCATCGGTGCTTCCAACGACGTGCGGAAATACGGCCATGCCGCCGTGCTAGCTTTTCTGGACGCGGGCTGGACGGTCCATCCGGTGAATCCCAAGGAAACGGAGATCGCGGGATTGCCCGTCTTCGCTTCCATAGCCGATGTGCCGCAGCCGCTGGATTGGATCAGCCTGTATGTGCCGCCTCAAGTGGGGCTGGAATTGCTGCCGGCGCTGAAAAACGCGGGCGCCACCCAGATCTGGCTGAATCCGGGTACGAGCAGCGCGGAGTTGATGCAAGCCGCGAAGGCTCTGGAGCTGCCGGTGATTTCGGGATGCTCGATCCGCGCGATCGGCAAAGATCCAGGCGACTTCTTCTAGCGGCTGCCCTTACGGGAAAAGCCCGCGCACCGTTTTTGCCCGCGCGACTCTCTCGACGCCAATCGCCATGGCAGCCATGCGGTGGGAAAGTTTTTCGTCGCGTGCCCGTTTGATGACCTGCGTGAAGGCAGTTTCGAGAATGCGGAACAATTTATCGGTGACCTCGCTCTCGTTCCAAAAGAAATACTGCAGGCTCTGCACCCATTCGAAGTAGGAAACGATAACGCCGCCTGCGTTGCAGAGAATGTCGGGGATCACGAAAATCTCCGGCCGTTGCGCGAGCACGAGATCGGCTTCCGGAGTGGTTGGGCCGTTGGCGCCCTCAGCGAGAATGCGGCACTGGAGGCGGCCAGCGTTTTCCCCGGTGATTACACTGCTAATGGCCGCCGGGATGAGAACATCGCAGGGAAGCTCGAGCATTTTCTGCGGGTCGATGGCCTCAGCTTCGGTGAACCCGCGGAGATCGCCAAAGGCCGCGACGTGGGCGTCCGCCTTGAGGACGTCGATGCCTTGAGGATTGTAGAACGCGGCGTAAGCGTCGCTCACCGCGATGATTTTCATGCCGGCTTTCAGAGCCAGCGAGGCTGCGGCGACTGCTCCGACGTTCCCGTAACCTTGAACAACGACCGTCCGATCTTGAGCTTCCAGTTTGAGGACGTTCAACGCGCGCTCGACCAGATAGGCGACGCCGCGCCCGGTGGCTTCGCGACGGCCGGCAGTGCCTCCGATGGAAATGGGTTTGCCAGTCACGATCTCCGGCACGGCATGACCCATGTGGACGGAATAGGTGTCCATGAACCAGGCCATCACCTGCTCGTTCGTGCCCATGTCGGGGCCGATAATGTCGGTTTGCGGCCCGACAAAAGAGGTCATCTCCTGCATGTAACGGCGGGAAAGCGCCTCCAGCTCGCGCAGGCTGAGCTTCCGCGGATCGACCGCCACACCGCCTTTGGCTCCGCCGTATGGCAAACCGGTCAGCGCGCATTTCCAGCTCATCCACATCGAGAGAGCGGCGACTTCCCCGAGCGTCACCGACGGATGAAACCGCACGCCGCCCTTGGTCGGGCCGAGCGACAAATGATGCTGGCAGCGGAATCCTTGGAAGACTTCCGTCCGCCCGTCGTCCATGTGAATGGGCAGCGTGACGATGAGGCTCCGTTTCGGATACAACATTCGCGCCCGCGCCTGCGGATCTAAATTCAGAAAGTCCGCGATGATGCGGAATTGCTCCGACGCCATGTCGAAGGTCGGATCTTGATAGATGTTCATCGGCGAGTCAGAGACCTTTGGGATGACGCGCGATGAAGCCTTTGTCGGTGAGGGTTTTCTCCGTCTTCCGCGTGGCTTCGCGCCAGCCGGGGCCGACGTTCGCATGGTCGGTTGTGTCGAACCGCGCATCGGCGATCACCAAAAACACGTGGCCCGATCTGGCATAGACCGTGATCCATTCCCCGGTGCCGGGCTCGCCATATTCAATGAAACCCGACGAGGAGCGTGCGCCTTCCAACAACCCGGCCGAACTCAACACGTAGGAAGTCGCGCCGGAGCAATCGTAGCCGTCGTCCTCGAGTTTGCCATGTCCGCCAGCGGGCTTGTAAGGCTTGCCGACGATCCGGTTTGCGGCTTGGACCGCCTCCCGGACGGGCTCCGGTGCTTCCGCTAGCAGGCTCGCGCGGCCCAGTTGCACTTTCACCCGGTCGGTGGAGAACGACCCTACGTCCAGAGTGAGCGAAGAAAGGGCGGCGATTAGTCCAAAAGTCAGGTGCGTCATCGTCGTTCTACTAGACTCCACTCAGGGACGACCCGCATGGAATAATTTGCGCCTCCCTCAGCGCAGGGCAGCCCGGGCGCGGAGCTGAAAGGCGCGATCTTCCGGGTCTTGCGGCGGCAGTTGGAGGACTCTCTCCCATTCGGGTCGCGCTTCTTTCTCCCGCCCGTGATGTTCGAGGAAAGAGGCGAGCTCCGCGTGCGCCGGGAGGTTTTCTGGCGCTAGAGCTGCGGCGCGGCGGAGGTAGGTTTCCGCTTCGGAGACTGAGGCTGGGGGAAATTTCCCGTAGAGCGTGCCGGCGATGGCTTTGAGGACAGGGTTGAGCCGCGTCATGCCGTCGTGCCATTTGCCCAGGATGAGACAGGCCTCGAAGTTCTTCGGGTCGAGGCGCAGAGCGGTTTCGGCTTCCGAGCGGATCTCCCGGGCATAAGCCATCTTGGTGCGGTTGTCGGTGAAGTCCGTCATTTTTCCGAGGGCGATAGCGAGATCGACATGAGCCCGCGCATTCTGCGGTTCTGCCGCAACCGCTTTCCGCGCCCGCGTCAGGGCTTTCTCGGCCGCCGCTTTTCCTGTGGTTGGTGCGGCTTTGGAGGCTTGAGCCGCCGCCGGGGAGGGGCCCGCATCATTCCCCCAAACTGCCGGGCAAAGCGCCATCGCCAGCACAAATAAACCTCGAAAAACCATTCAGCACTCCTATCTTTGGCGTCCCCGCTTGACCAACATGAAATCGACCACTGCCTATCGCATCGCCGCCGTTCTCGGTTTCCTCGGAGTCGCCTTGGGTGCTTTCGGCGCGCATCTCTTTCAGGCGCATCTCACCGCGCTCGACATGGGGAAGACCTGGAACACCGCGTCCTTCTATCACATGGTCCACGCCGTCGTGCTTCTGGTGATCAGTCGGGAATATGCCAGCCAGAAGATCGCGTGGTGGGCATTTTTCATAGGGTTGCTGCTATTTAGCGGCTCGCTCTATGGCTATTCGCTTTCCGGCATCAAAACGCTGGCCCATATCACGCCGATCGGCGGTCTCGCCCTGCTCGTCGGCTGGGCGGCTCTGGTCTTTGGCCGGTCTGAGCCGAGGTAGGACGCTTCCCTCTTGTCAGGCTTCCGGCTTTCCGCTCAGGATGCACGGATGAAAGCCCTCCTGCTCACCAACGAATTTCCTCCCAACATCTATGGTGGCGCCGGTGTTCACGTGGATTATCTCAGTCAGGAATTGGCGAAACTGCTCAACGTGGAGGTGCGTTGTTTCGGCGAGCAAAAAAGCGATGATCCGAAGCTCGCGGTGCAGGGTTTCTCCCTCGACGCGGCTGACTTCACGAGTCCGGCGAGTCTGAAATCCGTCTTCGGCGCGATCCGCCGCTGCACCGATTTCAACACCATGAACATCGATGCCGACGTGGTGCATTGCCACACGTGGTATAGCCATTTTGGCGGCATTCTCGCAAAGCTTTGCTACGGCTTGCCGCTCGTTGTGACCATCCATTCCCTGGAACCGCTGCGGCCGTGGAAACGCGAGCAGCTCGGGCATGGCTACGACTTTTCGCTCTGGCTGGAGCGGACCACGATCGAAATGGCCGACGCCATCGTCGCTGTTTCCGAGGAAACCAAACGGGACGTTCTCGACCTTTTCGACGTGGATGAAAGCAAGATTCGCATCATCTACAACGGCATCCAGCCGGACCAATATCACCCGCAGCAGCCGACTGACGCGCTGGCGAAGTTTGGAATCGATCCGGCGCGTCCTTACCTCCTGTTTGTGGGCCGCATCGCACGCCAAAAGGGCATCGTCCACCTGGTGAACGCCATCAAATATCTCGATCCCGGTTTCCAAATCGTCCTCTGCGCAGGTGCGCCCGATACGCCGGAGATCGCTGCGGAAATGAAGGCTGCCGTAGCTGCGGCACAGGCTGTCCGGAGCGAAATCTTCTGGATCGAAGACATGGTCAGCAAACCCGAAGCGATCCAGCTCTATGCCAATGCGGCTGTGTTTTGTTGTCCGTCCATTTACGAGCCATTCGGCATCATCAACCTGGAAGCCATGGCTTGCGAAACAGCGGTGGTCGCGAGCGCCGTAGGCGGCATCAAGGAAGTCGTCGTGCACGGGGAAACCGGTTATCTCGTGCCGCTGGAGCAGATGACATCGAGCCCTTTTGAGCCCGTGAATCCCGATCAATTCGCACGCGACCTCGCCGCGCCGATCAACGAGCTGATGAAGGACCCAGACAAGCGCGAACGCATGGGTAAAGCCGGACGCCTGCGCGCGTTGGAAAAATTCAGTTGGTCAGCCATCGCCGCACAGACCCGCGATCTTTACGCCGAACTGCTGACGTAAAAGCCAGAACCGCTGATGATTAATCATCAGGCGGCCTCGGCATCCTTCTAGCGAGACCAAGCTCGTCAAAGACGGGCCGTATTATTATTTCGGCTGTTCGTTTAAGAGAATCTCGATGGTCTTCAGCTTTTCCTGCGGATCAGATGGAAGGTTGTGCAAACTCCACCGGCTAGTGAAGGTGAGAGAACCTCCCACCTTCAGAGTTTTAAGGGCGGAGAGCAGCTCCAGCTCCACGAAGTGGTTGGGCGCCTTGTCCCAGTGGTTGTAGAACTCCACGGACATTCCTGAACCCTCGGCTCCGTCTGGATATTGCCCTTTCAGCTTCTCGCCGCGCTGCAGAAACATGGCATCGCCCTTCACAGCTGCGATGGAGGCGACCAAGGAATCGGTGCCCAATTTATAGCCGGTGCCGACCGTCGGGGTGATCTTCAAAAGCCGCGACCGGGAGCCTGGCTCACTGCCTTCCGAAGTCGTTCCGGCCAACGTCTCCACTTGGGCACTTGCCGGCAGACCACCAAAGGGATGGTATCCGCGGGTGTAAGCCGAATTTGGGTTGAGCGGGATATAAACTGCGTCTGGCGGTGCAGTTTGCGTGACGGGCCAAACAGCCAATTGGCGGGGTTCCCCTTCCACTTTATCGATGGTTTGCGTCACCACGAGTTCGCCGGCAGCACTGTAGGAAAACTCCCGGATGATGCGCACACCGAAGCCGCGCCAAATGTTTCCGGTCGTCTTCAGCCGTCCTTCGGGCAGAACTTCCGCCACGTGCGCAGGGCCATCCCAAGTCGGGTCAGGGGGCCAAACGGACTCAAATGCGCCCCAAAACGGATGCGGTCCAGCGAAGGTTTTGTCGCCGCCATAGTTTTGGTATCCCTTGCCGGTGAGCTTTTCCGCTGGCGAATTCCACATCCAGTTTGCCCCGCCAACGGCGCCGTAGCGCATGATGCGCCCGGAGAAGGACGGCACCACGACCGCCTCCGTTTTGCCATCCGTGATCCGATATGCGTCCACGCTGTTGTATTCGATCTTCTCGACGGTGCCTGCATGGGAAAAAAGCGGTGCCAGACACAAAGCAAGCAGCAGCCGGACGGAAAAGTTGGGGCGGGGAGGAAACATCATGCTCGCTTTGTTATAGGCTGCGACTGGCGGGGTCAATCGGAAGCCGCTCACCCTCATTGCGTCGCCGCATGAATTGAAGCGGATGAAACTTTGACGCGGCTTCCGGAACTCGGCTATAGTCGTCACCCGGCGCAGATCGGGAAAATTATGTTTGTAGATCAAATTCGAATTTATGCCGAGGCAGGTGACGGTGGCCGGGGGTCCGTTTCCTTCCGCCGCGAGAAGTTTATCCCGCGCGGCGGTCCCGATGGCGGCGATGGGGGCCGAGGCGGCAGTGTCATTCTTCGAGCCAGCGACCAGGTCGATAACCTCGTTTCCTTTTATTACGATCCGAAGATCAAGGCGATGAGCGGCAAAGGTGGCTCCGGTCGTCAGAAATCCGGCAAATCTGCAGAGGACAAGATTGCTCTCGTGCCAGTTGGAACGGCGATTTACCGCGTGCCGGAAAGATTGATTCCCGTGCCGAAGACCGGCTTTGAGGACGAAGACGAAGACGCAGAGCCGGTTGAAAAACCGCTCCAGAAGAAAGGCCTCTCCACAGAGGACCTCGAACTCGTTGTTGATCTTACCGAGTCCGGTCAGGAATTCGTCCTTTGCCAGGGAGGCAAAGGCGGGAAGGGGAACATCCACTTTAAGAGCTCCACCAACCGCGTGCCTACGGAATACACCGAAGGCACCGAGGGAGAACGCGGATACTTCTATTTCGAGCTCCGCAAAATCGCGGATGCTGGTCTTGTTGGCTATCCCAACGCCGGGAAATCCACGCTGATTAGCCAGATCTCAGCGGCTCATCCGAAGATCGCGCCTTATCCTTTCACCACGTTGACTCCGATGATCGGTGTGGTCGATGTTCCGCCGTTTGGCCGCTTCACCGTTGCGGATATCCCCGGGCTCATCGAAGGGGCGCACCGCAACGTCGGTCTTGGACATGACTTCTTGCGCCACGTAGTCCGTTGTAAGCTCCTCTTATTTGTCATCGACATGGCGGGCAGCGAAGGGCGCAATCCTTTTGATGACCTGGCACGGCTCCGTGAAGAAGTGGTGCTTTACGATCCGACGCTCGCGCAACGCCAGTGGCTGGTCATCGCCAACAAGATGGATCTTCCCGAGGCCGAGGAGAACCTGCGCATATTCCGCATCCGCTATCCGAAGCCGGAAATCATCGCAATTTCTGCTGACAAATTTGAAGGAATCGAGGAGTTGAAGAAGCGTCTCGGCGAGCTCATTCTTCAAGACTGATTCGGTCGGAAGTCATGCCGAAGGTCGCGAGCTACTGCACTATCTTCTTGAAACCGGAGATGTTGCACATCTACCGGCAGGTGACGGGGCTGAAGCGCTACGAGAACGTCGTTTTAACGAAGACACGTCAACAGGAGGGCTTTGCTTTTGACAACGTCACTGAACTACAGAAGCCGCGTGTAAAGTTCTACAACCGGTTCACCTCCAAATACATCCGCAAGGAGGCACCGTTTTTTTATCGGGGTGAATACGGCGTCCTGGACGACGCCCTTCAGGCAATTCGTCCGGATCTACTGCACGTCTATTTCGGGCACACCGGAGTTCACCTTTTGCCCTACTTGGAGCGCACTAAGCTGCCAACGGTCGTCTCGTTTCATGGCGCTGACGTGATGCCGAGGGAGGAGCGTCCTGGGTATCTGGATCAACTCAAGAAACTATTACAAGTCATCACTCTGGTGCTGGCGCGTTCCGACTCTCTGGCGCAGCGGCTGAGGGATCTCGGATGTCCTCCCGCGAAGATTCGAATCAACCGCACCGGCATTCCTCTGGATCAGCTTCCCTTTGTTGACCGCTCATCTCGCACAGCGTCTCCCGTCCGCTTTATCCAAGCCTGTCGGCTGATTGAGAAGAAAGGGCTGCGAACCACCATCGAAGCGTTTGCTTCCATCCGACGGCAGCTCTCCGGCAGCAGCCTGGTCATTGCTGGTGAAGGTCCGCTGAAAGACGAGCTCTCCAGCCTTGTTGCCCGGTTGGGCCTTGCTCCCTACGTGCAGTTTGTCGGATTCTTGGATCAGCCGTCGTTGCGCGACTGGTATTCGGCGTCGGACATCTTCGTTCATCCGAGCGAGATCACTTCGAAGTCAGATCAAGAGGGCGTTCCGAATTCGCTCCTCGAAGCCATGGCCACCGGTCTGCCGATCGTTTCCACCCTCCACGGGGGAATTCCGGAAGCGGTGGAGAATGGAAGAACCGGTCTCCTCGTGCCGGAGCGCAACGCAGAATCATTGGCCACCGCGATGCTGGAGCTCGCTGAGGATTTCCCGCGCCGGATGGAGATGGGCCGGCTGGCGGCAGCGTCGGTGGGCGAGAACTTTGAGCAGTCCGCGCAGATCTCCCGGCTTGAAGGTTACTACGACGAGGCCATCGAACTCGCGGCCCGGATACAGCGATAAATATTGCGTTGCAGGTTCAAGCAAAAGAGCTACACTCCAATTCCCTGATTCCCGATAGACAATGTCTCTTCTCACCCAATTTTCTCCCGCTGCCATTCATGAGCAGGCGGAGAAATTCGAAACTGCGCATCCCCTCGAGATGCTGCAGTGGGCGGCGGAACATTTCCCCGAACGCGTCGGAATCGGCACCAGTTTCCAAGGCGCTGGTCTCGTCATCATCGATCTCGCTGTCCAAGCCGGGCTGAAGTTGCCCGTCTTCACCCTCGACACCGGACTTCTCTTTCCCGAAACGGAAGCGTTGGCAGTGCGGCTCGAGGACTTCTTCGGCATTGAAATTGAGCGCGTGCTCCCTGAACTCACCGTTGCCGAGCAAGCCGCC
>DASVRZ010000028.1:0-7930 GCA_036388355.1 Chthoniobacterales bacterium | reverse complement strand
TCATGGTATCGAAGGACTTTCCCGGCAGAAGATGATCCGATTTTCCCGCAAAAAACCGACTGGTTCAACCTCCGTCTTCCAAGGAGAAATCGTCTGCGTCCGTTGACACCCCCCACCTCCCCATTTACCCTCCGCGCATGGCGGCCCAAACTCCCCGACTCATTCTGCTTCATGTCAGCAGCTGTCCGTTTCCGTGGCTCTTTTTCCGCAACCTTCCCTCCGAAGGCTAATCTTCTCCAACGAGGCATTCTTTTTGCTATTGAACTCTTATGACGAACCCAGCAGTCACCGTTTTCATCCCAACCTGGAACCGAGCCGATTATCTCCGGGAAACCATTCACTCGGTCCTGAATCAGACGCATCAACCCGTGCAGTTGATCGTCCTGGATGACGCGAGCAGCGATACGACGCCTGAAGTAGTCGCCAAGTTTGCCTCCGACCCGCGGTTTTCCTCCGTGCGTCACCCGCAAAACGTCGGAATGGCTGCCAATTGGCGCGCTGGCCTTGAGTTGGTAAAAACTCCCTATTTCTGCCTGCTCAACGACGACGACTTGCTTGCACCCGATTGCATCGAAAAGCTGCTCGCTCCCATGCTCGCGGACGAGGAACTGATTGTTAGCTTCTGCGACCACTGGGTCATCGATGGTGAAGGCAAGGTGCTGGAGGAGGCGACGGAGGTCACCGCCCAGAGACACGGACGGGCGCAGCTAACCACCGGGCGCTGTTCCGATTTCGGTGAAGCAACGGTGATCCATCGCAGCCTGCATATTAGTTGCTCGCTGCTGCGGACTGCGCTGGTGCCACCCGAGTTCATCGAAAAACGCGCTCAGGGATTTGCCTGCGGCTGGATGTTTTATCAATGCTACCTCACCGGTCATCCCGCCTACTATGTCTCCGAGCGGCTGGCTAGCTACCGGGTGCATGATGGCAACATGATCGGCAACCCCGCCATGAGCGGCTATATTAGCGACGGCCAGATTTTCTGGTGCGCCCAGCTGTTGAAAGATCCGCTCCCCGAGCCGCTCCGCAGCCGCACCCATGCGCAGGTCGCGGGCATTTATACCAGCCATGCTTTCAGCCTGCTAACTGCGGGACGCCACAGCGACGCAGCGGATTTCTTCAACAAGGCTTTAAGCATTCAGCCTAGTCTCAAGGCGACGATCGGAAATTTGCTGAATCAATGCGGTGGCGTAGGCCGCGCGCTGGTCGGCGTGCTCCGGCAACATTTCGGAAAAACAAAAGAATCTATGATGCATCAATTTCTCCCACCGATGGTTTCGGTGCTCTCCCTATGAAGCCGCCTGTCCGCACTAAAGAGCGTTTCCTCGTTTACGGAGCGCCCGCCATTTTACAGGAAGAAAAAGACGAGGTGCAGCGGTGCCTGGATTCCGGTTGGATCGGCACAGGGCCAAAGGTCTTCCAATTTCAGTCGGATTTCGTTGCCTACAAAGGCGGGCAAGGCACGGCGGTGGCTGTTAACTCCTGCACCGCCGCCCTTCATCTAAGCTTGATCGCCAGCGGCGTTGGTCCGGGCGATGAAGTGATCACGACCGCGCTCACCTTTTGCTCCACGGTCAACGCCATCATCCACGCGGGCGCCACGCCGGTCGTTGCTGATGTGGATCCAGTCACGATGAACATCGACCCCGCAGATGTTGCGCGGAAGATTACCCCAGCGACAAAGGCTGTTCTCCCCGTGCATTTCGCCGGCCGTCCCTGCGACATGGACGCTCTGTGCGCTCTCGCTGCGGAGAAGAACCTCATGATCATTGAGGATTGCGCCCACGCCATAGAGACGCTGTATCACGGCCGTTGCGCAGGCACGTTTGGACGCTTTGGCTGTTTCAGTTTCTACGTCACGAAAAACCTAACCACTGGCGAGGGCGGCATGATTCTTACCTCGGACGCCGGGAGTGCGGATCGTCTCAAAGTGCTCGGCCTCCATGGCATGAGCAAAGACGCGTGGAAACGATATAGCGACGAAGGTTACCAGCATTACCAAGTCGTGGATGCGGGTTTCAAATATAACATGACCGATATCGCCGCATCGCTAGGGATCCATCAGTTGCGGCGGGTTGAGACCAATTGGACGCGCCGCGAGGAAATCTGGCAGCGCTTCCAAACAGCGTTTGCTGATCTGCCCATCACGCTCCCCGCTCCTCCAGAAGCTAACACGCGCCACGCCTATCATCTTTATACTATCCTCATCGATGAAGCGGTCGCGGGAGTCAGTCGCGATGCGTTTCTCATGCGCATGATGCAGCAAAATATCGGGACGGGCGTGCACTATCAGTGCCTGCCCGAGCACCCTTACTACCGCGAAACCTTCGGTTGGAATCCGTCTGACTACCCGCACGCGTTCCGCATCGGAAGCCAGACCGCTAGTCTGCCGCTCTCGCCTGCGCTCAGCGACGAAGATGTCGAGGACGTCATCGAAGCGGTTAAGCGTTCGCTTTCCGGCAGCTAGTCGTGTCCCTCGAAGAGCTGCGTTAAACGCGTGCGCAACGATGAAAGTGCTTCGCGCCCCTCTCTTGTGCGGGCTGGCGCTTTTTTCGTTGGGTTTCGCAGCCGGAGAACCGAAGGACGCTCCGAAGCTCCCCGGCTACTCCGTGGTGGCGCTCGAACGCGGCGGAATGAATCGCCTCGCGCTTTCTGCCCGGTTGGAAGGGGAGCCCATTCTCTTTCTCGTCGATACCGGAGCCGCGCTGAGCGCGATAGACCGCGCGTCGGTGAAGAAGTTCCAGCTCGAGCCGCCGCCCGACCGTCGGATCCCGCGTCAACGCACTCTCAATGGACGAAAGGCAGACGTCGTTTGGCTGCGCGATTTTCGCATTGGCGAGATGAAGCTGGGAGGCTTGCCGATGATGGTGATGCCCGCCGGCAAACATTTCGCGGATTACAAAAACGGCACGCTGCATGGATTGTTAGGAGCCGACGTGCTGCATTTGTATCAGGCCGTGCTCGACTGCGGATCCGGGCGGATCTTTTTCAAGACGGACCCCAATGTGAAGGTCGATCTCGCCGGGACACTTCGGGCGGCGGGCTTTCGCGCAGTGCCGTTGCAGCAGCGTCACGGTCACTATTACGTCGAATGCAAACTGCGGAAGTTCCCCTTCTCGCTGCTCGTCGATACGGGAGCGTTTGTCACCTTGCTCAAGAGAGAAAATATCGAGCTGTTCGGTGTGCGTTCCGAAGAAACCAAGCTGAAACAACGCTCGCTTAACGGCACCGCAGCGGAAGTGCGTCTGGTCCCTCCTGAAGAACACCAACTCAGCATCGCCGGAATGCCTCTGCGCCAACCCGTGGGAGCCACGCACGATCCAATGTTAAATCGTGCGCTGGGAGACGGGGAATTGGGAATCCTCGGACTCGATCTGCTGGCAGCAAATGGAGCAATCATCGATTTCGAGAGCCTCATGCTCTACCTGCGCCCGCCACGCGCGGAGCGAAACTGAGAGGCGCACAGATAGCACCACACTTCCGGATTTTCTGATTCCCTGCTACAGGAGCGGGATGGACATCACTTCTCCCCGCGTGCTCAAGCTCAAAGGCGCGCTTTTCCTGCTGTTAGGAGCGCTCGCCGCTTTCCTGCTGCTCTTCCCGGAGTTCACCTGGCGGCAACTCGCCCTCTTTGCCATCTCCACCTGGGCCTTCTGCCGGGCCTATTACTTCTGTTTCTACGTGATGGAGCACTACGCCGATCCGCATTTCCGCTACGCGGGCTTGCTCGACCTGGCTAAATACCTCCTCAAAAAGAAACCCTGACCGCCGCACTACTTTCCAAGTCTCAGCTTTCCTGTTTCAGCTTTCAGCTTTCCACTTTCCTGCCGCTCCCGTATCTTCCGCGTCCCATGCTCACCATTCGCGATCTCAAAGTCTCCGTCGGAGGCCGCACCCTTTTCGAACAAGCCTCGCTCCAGGTCAACTACGGCGAACGCGTCGCCTTGGTTGGTCCGAACGGAGCCGGTAAATCGACCCTCATCTCCGTCATCCTCGGCAAGAACGAAGCTGACTCCGGCACCATCGAGCGCGACGAATGGACCATGATCGGCTACCTCCCGCAGGAGAGCGAACCCATCGGCAGCGAAACCGTCCTCGAAGTCGCCACCGGACGCGCCGGAGACATCCAAAGCCTCGAAAGAACCCTCGCCACGCTGGAAGCCGCCGGCACCGTGGATGGCCCCGCTTACCTCGAAGCACACGCCAAACACGAAGCCCTAATCGACCCGCAGATCGAAGCCAAAGCCAAGAAATTCCTCCGCGGCCTCGGCTTTAAAGAGGAACACTTCGAGCGTCCTGCCCGCGAAATGTCCGGCGGCTGGGTCATGCGCGCCCACCTTTCCCGCCTCCTCAGCATGGAGCCCGACCTCCTTCTCCTCGACGAGCCCACCAACCACCTCGACCTCGTTTCCCTCCTCTGGTTGCAGAACCACCTCAAATCCTACTCCGGCGCCGTCCTCATGATTTCCCACGATCGCCAGTTCATGGACGATCTCGCGGAGAAAATCTACGACATTTCCGACAAACGGCTCATCCCCTACACCGGCAACTACACCGCCTTCCTCCAGCAACGCGACGCCGCCTACGAGCAGCAACTCGCCGCCTACAAAAACCAGCAGAAGGAAATCGAAAACCTCCAGGAGTTCTACGATCGCTTCCGTCAGGTCGCCTCCAAAGCGTCCCAGGCCCAGAGCAAGATCAAGCAGATCGAGCGCATGGAGAAAATCGAGAAACCGCTCCCGCCGAAAAAACCTTTCCGCTTCCACATTCCCGAACCACCGCGCGGAGGCCAACGCGCCATCTCCCTCGAAGGCATCCACCAGGCCTACGGCGAACACAAAGTTTACACCGGCCTCGACCTCACCATCGAACGCGGCGAACGCACCGTGCTCGTCGGCCCGAACGGCGCGGGTAAATCCACCCTGCTCAAGATCCTCGCCGGCAACCTCGAATTCCAAAAGGGCAACCGCAACCTCGGCCACAACGCCGTCATCGGCTACTTCTCCCAGTATCGCGCCGACACCCTCAACCCCGACGCCTCCGTGCTCGACGAAGTCCTCGCCAGCAACGGCGAACTCCGCGAAGACGACGCGCGCGGCATCCTCGGCTCCTTCCTTTTCCGCAAAGACGACATCTACAAGAAAACCAAAGTCCTCAGCGGCGGCGAAAAGAGCCGCCTGAACCTCATCAAATTCCTCGTCAACCCGCCGAACCTCCTGTTGATGGACGAGCCCACGACCCACCTTGACATCCACACCGTCGAGTCGCTCATCCTCGCCTTGGAAGCCTACGCCGGTACGCTCGTCTTCATCAGCCACGACGTGCACTTCATCCGCAAGCTCGCCAATCGCGTCATCCACGTAAACAACGGCACCATCAAGAGCTACCCCGGCGGCTACGACTACTTCATCGAAAAAAGCCAATTCGCCGACTCCCGCGCCGCCCTCACCGCGGAGTAGGTGCAACTCGGCTCAGGAACTGGCCTCAAAAAGTTCAGCCGTTGCGAATTGACGGCAACTCTGCTACTAACAGCGCGTGCCGAATCCCCGTTTCCTGAGCTTCACATCGTTGGCGCTGCTTCTGGTCTGCCTGTGTCTCCTCGGTGGGTGCTCCAGCACTCCGCCATATCAATATAACTACCGACCAGGCCGTTCCGCGACTTTGGTCGATGGATATGCCGTTGCCCCTTCACGGGCTCCGGCTAGCGTTCATCGCGCAATTGCCGCTGGCAATCGGATCGCGGGGCTGCCCTACAAATACGGCGGCGGACATCGGCGTCACGAGGACACTGGTTACGACTGTTCGGGAGCGACATCGTACGTTTTGCGCGAAGCGGGACTCTTGCGCGGCACGATGACGTCCCGCGGTTTCCGCAAGTATGGCCGGAGTGGAGAAGGAAAATGGTTTACCGTCTATGCTAACAAAGGCCACGTCTTTCTAGTGGTAGCCGATCTGCGTTTCGATACCGGCTACGGCAAAGGCGCGCGCGGTCCAAAATGGACGACAAGAAGCAGGCCGAATCCAGATTACCGTATGCGGCGGCCATAGTGAACCAAGCACGGCACCCTCTTGCAAAGTGAAGATCTCAAGAAGTGGTGCAACCGGATGGCCGCGAACGAGTTCAGAAGCTAGAGGCTCTTGACCGGAATTCAGGCTCAACTGGAGAGGGAAATGGTGCATCTCGTTCCGACTAACCTCGATGCAGCGTAATTTCCGTCACCTCTGGCGGGCAGTTAAACCTGACGGGAATATCGACCACTCCGATACCGCGATTCGTGTAAAGCTGCATCTCGCCCACACGGTAGAGACCGTGATCATAGTTTCGTCCCCAGCTCGGCAGCTCCAGGGCACCGACAAACGGCAGACGAACCTGGCCGCCATGACTGTGTCCGGACAACTGCAAGGAGATCCGCCCATCTGCGGCGGCGATGTCGGCGTAATCCGGTTCGTGCATGAGCAGAATTGTCGGAGTGTCCCCACGTCGATTCTCCAGGGCGTGTGTAATGTCCGGATTTCCCCCTCCCCACACGGTCTCCAAACCGGCCAAAAACAGCTCGCCGCCACCCACAGGAAGCGAAAGGCCGGAGTTCTCAAACACATGGATGCCAGCCTTGGTAAGTCCATTGCGGACAATTTCGGCACCTTCCCAGTAATCGTGATTACCCAACACCCCGAAAATACCGAGCCGCGCGTTGAGCTTGGCCAGTTCAGGAGCCAACTCGTGAATGGCGTCCGCCGTGGCATCGACGTAATCGCCTCGAAGAACAGCTAGATCTGGCTTCAACGAATTCGCCAGGCGCACAGCTTCCTGCACGAGCCCGATCTTCGTAAACGGATGCAGATGGAAGTCGCTCAGCACGGCGATGCGGAACCCCTCCAGCGCTGCTGGCAGATGGGGAATGCGCGTTGCCACCCGTTCCAATGACAGCCGGTGCGGCTCAACCAAGGTGCTGTAACCTGCGGCACCCAGTCCAGCCGCGGCGGCGGGAACTCCCATCTTCAAAAAGGTTCGTCGGGTGAGTTTCATGAGATACCTAAAGTGCTGAGCTGCATCACGCGTTGCGAAGCGGGACATCATCTGTAGATCTCAATGCACCTGATGGAGAAGCTTTATCGATCCTCAGCAGCTTCTCCGCAGGCGGCATTGCCCTTGAGAACCCTGACATCCGGCGGAACGTCACCGCTGTACTACCACTAAAAAAAGCCGGAGCGGTGAAGCTCCGGCTTTTCGTTGTGCTGCCTCTACTGTGGTTGACGGCTAGAACTCGTCGAAGGCTATGTTCTTATCATCCACGCCTAGCGTCGCGAGCATTCTGGTGCAGGCTTTGATCATCATTGGCGGGCCGCAGAGGTAATACTCGACGGCGTTCGGGTTCTGGTGCGTTTTTAGATAATTGTCCTGAACGACTTCGTGGATGAAGCCGGTGAGGCCGGTCCAGTCATCGGTCGGGAGCGGGGAGGAGAGCGCCAGGTGGAATTGGAAGTTCGGGTTTTCGCGAGCTAGCGATTCGAAATAGTCCTCGTAGTAGATTTCCTGGCGGGAGCGCGCTCCATACCAGTAGCTGACTTTGCGTCCGGTTTTCTGCGTCTCCAGCAGGTAGGACAGGTGCGACCGCAAGGGAGCCATGCCTGCACCGCCGCCGATGTAGATCATCTCCTTCTGCGTCGGCTTGATGTGGAAGGTGCCAAATGGTCCGATGGCGGAAACGACGTCGCCGGGCTTGAGGTTGAAGACGTAGCTGGAACCGACGCCGGGAGGGCAGTCCTGGCCGGGAGGCGGAGTGGCGATGCGCACGTTGAACCGCAGGGTGCGCTCGAGTTCCATGTTACTCGCCAGGGAGTAGTTATTGCGGCGCTTGGGTTCGGAATTGCTAACACTGAGATCGAAGACATGCTGATCTCTCCAGACCTGCGCGTAGGGCTCTGGGAT
>DASVRZ010000027.1:0-12190 GCA_036388355.1 Chthoniobacterales bacterium | reverse complement strand
CGACGCGATGAAAGCGGGATCGACCCATCCATTCTGCACGAGCAAGCGCGCGATGCCGTAGAGCAGGGTGAGGTCGCTCTTCGGCTGCAAGCCGAGATGCTGCGTCGCAGCCATAGCCGTCTCCGTCGTGCGAGGATCGATGACAATGATCTCGGGATGATGCGGATTGCGCATCACGCGCTGCCACATGATCGGGTGAGCGATGCAAGGGTTGGCCCCAACGAAAACAATGACGTCGCTCTCCTCGAAATCCGAGTAGGTAAACGGCGGCGCATCGAAGCCGAACGACTCCTTGTAAGCGGTCGCCGCCGTGGCCATGCATTGCCGCGTGTTCCCGTCTCCATGGATCATGCCCATCCCAAACTTGCCCAGTGCACCGAGGAACGCCAGCTCCTCACAGGGCATTTGGCCGGTGCCGATCCAGGCTACCGATTCGGGTCCATGTTCCGCGAAAATAGCTTTGAAGCGGGAACAGAAAACATCCATTGCATGGCCCCAGCTAACCGGCTCCTGCACTCCGGTCTCCGGGTTCTTGAGCATCGGCGAAGTCGCGCGATCCGGTGAACGCAACGGTGTGAGCGCTTCCCAACCTTTCGGACACGCCATGCCGAGGTTTACGGGATAATCCGGTTCCGCAGAAAGATTGATCGCTACACCGTCCTTCAGGTGCACCTTCAATCCACAACCCGTCGAGCAGAACCCGCAGACGATGGTCGTAGTCGCATCCGGCTTCAGCGAAGCGGGGATATTGCCCAAGCCAAACTCGCCCGGATGCTGCACGAGCTCCGATGTGAGCGGTCCTTCCCAAGCGCGGAGATGTTTGCTAACAAACTTCATATGCCTCCCGCCATTTTCGGAGCGGCGGAAGCCATGAAGAAACATCCGCGCTCAATGATTTGCGCCAGAAGAAGGGCGACGAACGCAGCCACTGGAAACTGCCACGTGCATAGGGCCGCAACGAGGAGCAGGGCTCTTGTGATCTGCAGTTTCTGGAGCGGACCGAAGAGAATGGCTCGCGGCTTAGAAACCGCCGGACTCTTGAGAAGGAACAGCTCTGCTAGGAACATGACGATCAGCGTCCCGGCGCCCGCAAGAGCGAAAGATGAATTCCAGAAACCCGCAGCGGCGAGGCCTAAGCCAATGGCGGTGCCATAGAACTTCAGGCTAGTCGTAGGCATGCTCCAAAATGCCCGCCGGGTATCCACATAGATCATGCACGACGTGAAGACCGCCGCCAGGCCTGAAACAATCGTCGCGCCCAACAGAAACGGGACGACGTGAGGCACTAGCTCCTTTACAACGTCTGGAACCGGCAACAGCGTCACATAGCCCGACGCAGTCAGCGCCGCGGCCACTCCTGCGAAGGCGGAGAACGCCATAATCTCGCGGCTCATCCAGGATTTTCTCCAGCCGAGAAACGCTCTCCACGCTTTCAGCGGCTGCCCAAGGTGCAGAACGCTCAACCCGAGCCCGATATTCAGGAGAACAAATGCCACCACATTTGCAGCGGCCTGCCCGAGCCAGAGACCATTCACCAACAACAAACCCACCGCCGCCTGGGTAAACACCAGCATGAACACCAACGGCCAGTGCGCATGTTCCACCCGCAATTTATGCTCATCCGCCGGTCGGCCGCGGAAGGTCCGGGAACTCGCATAATTCGTCGTCGGCCGCGTGTAGCTGGAATCAAAAGCCCCCGGCAGCAGCCGATCTCCTGGCTGAATCTGCGCACGCAACGTCTCCTGACCCACGATCTGAATGGCGATCGCCCCACTCGGGCAGGCCTGCACACAAGCAGGAGCTTCGCCAACGGCCAGCCGCTGATGGCACATGTCGCATTTTCTAACAATGCCGCGCTTCTTGTTATACTTCGGCACTTCGTAAGGGCACTTCAAAACGCAATACTGGCAGCCGATGCATTGATCATCCAAATGCCGCACAATCCCGGTTTCCTGGTCCTTTTCGTAGGCCAAAACCGGACACCCATCGGCACACGCCGGGTCCAGACAATGATGACACGCAGTGGTCACCGTCTGTTGATAGGAACTCCCCTCATCCGCCGTGCGCAACAGCCCAATGTCGCGCCAAACTTCCTCCTCATCGAGGCCGTTGAGCGAGTGGCAGGCGCTCACGCAAGCCTTGCAGCCGGTGCATTTATCCAGGTCCACGGCGAAGGCATATTGCTCGCCCTCGAGAGGTTTGCTGAGCGGAATAAGATCTTTGTAATAGCGCGCCTGCAAGTGGCCAGGGCTGTTGGCGTGCTTCTGGGAAAACCGCTCCACCGCCGTGAGCGACTGCTGCTCTGCTAACAACTCATCAATGAGATTTGTCTCTGTCATGTTAGGAGAAAAGCACCTGCAGGGTGTTGAGATCGTGCCGGGCGGTGAAGGCCTGGAACGTCTCGCCCGGCTCCCGTTGCGCCAGGTAAACGAGCAGCATTTTCTCCACCGTCCGTTTGAGCGATTCCAGGGAAAGCGACGCAAACACCTGGCGTCCAACGGCTTGATGTTTGCCAAAGCCGCCGCCCACGAAAACGTGATACCCGTCCATGCTCTCGCCGTTGATCTTGATGCGGGTGCCGAGCAGGCCGATGTCGCCCATGTAATGTTGCGCGCAGGAGTTGGGGCAGCCGGTCACGTGGATATTCACCGGCTGATCGAGCCTCACTTTTTTATCGAGATAGTCGGCGAGTTCCGTCGCGGCGTCTTTTGTGTTAGCTTGAGCGAGCTTGCAGTAGCTGTTGCCGGTGCAGGCGATAAGGCCGCTCCGCACGTGGGATTGTTCCGTGGCAAAGCCGATTTTCTTCAAGGCTTTCTTCACCGTGGAAACGAAGGCTTCCGGCACGTTCGGAATGATGAAATTTTGCCAGACCGTCAGCCGGATCTCTCCGCTGCCGTAAAGATCGGCGATCTCGGCCACGCGCAGAAGTTGTTTCGGATTAATCAGGCCGACGGGAATCGCCACGCCGACATAGTGGAGCCCCGGCTGCTTCTGCGGATAGACGCCGACGTGGGTGTGCGCGAGTTCCTGGCTCGCGTGGCGGATGGCCGTCTCGTCCAACGGCTGTTTCGTGAGCGGGTAGCCGAGAAGCTTCTCGGTTTCCGCGATAAACTGGTCCAGCGTCCAGGTTTCTAACAAATGCTTGAGGCGCGCCTTTTTTCGGTCGCCCCGGTTGCCGTTGGCAATATAGACGCGGACCATCGCGGCGATGACTTTGTTCAGCTCGGCTGGTTTGACCAAAATCCCGGAATCTCGCGCGAAGGCCTTGTGCCCTGTGGCTCCGCCGAGCGCGATGCGGAAAAAGATCTCGTCGCCTACTTTCACCGCCTTGGCGCCGATGTCGTTGGTGTCCTCGACGGTGCCGATGAGACCGCCGCCGTCGTAGGCGATGTTAAACTTCCGCGGCAGATCGTAGAAACTGCGGTCGTTGAGGATGATCTGCCCCATTTCACGGCAGTAGGGCAGCACATCGATCAACTCGGCGGGGTCAATTCCGGCGGTGGGATTCGCCGTGAGATTGCGAATGTTATCCGCACCCGAACCGCGGGTGTGGAGCCCGACATGTTGGATGCGGGTGAGCACCGCGGGCGCGTCCTTGGGCTGAATGAGGCGGATCTGCAGGTTGGCCCGTGTGGTGATCTGGATGTAGCCGGTGGTGAGCTCCTTCGCCACAGCGGCGATTTCGCGGAGTTGATACGTCTGCAAGACACCGCCGGGAATGCGGAGCCGCGCCATGTAAGCCTCTTTGTTAGGCGTGAGGAAAAACAGGCCGTTCCACTTGAAACGAAAGAGGTCTTCCTTGTCGGGCGCTTTGTTAGCACTCGCATGCTCCAGCAGCACCGGATAGGCGTCGAGCGGATGCAGCTCGCGTTTGATGCGTTCTTCGAGGATCAAATCATCGAGGGACACGCGCGTGGCCGGGGCGGGGACCGGCTCCACGTCGCCGAATTTCAACCCGCGGGCGGCTGCGCCTGCGAAAAAACCCGTGAGATACTGGGTCTGCTCACCGGTGAGCGGCTGTCCGGCGACCTCGGAGATGGGAAGAGTGCTCATGATGTTAGTAAACGTCGCGCTGGTAGCGTTTGTCGGCTTTCAACCGGCCGATGTATTCGCGCGCGGCTTCAGGAGTTTTTCCGCCGAATTTCTCCACGATCGCGTGCAGGGTCGCATCGACATCCTTGGCCATGCGACTGGCGTCGCCGCAGACGTAGAAATGCGCCCCGGATTCCAGCCAGCTCCAGAGTTCCTCTCCGGCAGCCATCATGCGCGTCTGCACGTAAACCTTCTCCGTCTGGTCCCTGGAAAACGCTAAATCGAGGCGGTGGAGATGTCCCTCCGCATGCATGGTGGTGAGCTCTTCCTCGTAGAGGAAATCGATGGAGCGTTTTTGATCGCCAAAGAAGAGCCAGTTTTTCCCCGTGGCTCCGGTGGCGCGGCGTTCCTGCAGAAAGGCGCGGAAGGGAGCGATGCCGGTGCCAGGTCCGACCATGATGATGGGCTTGGTTAGATCGCTCGGAACGCGGAAGCCGTGGGACGTTTGCACGAAGACGCGCACCGGCATGTGCGGGTGGCAACGGTCGGCCAGGAAGGTGGAGCAGACGCCTTTGCGCGGACGATTGTGGCTGTCGTGGCGAACGGAGGAAATGGTGAGATGCACTTCCTTCGGATGCGCCTTGGGGCTGGAAGAAATGGAATAGAGACGTGGTTGGAGTCTCTTTAGCAGGGGAATGAATTCCGCGAGCGGGATCGGCTCAGTGAGGAAATCGATAATCTCGCGGCCCCAGAGATGTTTCTGGAGATCGTCTTTTCGCGTGGGCTCCAAAAGGGTGGCGAGCTCCAGATGATGTTGCGCCGCGTAGGTTAGGAAAGCCGGTGAGGGTTTGGTGATCTCGTAGCTCTCCAGAAGAGCCATGCGCAGGGAAGTCTCGCCGCCATCCGGGAGGGGAACGGCTTCCTCTCCGTCGCAGCCGAGTGCGTCGAGGATGTCCTGAACCAGTTCCGGGCAATTTTGCGGGATGACTCCCAAGGCGTCGCCCGCTTCGTAGGGAACTTCGCAGTTTTCCAGCGAGATCTCGAAATGGCGGACTTCCTTGGCAGAGCCGGGCGCGTTGAGCAAGCGGTTGGTAAGCAGCCGTGCGGGATAGGGGTTTTTCTTCGAGCCCAGCGGTTCGATGGGAGTAGACTCAGGCGAGGCGTTTTCCAATTGTGGAACGGGTGCAGCCGCGAAATGCGAGAAAACAGCTGCAGCCCAGGCGGCGGAGGGTTTCTCGTATTCCAGATCGCAATCGACGCGGGGCAGAATGCGGTGGGCACCAAGAGCTTCCAGACGCGCGTCGCAGTCGATGCCAAACTTGCAGAAATCGGCGTAATTAGAGTCGCCCAGCGCCAGAACGGAATACTTGAGATGCGAAAGCTTCGGAGCGGCGTCCGAGTTGAGATGCTGCCAAAAGGCGAGCGCGTTATCGGGAGGTTCGCCTTCGCCGTAGGTGCTGGTGATGATGAGGAGATTTTCTTCCGCAGCCCAGTCGATGCTGGCATATTTCTCCATGCTCAGAGCGCGTGGGGAGAGATCGTTTCTCTCGGCTTCCTTGGCCAGCCGCTTCGCGAGGGTTTCGGCGGTGCCGGTCTGGCTTCCGAAAAGGATGAGGAGCGGCTTGCGGGCGACGGTCATCGCAGGGGCAGCCGCGGCCGTGTTTCCCGTGGAGAACAATCCGGCTAGAAAGCCGTTTAGCCAGAGGCGTTGCTCTGGCGAAAAAGGGGCGTCTGGAGGAATTGAGGGAAGACCGGTCATGTTAGAAAAAGGGGCGTTCTGGTCATGTGGCCCGCTGTAGAGGCCGGCACACGCACGGCTTGCAGCGGACCACAACCAGGAAATGCGGTTAGTTAGAAGTTGAAGGTGGTTTGCACGAAGGCGAAGTCGGCGTCGTCGCTGGCGCCGGTATCGCTGAGGTAATCACCTGCAAAGAAATGGCTGTAGCCCACTTGAATGGAGGCCCATTTCTTTACGTTCCAGGTGATGGTGAGATCGGCTTCCGAACCCGCATAGCTATCCGCTTCGCGGGAGGCCGGGGTGAGTGGACGCACGGCCGTGGAGCCGTTGGCGCGATACCACACGTCATCGGTCGAATCGAGCCAGAAGGCGTGATAGTCGAATTGGACGGTGAGGGTTTTCGTCGGCTGCAGTTTGAATTGCGCGGCGACTTCCCGCATGTTCTGCCAGGAGAACGTGTCCATGTAGCCATAGAACTTGTGGTTGGTCGGGAAGAGATTCTGGAACGTCTCCGAGTCGCTATCGAGCGGGTCTCTGTCGCCGGAACCGAGGTTGCCCTCAATGCCGAGGCGTGGCTTCCAGGCCGCGTCGAACGTGAAGCCGATGCCCGCATGAACAGCGTAAGCGGTGAGGTCCTGGCCGCGCACTTCGCCGGTCTGGAAGGCCGCTTCCATGTCGTAGTCAAAGCCTACTGCTTTGGGCGCGGCTTTGGGAGCCGGAGCGGGAGCGGATTTGCCGTCAGCTAGAGACTTGCCATCCATGGCCGGTGTTTCTTCCACCTGACGGTGAAATGCGCCGGGCTTGGATTTGATCCGGAAGCCGAAGGTGGCGAAGTCGGTGTTTCCCGCCGCGGTCGGCAGATAGCTGGCATTGGTGTTTTCATGCAGATGAAAAACATAAAGATCGGTCGTCTGGAAAGTGCACGCGCTGGTGCTGAAGTAGATGCCGCTAAAGACCTGCTCGCGCTTGGTTTCGTTGCCGTTGAACGCGTCGGATTGATTGTAGGAACCGCGCTCGGGCACGACGACCGTGGAGGCAAATGCGTCGATGGACCAGGTAGGGGCCACGTAGCGCGCTTTCATTGCGTCGAACGTGCGAGCGATGTTATTCCAATCGAAAGCGCCGACCAGCCGCTCGTCTCCATAGCTGAGGATCTGGCGACCCACGGTGAGGCTGAAGCCGTTCGGGTTGCCGATCTGGATATAGGCCTGGCGCAGATCGAAGGCGTCGTCACCTTCCGCACCGAGGACGCCGGGGAAATCCGCGCGATCGGAGTAAGCCTCGCGGGAGTCCTGCACCTGAGCGTAGATCTTCAGCCAGGAGGTCGGTTTGACGGCCAGGCCGAGGCGAAACCGCTGGAGGAGCCAGGAGTCGTCGTTGACCGTGTCGATCGAATCATCGTAGTCGAAATTGTTCTCCCGCGCTTCGAAGCGAAGGCGTTCCTGAATGTCGAAAACGATCGCGCCATTATAGAAGGATAAGGGATTTGCCTCTTCCTTTTTGGGCTCCACTACGGTTTTATTAGATGTTGTCGCGAGCGTCATGTCCCCGCCAAAGGCCGACGTTCCGGTTGCAAGGAGGGTTGCCAGGAGCAATTCTGGCAATCCTCTGAGTTTTTTTACAGATGGTTTTTGCATGGTTTGTTTGTTGTGTGGTTTCAAGGAATGCAAGGTTAGGCATTCATTAAAATGGCAGCGGAGGCGAAGTCCGTGCTGTGGATGTTAGACGCTTCGCAACTGGCGGAGGTTGCAAACGGCACGCGGTGGTGCGCGCGCACCTCGAGAAACTCCATGAGGTATTCGCGCAGGCGGTAGTAGTCGGGATGTTCCATGATCTCGCGCCGATTGCGCGGGCGAGGGAACTTCACTTCGAGAATGTCGCCGATGGTGGCTTCCGGGCCGTCGGTCATCATGACGATCCGGTCGCTGAGGAAAATGGCCTCATCCACATCGTGGGTGACCATCATGGCGGTGATCTGCTCTTTGCGCCAGAGGTCGAGCAGCACTTGCTGAAGCTCATAGCGCGTGAGGGAATCGAGCATGCCGAAAGGCTCGTCAAGGAGGAGCATTTTGGGCTTTAGGGCGAAGGCGCGGGCGATGCCGACCCGCTGGCGCATGCCTTGGGAAAGTTCGCGTGGATATTTATCCATGGCGTCGCCGAGGCCGACTACGGTTAGATAGTATTCGGTGATCTGAATGCGCTCTGTTTTATCAGCGGTGTAGAAAGCCTGGTTCACTCCTAACATCACGTTTTCTCTCGCCGTCATCCACGGGAGCAGGGAAGGAGATTGGAAAACGATGCCACGATCCGGGCCTGCGCCGTCGATCTCTTTTCCTGCGACAACGATGACGCCTTCGGTGACTTCACTCAGGCCGGCCAGCATCATGAGCTGCGTGGATTTTCCGCAGCCGGAATGCCCGATGACGGTGACAAATTCGCCTTTGGACATCTTGAGGTTGAAGTCTTTGACGATGACCGCAGCGCCGCCGCCGGGCTTCGGGTAGGATTTCACCAGTTGGGAGATTTCGACGTAGGCGCTCATGACTCGATTTTGAAGGTCACAGGTTGGACCTCATTCTTGCGCAGAGGTTTGCGACGCGCGCCGAAGAGCGGAACACCCCGGCTGCGCGTGAGATCTTCGGGTTCGATGTTCGGGAGGATCAGCTTTCGAACGACCGCCTGAGAGGCTTGTTTCTTGGAGGATTGCAGCCTTTCGATGATCTCCAGGCGGATGCGTTTGGCGTCGGAGCTCTCCAGGGCCGTTTTGCGATCCCGGGGACGTGGGATGGTTACGGGGATCGATTCTAACAATGTCGCGCGCGGGCCGGCGGTAAGCGGAATGACGCGATCAGCTAGCAGGATGGCTTCGTCGGGATCGTTCGTGACGAGGACGACGGTTTTTTTGTCTTCCTGCCAGAGGCGGCTGATCTCGTCCTGAAGATTGGCGCGGGTGAGGGCGTCGAGGGCGCTGAGCGGCTCGTCGAGAAGGAGGATGCGCGGGTTAATGGCAAAGGTGCGGGCGACGGAAACGCGCTGGCGCATGCCGCCGGAGAGTTCGCCAGGAACTTTGTTGCGGGCCGGTGTGAGATTGACCGTGGCGATGGCTTTCTCCACGTGATCGCGGCGTTTTACGGCCGTCCAGGTGGGGAAGACCTGGTCCACGGCGAGGGCGATGTTTTCGTAAACGCTCAGCCACGGGAGCAGGCTGTAGTTTTGGAAAACGATCCCACGGTCTGGGCCGGGGCCGTGCATTTCCTTGCCAGCGAGCAGCACCTCGCCGGTGTCGGGTTCGATGAGTCCGGCGAGGAGCGACATGAGAGTCGTCTTGCCGGCACCTGAGTAGCCGATGATGGCGACGAACTCGCCTTCCTCGATCTCGAGGTTAATGTTAGAAAGCACTTCGCTGCGGTTCCACTTGGGTCCGTAGCTTTTGCTGACTTGTTTGACGGAAAGGAAAGACATCAGGTTAGACAGACTTGAAGCGCGCTTCGATGAGGCTCATCACACGGTCGAGCACCAACCCGACGATGCCGATGGTTAGAATACAGAGAATGATGCGCGAGTAGCTGCCCGCGTTGTATTCCTGCCAGAGAAAGCCGCCGATGCCTGCGCGGCCGGTGAGCATTTCCACGGCGACGATGACCAGCCAGGCGATGCCCAGCGAGAGACGGAACCCGGTGAACATGTAGGGCAGCGTGGCGGGGATGAGGACTTTGAAGAGCGTCTTCGTGCGGGAGAGCTTCAGCACCTTGGCAACGTTGAGGTAATCCTGCGGAATGGCGCGGACTCCGACGGCGGTGTTCATGACCGTGGGCCACATGGCGCAGACGGCGATGGTGAACAGGGCGGCGGCATCCGACGCACCAAACATGGTTTTTTGCTGCGCATCGATGACTTTCACCGAGCTAAACAGCACCAGCCCCAGCGGAAACCACGCGAGCGGCGACACCGGCCGCAAGACCTGAATGATCGGGTCCGCTGCCTTGGTGAATGTCTTCGACAGCCCGAGGAAGAACCCTAACGGTGTGCCGATGATCAACGCGATCAAGTAGCCCTGCGTCACCAGCCCCAGTGAGAGGGTGGTGAACGCCAGAATGCCGCGATCCAGCTCTCCGCGCTTCGCAAACGGCTCCATGATGTAGGTCTTGCTAGCCTTCCACGCAGCCACCGGAGTGGGGAGATCGGGCGAAATGCCGGTCCGCACGTTTTTGGTAACCATGTCGCCAAACTCGTCCGCAACTTTGGTCGTCACCGTCTTTCCGGCGATGACCTGCCAGAGGAGCAAGAAACAAGCGATCCCGATCAGAGGCAGAAGCAAGCTGTCCAGCTTGAAGCGTTTGATGAAGTCCATGCGTTTGTTAGATCAAGCCTTCAGGTTCTTGACCGCGAAGCCGTTCACGTAGGCATTGAGGTCGCCCTTCGGATCGAAGGTGACGCCGTCGAACAACGTTTCCGGCTTCTCATCGAGGCCTCCGTGAGCGAAGCCGATTTCTTTCATCGCTTCCTCGTAGATGTCGTTGCGCATGACTTGTTTGACGACGGTAGCGCTCTCGGAAAGATCGGCGGTGAAGCCCCAACGGCACAGCTGCGTCATCCACCAAGCTGCGTATTTCGGTTGCGGATAATTGCAGTTCCGATCGCTAAAGGTCATGTAGTTTGGGTCGCGGAACTTGCGACCGTCACCCATGATGTATTTCCCTTGGAGGCGGCTTAGGATGACCTCGGGTTCGCAGTTAATATAAGTGGCCGCACTAACAATCTTGGCCTGCTCCTCGCGGTTGGCCATGACGTCGAGCCAGACGCTCGCTTCGTGCAACGCCTTGAGGATGGCTTTGACGGTCTTCGGGTTCTTGGCCACAAATTCTTCAGTGAAGGCGCAGACTTTTTCCGGATGATCTTTCCAGATGGCTTGAGTGTTGATCGCGGTGAAGCCGATGTCTTCGGCGATGGCTTTGCCGTTCCATGGCTCGCCCACGCAGAAGCCGTCCATCTTGCCCACTTTCATGTTAGCGACCATCTGCGGCGGCGGGGTGGTGATGAGAGAAATGTCGGCGTTTGCACCCGCGGCGTCGCCAGGGTTGATGCCGCCGGCGGCGAGCCAGTAGCGCAACCACATGGCATGAGTGCCGGGGGGAAACGTCATGGCAAAGGACATCGGAGTGCCCGAGGCTTTTGCGGCGTCTACGAGGGGCTTGAGAGCTTTTGGATCTTCGGCCACTTTGCCTTTGAGAGAATTTGCGAGAGTGATGGATTGGCCGTTGCGATTGAGCAGCCAGGGCACGACCATCGGCTTTTTCGGAGAACCACCGAGGCCCAAGGTGGAGGCAATCGGCATACCGAGGAGCATGTGCGTCGCCTGGATGTCGCCGTTGGAGAGAGAGTCGCGAATCGCGGCCCAGCTAGCACCCTTGGTGACTGTGGAGTTGATGCCATATTTCCTAAAGAGACCTTTTTCGTGAGCGATGATGATCGGAGAACAGTCGGTGAGAGCGATGATGCCGAATTTGATGTCGGCGACTTCCGGCGCGTCGTCCGCTGCGAAGACGGAGCCGACGAAGGCCTTCGGCAACCCTGCTAACAGAGCGGCCATGCCGACAGTCTTGACGCCGGTCGCTAGGAAAGAGCGGCGGCTGAGTGAGGATTGGAACGGAGTGTTGTTTTCGGTGTTAGACATAAGATGGTACGGATTGAGAGGTTAGTAGAAGGGCTTCTTGGTAGAGGTCGGCGCGGAAGAGTTCCGGGAGGCGTTTGGAAGGAACTGAGGCAGGATCGGGGAAGAGCCCGTGCGTCTTCATTTGCCCGCAAACCCAGAGGGCCCGCTCGAGGGTGGGCTCATTGGCGACTGGGCCGGAGAAGACGTGGAAATCGGGCAGGTCTTCCGTGCGTCCGTGACCCATGGCGAAGCGGCCGCTGAGACTGGCGAGGATCGCCGCTACCGGGACGTTGAGATACCTTTTGTCGGAGAGGATTTCCGCGACTTGCTCGTGATTCTCCGATGACTGGCAGAATCGGCAGGACTCGATGAGAGCCGCGATGAGAGCGAGATGCTGAGGGGCATTTTCCTCCGCGAAGCTCTGCCGCACGAAGAGGGCTTTCTCGGGATGGCCAGGCGCCAGCTCGCTGCTGGTGGCGGCGATCCAGCCGTGCTTCTTAAGAACGGCCATGGAGTTCCACGGTTCGCCCACGCAATAGCCGTCAATGTGCCCGGCGTGCAGGTTAGCACCCATCTGCGGCGGTGGAACGACGACAATCTTCACGTCGAGATCGGGATGAATGCCCTGTTGCAGCAGCCAAGAGCGGAGCAGGAAATTGTGCGAGGCAAAGGGACTTGTGACCCCGAAGACGAAGTCCCGTTCCCGTTTCTCGATCTCTTTGCGCAACGAGCGGCCGTCTCGCACGCCTTGATGCCAGAGCGTCTCA
>DASVRZ010000026.1:0-19726 GCA_036388355.1 Chthoniobacterales bacterium | reverse complement strand
GGCGTGCGGTTGATCTCGTCGGCGAGGAGAACACTGGTAAAAACAGGGCCCGGCGCGAAGACAAAGCGGCGATGACCGGTGACCGCGTCCTCTTCGAGAATTTCCATGCCGGTGATGTCGGCGGGCATCAGATCGGGAGTGAATTGGATGCGGGAAAACGGCAGCCCGAGCAGGCGGGAAATCGCGTTCACAAGGAGAGTTTTCGCCAGGCCCGGCACGCCAACGAGCAGGCAATGTCCGCGGCTGAGCAGCGCATAGATGATCGCATCTACCGTGTCGTCGCGGCCGACTACGACGGCGGAAACCGTTTTGCGCAGCACGCTCATCCGGGCGCTGAGTTGATCGAGCACGTCCGCTGGTGAAAGGCTGGACGCGGGCAGAGGAGGAGGTGGCGAGGAATCCATGCCGGGATGTTAATAGATCGAACCGTTTTGTCGATTGGCGAGACGCGCCACCGCTCAGAAAGGTTTCAGCAGCACGGGAACTTCGGCGGCTGCGCGCAAGCGAATGAGTTCCGCCTGGAAGGCTTCGGTTTCCGCGAGCGTTAACGCGCCTTTCGGCCATGAAATGCGGCAGTGGATTTCAAGTCGGTTCTCTCCGGCGCGCTTCCATTCGATCTGCCAGATGAGAGGTCCGTCGGTGCGGCCAGTCGTCGCTGGCAGCTCTCCTGCCTGGAACTTTGCAGGCAACTGGAGCGTGATCGTTTGCTCGATTTCGGCCGGGTAGCCGCTGTTCAGATAAAGTGGGCGGGTCCGCTTTTGGCCCGCCTGCGCCCATTCAGCCGGGAGGGCTATTGGTGCCGATACGATCTGGCCCTGCGCGCCGGGCAGCGCGCTGAGCAATCCTCGCAAGCGCCCGCTTCCGCGCCAGACGAATGGTTCCTCCAGTTTGGCAACGGCGGTGGAGTTCTGCTCCTCAAGTTGGAAATTCCCGCGATGCAGATGGAGCAATTCTCCCACGACAGGAAATGCTGGTCGGTCGGTCTGCACGGCCCGCGCGGCTTGCCTGCCTTGATAGTCGAAGAACCCGGTCGTGCTCAGCTCCCAGTTGGTTGCGCCGCCTTTCTCTAGATCGACATTTTGACGAACGACCAGCCGGTGATCCGCCGGCACACCGACCGGCAGCGGGGTCACTGAATCGACCTTCGGATCGATCACTAGAACATTCCGTCCGGGATCCCCCGGCGGAAGCAGACCGAACCGGCTGACGTCATCTGTGGTGTCGGCCCAATATGTCTTCCCGGCGATGCTAACACGCGAGATGGCGTGGTTGAAGGCGAGGCCGGGAATCTCCGGGAGCGCTTGGGTGAAGCGAGGAACGAGCACGAGGTCCGCCTCGACGCCCACGCAGCGGAGCATGGTGTTAAACAAATTGGCCTTGTCCTTGCAGTCGCCGTAGCGATTCGCCAGCACGCTCGCGGCCGAATGCGGGCGGTGAGAATTCACGCCCAGCGGCACCGCGACGTAGCGTAGAGAGGTGACGAAGTTGTAAAGCGCGACCGCTTTTTCCATGTCGGTCTTGAGGTGCTCGGTGAGCTCTTTGGCCATGGCCTCAATCTCGGGAGTGGAGGTGTCCGCGAGTCGAATGAGGCGTTGATACCAGCCGGAGAATTCTTTCCAATCCGCGAAGGTGGTGAGAAGCAGAGCCGGATCTTCGCTGGGATCGCTGAGCGGTTCAGGACGCGCGGCAGCGACCTTGGGCAAGGTCCAGCGATAGATCTGGCTATAAGCGGTAGTCTCGATTTTCGGGTCGGGTCCGGCCAGTCCGCGAAAGGCAAAATGGAAGGGGGATTTACCGGCGAGCCGCACCTCGATCTCGCTGGAGAGCACCGGTACGGAGCTAGTCAGCGGGATTTCCAGCGTCACTTTCGGCAGGGGGAAATCTTTCCACGAGTGCTCGTAGCGGAGGTGCAACAGCGCTCCGGGCACCACGCCCGGCAGCGAGAAGATTTTGCGCGACGGACCGCTGTAGTCGCCCAGGGCTCTGCCACTCACCTCGCGAATGGCGTCCGGAGGAAGAACGGTTTGTTTGCCGTCCGGCGAGAGCACTTCGCAGGCGGTGAATTCAAGATTTTCGCCCGGTGGAGAAAACTGGATGTCGAAGTCACCGAGCCGTTTCCCCTCCGGCTGGAGCACCTGGATGACTTCTTCGTGGACCTGACGAACGGCGGTGGCTTCGCCCAGGACGTAGCTCATCTTCCGCCAAAGGACTACGCCGTCGGCTCCCGGGAAATCGGCGGCTTGCACCTTCGGCGTCTGCGTCCACTCAGCGGCTGCTGGCGCCGGGGGCGATGAGGGTGCCTTGGCCCGCGTCGCGAGGGCCAGTGGGGCGGTCGTGCCAGACCAGAGTGTCGGTTCCTCGCGCCGGACGAGTTGGCGGCTCTCGTAGTATTTGCTCACCGCTCCGGCGAGCGTATCGCCCAGTTCCTCGAAGGTTTTTGCATCGGTGAGGAGCGGCGGGAGGAGGCTCATCGAAACTGGATCGGTTTCGAAGGTGGATTCGTTTTCTGTCGTGAGGATCTGGCGGTTTTCGGCGCACAAGACCTGCGCGAAGAGCCCGCTGCCGGGAAATGACAATATCCACTGCGAGCCAGGACCTGCCGCGTCTGCCAGGGTTCGCAAGTCCTCCGGCTGGAGGCGCGGACCGCGGATGTGGAAGACCGGCTTCGATCCCATCTTTCCGGCATGGCCCCACATGAAGGCGGTGAGCGGCTGGCCAGCCAGCTCGGTTTTAAGCGCCAGGAAAGCTTCGCGAGTGGGTGGGCGGGTTTCGACCTTGAGTCCTGCCAGTGGAAACTTCAGGTCGCTGAAAAGAATGATCCGCGGCGGGCCGGGTTTCGCTGCCATCGTTGAGATGAGCGATCCAAGAGTTGCTTCGTAGTTGGCTTCCGTCTCTGCGTCTCCCGCAATGCCTGTGACAATGACGACATTGGCCGCCGGGAAGGCGGGGTCTGCGTGCAGCGCGGCAATGAGGATGGTCCCGGCGCAAATCAGAATCAGCCGAAACAGAAAACAGCGCACGTCCTAGGAATCAGGAAACTGGCAGGCGATGCAAGCGGTTTCCCCTAACAGAGGCGCCGCTCTAATAGGCGAGCGCTTGGATTCCCAACAACTCCCCTGCCCTGCAGGCGGGAACGTCTTAGGGAATGACCTGTGGCGTTGCCGCGGGGCTGACCGTTGCGTCGAATCGAAAGATGGTTTCGCCTTCGCGCATTAAGCCGAGCTTGTCCCGCGCGATGAGGCCGAGGTATTCCGGGTCGTTCCGCAGGCGGGCGACTTCCCGGATATTGCGCTGGTGCAAGATCTGCGCCGCCTCGACTTCCGCACGGGTCTTGGCGAGGGCGGCCCGTTGTTCCGAGCGCGCCTTGAGAGCCGGATAGAAACCCGCCAGCATGGCGATTACCATGAGCACGATGACCAATCCAAGGATGATGCGGTTCAGGATTTGGAGATAACTCCGATCCTGGCGTCGCTTAAACTCTGGAAATCCCGTGGCGTCGCTCAATGGTTGCGTGGTTAGCGCATCTTACCGCCATAAACGGAGTTGTCACCTAGTTCTTCTCTGAGCCTGTTCTTTGCGAGAAGCGCGGCGAGCGTTCTTCGGAGAAAAGTTGCCTCGGGCGGCGGTCTCTGATTGCCTGTTACGAGCATGGACAATTTCGGATGTATCGAAGCCATCAAAGCCCTCGGTGAGGTGCATCGACTGCGGATTCTGCGTTTGCTCCTGAGTGCCAGCTTTGGAGTGAATGATCTCGCGACTAAATTGGGCATGAGCCAATACAACGTCTCGAAGCACCTGCGCGTGTTGCGAGAGGCGGGTTTGGTCGAGTGCCAGCAGGAGGGGCGGCTGCGAGTTTATGGCCTCGCGGAAACCTTTCGGCACCGCATTTCCAGCGAGGGAATGGTGCTCGATCTCGGATGTTGCCAGTTCGATTTCCGCAAGCTTCCAAAATAATCCGGGCCGGGAGCGAAAATACATTTGCAGGCTGCTGTGTGGTTGATATGCCAACTCGGGCATATATGAAGTCACGACTTTTCCGTCAGTGCTATCTCGCAGGTATTCTGAGCGTTTGCAGTTCGCTGGCCTTTGCCGGGGAGCGCACCGCGGAGGCGATGGCAGTGGTCCCAACTGAAGGAAATAGTTTCACGGACTCGGTTACTTTGAGCGGCTATTTCTTCGGCAAAGAAAATCTCGTGGATTCTGCTTACGACCGGACGCAGCAGTGGAAGAAGGATAACCATCTGCCGATCACCTTCGGAGCGAACCATTGGTTCCATGTGGATCGGGACGAAAAAATCTACGGCGACGGCTACGGGGTTCCCGGATCGCGCGGCACCTACTACTACTATCTCGGGTTCGATCCTACGGTAAAGCTCCCGGAGGGCGGGTTCGTGACCGATCTCGGTTTGCATGTGCAAGGCCGCATTCGCGACGACGAAAGCAAGCTGCGCGGCTTCTACGAAGAAACCTACTGGCTCTACGAGGGTTCTGCTTTTGCCAAGACGACGCTCGGCACCTTTTCAGTCGGAAAAATCCTGCAGCACTTCGGATATACCTGGAATAACAGCTGGTGGGAGGGCGTTCCCTATTTCGATGGTTACCGCTTCAATCCGGCTTGGGGAGTGAGTTGGGATCACACTTGGAATTTCTCCGAAGACCTCGCAGTCGGCACCTCGGCGCAATATTTCCTCACCGACGACCGCGTGAGCGGCGCCATCGCGGGAGCCGATGCCGAGTCTTCGCTCGCTGGCGAACGCAACACCTTCATTCTCCGCGCGACACCGGTGTGGAAACTGGATGATGACCTGAAGATCACCTTCGGCGCGTCGTTTCTCACCCGGGAAATCGAGGACCCGGATCGCTTTGGCCCTGGGCTTCTGGACGAACGGCAGACGGCCTGGAGCACGGACCTGGCGATTGATTACAAAAAGCTAACTCTCTTTGCGCAATACACCGATTCTCGCGGCACCATTTCTCCGGCGCGCCACGTCTCTGGTGGCCCGAGCGATCGCCAGAACAGCTTCGAAGTCGGCCTCAATTACAAGCTCGGGCCGATTGCTCCCCACGTGAATTTCTCCAAGGGCTGGGATCACAACCCCGACGGCGAGCAGTATATATTCAATCCCGGAATCACCTTCCAAATCTCGAAAAGCCTCACGCTCTACACAGAGTATGTGAAATGGGACGTGACTAACTCCGCAGGAGCCACGGCAAAATTCGACGACGGCTTTGAGATCATCCTCGTCTGGAATTTCTGAGTATCCGCCATTTACACCATCGATCTATGACACCTCACCCGACGCCCTTGACCCGCCGACGCTTTCTAACCACCTCCGCGCTGGCGGCGGGCGCTCTCGCACTCGGCAGTTGCGGCAAGAAATCCTCGTCCGCTGGCGGGAACAAACCCTTCTCCGGGCAGACGTTGCGCGTGTTCGTTTATTCCGGCTCCTGGGAGAAAGGTTTCCGCGAACATTTCGTCCCGCGCTTTGAAGAAAAGACCGGCGCCAAAGTCGTGGTCGATCCGGGCTGGTGGGATTCCATTCCCAAGCTCAAAGCTTCGCCCGCAGGCCAACCGGCCTTCGATCTGGTGCTGACCGATGCAACGCAGGGTTACCCCGCGATCAAGGAAGGCATGTTCCAGAAGCTGGACATGAAAAAGATTCCTAACAAAAGCAATCTCGTCGCTTCGGCGCTCGATAACTGGGTCGTTAAAGAGGATTACGGCATCACCTTTCCCGACTCTCCGATGACCTTGGGCTGGAACAAAACCCTGGTCACTTCCGCTCCGACGAATTGGGGCGACCTGCTCAAGGACGAATACAGCGGCAAGCTCGGCATGTATAACTCCTTCTATATGTCGCTCTACACCTTCGCTTGTATGAAAGTGGCGCAGGAAGGAAAAGCCGGCACCGCCAGCCAGGAGATCGCCAGCAACTTGCAAAGCGTCATCGACTTCGCGAAGGGAAACCGCGAGCGGGTGAAACTGTGGTGGCCGACCTCCACCGACATGGCACAGAACTTGGCGCAGAAAAACTGTGCGCTCGGAAACATGCACGGCGGCGACATGGTTAGCGCCCTCCGCAGCAGTCCCGAGCTCGGAGCGATCGTGCCCGAGAAAGATCACGGCTACGTCCTGCTCATGTGGGTCGTTCCCGCCGGCACAAAGCGCACGGAACTCGCGCACGAAGCCATCGATATGCTTCTGAGCGACGAAGTGCAAACCGGCTTCGCTCGTTCCGGATCTGCGACCGCCGTCCCAGCCGTTGCCACGAAAGTGGCGGCCGAAGACAAGACGTGGGCCAGCATTTTTCCCAACACCAGCGAAGCCCTCGCCAGCGTCCAGTATTATCCTTACGAGACCTACACGGCGCATTGGGACGAGTTGGTCAAAGTCTGGGACCGCGAAATCCTTCGGAAGGCATAAATGGCCGGGGTGCGCGTGGAGCGGTTGAGGTGCTCGTTCACCAGCGACCGGCCTGCGGTGGACGATGTTAGCTTCACCCTGGAGACCGGGGAATTTTTCTGTCTGCTAGGTCCCTCGGGCTGCGGAAAATCCACGTTGCTGCGCTTGATCGGCGGCTATCTCCCGTCCGAAGCCGGCTGCGTCTGGCTGGGGGAACGGGAGGTGACCACAGAACCGCCCGAACGGAGAAACACGGGAATGGTTTTTCAAAACTACGCGCTGTTCCCGCACCTTTCAGCCCTCGATAACGTGGCGTTCGGCCTGCGCGTTCGCGGCATGGGACGAGCCGCACGGCAGGCCCGCGCGCATGAAATGCTCGACTGGGTGGGGCTCACGCCAGACGAGCACCTGCGCTATGCCTCGAAGCTTTCCGGAGGACAACAGCAGCGTGTGGCGCTGGCGCGCGCCCTCGCGACGGATCCCGCATTGCTGATGCTCGACGAACCTTTTGCCAATCTGGATCGCCTGCTGCGGGAGAGATTGCGGGAGGAAACGAAGCAATTCCAGCGGCGCACGGGCACTACGACGATCCTGGTAACGCACGACCGGGAGGAAGCCTTCGCGCTGGCCGACCGCATGGCCGTGATGCGTGCCGGACGGATCGTGCAGACGGGCACGCCGTCGGAAATTTACGAGCGCCCGGCAAATGCGTTCGTGGCGGAGTTCATCGGTCATCGCAATTTATTAGCCATCACACGGCTGGAAAACGGTGAAGTGGAAGCTGGCGGAATCGGGCTGTTTTCGTCTGCTAGCGCTCAATGGAACGCCGCTGAAAAATGGGCCGTGGGCGACTATCTGCTTTTGCGGCCCGAGCGCTTGAGATTGCATCGCCACGCGAACGACGGATGCCTTCCCGGCATCGTGCTCCAGACTCGGTTCGCCGGCAGCCATCAGATCGCCTCCTTGCAGATCGATGGCGGTGCAACGCTGGAAGTGCATCTGCCAAACGAGGAAACGAGCATCGCCCGAGACACCCGCATTTGGCTCGAAGTGCCCGCAGAAGCAGTCACGGGAGTTTCCGGAAAGGACGATCTGAAATGAAAACGTCGTGGAAGCCGTGGCTCTGGGCGGCACCGACGCTGGTGTTATTGTTCGGACTGGTAGCGTGGCCCTTGTTGCTGCTGGTGCGGCTAAGTCTCTGTCGTGGAGGCGGCGGGCAGAGCGGCGTCGGCATCGGCGGCAGCTTCTATCAGCCTGGAACGTGGACGCTCGACGTTTATCGCTCGCTCGCCGCAGATCACTATTTTTGGGAAGTCCTCGGCTTCACCGTCTGGCTGGGTGTCGTAGTCGCCAGTCTCTGCGTGTTGCTTGGTTATCCCACCGCTCATTTCATCTGGAGGCTTCCAGCGGCATGGAAAAAAGTCGCGCTCGCGACGGTGATCGTGCCGAAACTTTCCAGTCTGCTCGTCACGATTTACGGATTGAAACTCATCCTCGGCGACCACGGGCCGGTGAATGATTTTCTTCATTGGAGCTGGCTAACGGAAAGCCCAGTCGCTCTGCAAAACAGCGCGCTCGGAGTGGTGATCGGAAAAACGATTCTGATTCTGCCTTACACTATTTTACTGATCTGGGCCGGATTGGAACGTGTCGATCGTCAGCTCCTGGCCGCGGCGAGAGGATTGGGCGCAGGCGCGTGGGCGACGTTTCTGCATGTCACGCTGCCGCTTTCGCTCCCGGCGCTGAGCACCGCATCTCTGGTGAGCCTTATCTGGGGTCTCGGCGCATTCATCAGCCCCTATTTATTGGGCCGGCCCCAGGAGATTACCCTGGCCGTGGATGTGCAGCGGCAGATGTTTGAAAATCTCCACTGGCCACGCGGCGCGGCGGAGGGCGTCGTAATGTTAGCGACTCTAGCCTTGCTGGCGGGCATTTATGGAATGGCGCAGGGGTGGTTCTTGAAGAAATCCGGCGCGGCAGGAGAGCTCACATGAATGTCCTTCGCGGCTTCCAAGCGACTTGTAGAGGACTGTTGCCGGTCCTGGTGCTCTCGGCGTTGCTCTGGCCGCTGATCTACTCGCTCTGGATTTCTTTCACGCCTCTGGAATTGCTGGTGCCGCCGAAGTCCGATTGGTCGCTGCGGTGGTATCGGGAATTCTTTGCGCAAAGCCGCTGGACCGATGGCCTGCGCAACAGCCTGGGCATCGGCCTCGGCGCTGCTGCATTTTCAGTGGTGTGCGGTGGCAGTGTGGCGATGGCGATTGTGCGCCACCGCTTTCGCGGACGACGCGTGCTGCAAAGCGCCGTGATGCTGCCGCTCTTTATTCCGGCACTCGTTCTGGGCCTCGCCCTTCTGCCCACCATGCGGGCGCTGGGACTTTGGGGCACCCACGTTTCCATCGCTGCCGCGCATAGCTTGTGGGGTTTGCCGTTGGTTTTTCTCGCTGTCCGCGGTGCCTTGGAGAATGCCGACATTCACCTCGAACAAGCCGCTCGGGGGCTCGGCGCGACCGCCTTGCAGACGTTCCGGCTCGTCACCCTGCCGATCATTACGCCGGGCGTGGCGGTTGGCGCGGTGATGGCATTCATCGTCTCTCTGAACGAACTCGTGATGGCCCTTTTTCTGTGCACACCGGACACCGAGACCCTGCCGAAAGTCATTTGGCCCAACCTGCGCTACACCCTCAGCCCGCTCGTGGCTGCGGCATCGAGCGTCACCGTGCTGGCCACGCTCCTCCTTCTAGCTATCGCTGCGTGGCTGGGTCGCAAACTTCGGTCTTAGAACAAAACACCACCAAACACCCAAACATCCCAAACTATGAAAACACCCGACTCCACTTACTACCGTCCCTCCGACCTCGGCCGCTTTGGCGAGATCGGTCGCGCCAATCCCGTCCTCGCCGAAGCCTTCTTCGATTACTACGGCAAAACCATGAGCGAAGGGGCTCTGACGAAGCGCGAGAAAAGTCTCATCGCCCTGGCGGTCGCTCACGCCCAGAAGTGTCCTTATTGCATCGATTCGGTCTCAAACTCCTGTCTCGATCAAGGCCTCTCGGAAGCGGAAATGATCGAAGCCGTCCATGTCGCAGCCGCACTTACCGCCGGCGTGGCACTCGTGCACAGCACACAGATGTTAGGACACGTGGACGCCCGAGCCGCCAACAAGGACTGACGCTCCCTGACGCTTATGAAAAAGCAGATCCGCTTCAATGCGCTCGATATGATGTGCATGGGTTGCACCCCGGGCATCTGGAAACATCCACGCGATCAATCCAGCGGCTATAACACCCTCAAATACTGGACCGAGCTGGCCCAGGTCCTGGAGCGCGGCAAATTCGACTCTATTTTCATCGCGGACATCTTCGGCATTTACGATGTCTATCAAGGCAGTCCCGCTGCGGCTTTCGTCCACGCGGTGGAGTTTCCCGTCTGCGATCCGATGATGGTTGTTCCGGCGATGGCGGCAGTCACCGAGCATCTCGGATTCGGCGTCACCGGCACACTTTCCTATGAGCCACCCTTCTCGCTGGCCCGACGCATTTCTACGCTGGATCACCTAACGGAAGGACGTTTCGCGTGGAATATCGTTACGGGTTACCTCGCAAGTGCGGCGCGCGCATTTGGCCTAAAGGACCAGCTAACTCACGACGAGCGTTACGACCGCGCCGACGAATACATGGAAGTCGTTTACAAGCTCTGGGAGCAAAGCTGGGAGGACGGCGCCGTGCTTCGCGACAAGGAAAACGGCCGGTTTGCCGACCCGGACAAAATTCATCGCATCACCCACAAAGGCCGTTGGTATGACGTGGACGCGGTTCATCTTTGCGAACCTTCGCCACAGCGCACGCCCGTTCTCTTCCAGGCCGGCGCGTCAGGGCGCGGACGGGAGTTTGCCGCGCGTCATGCCGAGTGCGTTTTCATTTCCGGTCTCACCAAGCCGATGACCGCGAAGATTGTCGCCGATCTTCGGCAACGCGCCGCGGCTTATGGTCGCGATCCCGACAGCCTGATTATCTTTGCCGGCCTCTGTGCCATCGTCGCGCCGACGGACGCGGAGGCTCAGGAGAAATTCGAAGACTACAAACGCCACGTTAGTATCGAAGGCACCCTCGCCCTTTTCGGCGGCTATTCGGGAATCGATTTCTCAGGCTACGACTTCGATTTGCCGATGCGCTATTTCGAGAGCAACGCGATCCAAACCTTCGTGGAAGGCTTTACCAGCGCTGATCCCGACCGGGAATGGACGCTGCGTGAAGTGGCGCAATTTCTCGGCGTCGGCGGGTTTGCGCCCATCGAAGTGGGCTCTCCCAAGACGCTGGCCGACGCCATGGAAGCGTGGGTCGAAGAGACCGGTATCGACGGCTTTAACCTCCTCTACTCCGTCACTCCAGGAGACTTCACGGACATTGTGGACCTGCTCGTTCCCGAGCTACAACGACGTGGCCGTTATAAAACGGAATACGCTCCCGGCACCTTGCGGGAAAAGCTATTTGGCGCAGGCATCCGCCATCTGCAACCCAATCATCCGGGAACGGGATACCGCTCCAGACCACCGGTCACCGAGTGACGGATGCCATGGCCGTGCGCGATTAGCGCATTTTGCCGCCGTAAATGGCGTTGTCGCCGAGTTCTTCTTCGATGCGGAGCAGTTGGTTGTATTTAGCCACGCGATCGGTGCGGCAGAGTGAGCCGGTTTTGATCTGACCAGCGTTCGTGGCGACCGCGATGTCGGCAATCGTGGTGTCTTCCGTTTCGCCCGAGCGATGGCTGATGACCGCGGTGTAGCGGTTTTCCTTGGCGAGTTCGATCGCGTCGAGAGTCTCGGTGAGCGTGCCGATTTGGTTGACCTTGACGAGGATGGAGTTGGCTACGCCTTGATCGATGCCCTTTTGCAGGAACTCGACGTTGGTGACGAACAGATCGTCGCCCACGAGCTGCGTGGTGGCGCCGAGTTCTTCGGTGAGGGTTTTCCAACCGGCCCAGTCGTTTTCGGCGCAGCCGTCTTCGATGGAGATGATCGGGTATTTGGCCTGCAGCTCTTTGTAGTAGCTGACGAGTTCGGAGGCGGTGCGCTTGGAGCCGTCGGATTTTTTGAAGATGTAGAGGCCGCTCTCCTTGTCGAAGAACTCGCTGGAAGCAACGTCGAGGCCGAAGAAGATTTCTTCGCCGAGTTTGTAGCCGGCTTTCTCGATCGCTTGGGAAATGGTGGCGAGCGCGTCGTCGGCGCTTTCGAATTTCGGAGCGAAGCCGCCTTCGTCACCGATGGCGGTGGCGAGTCCACGGTCTTTCAAGATGCTCTTTAGAGAGTGGAAAATCTCCGTGCCGTAACGCAGCGCTTCGCGGAAGGTCGGCGCGCCTTTCGGGATGATCATGAATTCCTGGAAATCAATCGGCGCATCGGAGTGCGCGCCGCCGTTGATGATGTTCATCATGGGCACGGGCAAAACCTTGGCGTTAGGTCCGCCGAGATATTTGAAAAGTGGGATGCCTTGCTGGCTTGCGGCAGCGTGCGCGGTGGCGAGGGACACTGCGAGCAATGCGTTGGCGCCGAGCTCGGATTTGTTCTTCGTGCCGTCGAGGGCGATCATCGTTTTATCGACGGTGACCTGGTCGAACGCGTCGATGCCGACGAGTTCTTCAGCGATTTTTTTCTCGATGGCAGCCACGGCTTTGGTGACTCCCTTGCCGAGGTAGCGGCCTTTGACGCCGTCGCGCAATTCCCAAGCTTCGTGCTCACCGGTGCTGGCGCCACTCGGAACTGCGGCGCGGCCTACGGCTCCACCAGAAAGTTCAACATCGGCTTCGACAGTAGGGTTGCCGCGAGAGTCGAGGATTTCACGGGCGCGGATATCGGCAATAGCAGAAATGGACATGATATATGTAGGTGGTGTGGTTTGAGAAAATTCGTGAGCCGAACGTTTTAGGGCATTCGAACGGAAGGTCAACGCCTAACGCGCGGGAATTAAATCTCCGGGATGGAGGCAATGAGGGCGTCGAGCCGGCCGGTGGTGCCGTGCTCATCGGTCCAGCGGCGGATGTAGGCGAAGTGTCGGCCAGGTGAAGGCCGGTGATGTGGTGGTCATCCGCTACGGAGGACGCACTGCGAATCCGGAACTTAGGAAATGCTCGCGCCCATCAGCGCTGGCGCGGCTGCGGGCATGGGGACTCTGTTGCGTTGATCACCGGTGGCCGCTTCTCCAGTGCGACGCGAGGTGGGTCACCCGAATCGACGGCGGTGAGCCAATCTCTTTGGTGGAACAGGGCGATCTGATCAAGATCAACGGAACGCCGGGCCGCCTGGAAACCCCGCCGCGAAAGATCAGGTGAGGCTTTCTGGCGCGCTACGCCAGCATGTGACCAGAGCGGATAAGACCGCATCTTCCGAACGGAAGTTCCGCGTTGCCTCTCAGGGCTGCTAAAACTCTTCACCGAAGCCGTCTTCTCTCACCACGGCCGTTGCCTTCTTGTCCTCGCGCATGGCGATGAAGGTGCAGTGTCTGAGGTGGGTGGCATCCGTCCACTCCACGAAGGAGATCTGACAGACTAACTTCGGCTTCACCCAGCGGCATTCCTTCATCTTCTCGGCGGTGAGAGGTTCGCCCCAGCGTTGCGCTTTGGTTTCCGGTAGGTTTGTGAAGGGGCATTGTGCCGTCTCCAACTTCTTGAGCTGGGGGAAAATTTCGGCGCGGATTCTTGGAACGAAGCCGTTCAGGACCTTGGCGACGTAGAGGAGCTTTTTCTTTTCGTAGATGCCGACGAGCAACGCGTCGAAGTTGCTCGCGCCTGGGACATAGCCGCCAACGACAAACTCCTGCTCGCGATTGGTTCGGCACTTGATCCAGGCTCCAGAACGTTCTCCCGGTTCATACTTCGAGCCGATGCGTTTTCCGACCACTCCTTCGAGGCCTTGCTTTTGCACGGCGGCGAACAGCTCCGCAGCGGGCGCTTCCAGAATGGGCGACAAACGGATCGGGTCCTCTGCGTCTGCGAGGAGTCCGTTCAGCTGTTCGCGGCGCTGCTCTATGGGCGAATTGAGCACGCTGCTGCCGTTATTGTTGAGGAGGTCGAAGGCATAGAAGAAGACGGGCGGAGCTTTCGAAGTGCTGTTTTGCAGGAGCTGGAAGGAGGGTTTTCCGTTCTCATCCATCGCGACGATTTCACCGTCGATGCAGAACTCTCCAGCTAGCTTCTTCATGGCTTTTACCACTTCCCGGAAACGGGCATTCAGCGACTTTTCGTTCCGAGAGAAAAGCGTGACCTGACCGTCCATTTTGACGACCAGACACCGGTAGCCGTCAAACTTGATCTCGAATTGCCATCCGCCGGTTTCTGGCAAGGCGGCAACGGCTTTGCACTGCATCGGCTCTATGAAAGCGGGCGCTTCGTGCGCTGCTGAGGCTGGCTGCTCAACGGCGGTCCCCTCCCCTCGGTTGCTCTGCCACTGCCGATCATCGGCGTCCGCGATTTCCTGCATGGAGCGGCCGCTAATGGCCGAAGTGTCGTCCGCTTTGGCGGTGATCTTGATGGGCTCGCCTGCCTTGATGAGCATCCATCTGTTCCCCTCCTCCCGCTTGTCTTTGAGCAGGATCCACTCGCCTTTCAGCTTCTTGCCGCGCATGACGATGTGCATTTTCCCCTGATGATAGGCGGCGGTGGGGTTGCCGGTGATGTCCTCGTATTCGCCCTGGTCCCAGACCATCACGGTTCCGCCTCCGTATTGTCCCTGAGGGATGGTGCCTTCGAAGTCGGCATACTCCATGGGGTGATCTTCCACGTGCATGGCGAGCCGGGTTTCGCGGGGCGTTTGCGGCGGACCTTTTGGCACCGCCCACGAACGAAGGACACCCTGCATCTCTAGTCTCCAGTCGTAATGCAGATGGCTTGCGGCATGTTTCTGGATAACGAAACGAAGCACGCGCTTGTTGTCTTGCGACTTCACCACGGCGGGAGCGGCGGGTTCCTTCGTGATGCTGTGATCCCGCTTAGCGGCGTATTCCTTGAGACTTTTGTCTCCGGATTTGCTGCCGCGATGTCGTTGCCAACTGGTTAACTTGGGAGCCGGTGCAGCGGCGAGGGCTTGGGTGAATGCGGCCGGGAGTTCCTGTTGCAGGGTTAGGACGGGCGCGAAGAGATCTCCGAGTTTTTGAATCCGCTTGATGGCTTGCGCCGGGCTGAAGAAGAGCAGGGATTCCTTCTTTTGCTTCACCGCTTTCGCGAGCTCTTCCCAAGTCACCGGCATGGAGATGAACGGCGTCGCGTGTTTGGCCCGCATCGCGTAGACGCAGACGGTGGTTTTGAAGTCGGAGTTCTGACTCCAGTCGATGAGCACCTTGCCTTTGCGGAGGTTCTTCGCCATGTCCGAAACGACTTTCTTCGGCATCTGTTGCACCAAGAGTTCCGCCATCGCTTTGGCAAAGGGCTGGGTCATTTCGTAGCTAACATCGGTGTTTAACGGCACCGAAAGATGCAGGCCTTTGGAGCCGGAGACTTTGACGAAGCTCTCCAGTCCCAGGGCGGCGAAGCTGTCTCGTAAATGAAGCGCGACCTCCGCACATTCCAGAAGTCCGGCAGGTTCTCCGGGGTCTAGATCGAAGACCACGGAGGTCGGGCGGCTGAGCTCAGGTGCTTGCGCCAGCAGCGTGTGCTTTTCGATGTCGCCGAGGTTCGTGACCCACACCAGCGTTGCCAGGTCGTTGCACAAAACGTAGTGGATGTCCGAGCCGCCTTCCGTCCGCGGCACCGCAAAACGCTCTACCCACCCGGGCGTGTGCACAGGCGCATTCTTCTCGTAGAAATGTTCGCCCGTGATACCGTCGGGATACCGTTTCAAGGTGAGCGGGCGATCGCTCAGGTGGGGCAGGATAGCGGGCGCTATTTCCGAATAAAAGGCGATCAGGTCGCCTTTGGTGAAACCGTCACCTGGGTAAAAGATCTTGTCGGTGTTGGAGACAGAGAGCGCCTTCCCATCGATCTCGATATGCTGCTTCTTGGGCATCAGCTTCCGGTGTGCGTTTTGGTAAAGGCAGCGATCTTCGCGAGGATGCGGGCGTCGACTTCGTTCTGAGTTTCTCCCGCGGCGCTGAGCTGACGTTTTCCGACGAGCAACGAGTGATCACCGCCCTCGACGACTAACAATTCATTCGTAGCCGTTATTCCACTTCGCACGTTCGCTAGCAGATCCAGCGGGCAAAGAGAATCACGTGTGCCCTGCACGAACAGAATGGACGTTTGCAGTTCTCGTAAAACTTTGTCGCGAAGCTTCGTCGGATCGCCTCCGCAGAGTGGATAACCCAGACAGATAACGGCGGAGACACTTTCCTTCAGAGCCACATGGCACCCGACTCTGCCGCCCATGCTTTTGCCGATCAAGATTGCGGGACCGCTGTGTTTTTGCCGAGCCGTCGCGAGCGCTTCTTGATGAGCCGCGATCAACTTCGGCAGCGGGTCGGGCCGTTTCCTTTGTTCCGCCAGATAGGGATAGTCGAAGGTCACCACGTCACCAATTGTCGCCAGCAACCCTGCCCAATGTTGCATCCACGGATGCGACGATGCGGCGCCCGCTCCATGTGCGAAAAGGAACAGCGGCCGGCTCATCTTTCCAGAGCCAACGGACTAAAGAGCTCCAACGCGGCGCTTCTTTTTCACCAGTGCCGCCGTGGTTCGCGCTGGCGTTCGGCTGCCCGTCTTTTTCTTCTCGCCCGCGTTCTGGATGCTCTGTTGGAGAATCGAAACGAGATCCACCACGTTCATCTTCGGCTGAGGGGCTGCTGCCGCAGCTTCCTGCGGAGCGTTCTTGGCTTTGGCTTCGATCATTGCCATGACCGCATCCTGATACTGATCCTTGTATTTGGTCGGCTCCCATTCCGCCGTCATGGATTCGATGAGCGATTTGGCCATGGCGAGTTCCTTCTCCGAGACGTCCACCGTAGCGCCCTTGAGCGTCTCCGGTTCCAGCACTTCGTGCGCAAAATGCATCAGCTCCATGATGAGGAAAAGGCCGTCAGGCTTCACCGCTGCGAGATATTCGCGGCTGGAGATCGCGACCTTGGCAATGCCGATTTTCCCTGTTTCCACCAAGGCTTTGTGCAGGAGCGAATAGGCTTTTTCTCCCTGCTTTTGCGCTTCGAGAAAGTAGGGCTTGTAGAAGAACTTCGGGTTGATCTGCGACTGCTCGACGAAGTCCGTAATCTCCACCGAATGGGTGGACTCAATCTTCACCTTAGCGAAATCCTCGTCCGTCAGCGTGACCCATTTCCCCTTCTCGTATTCGTAGCCTTTGATGATATCCGCCGCCGGCACTTCCTTCCCATCGGCTTCAGCGACCTTCTTGTATTTGATCGCGCTGAGGTCCGCTTTGCGGAGCTGCTTGAAACTGACCTTCTCTTCACGAGTCGCCGGAAAGACGGTCACGGGAATGTTCACCAACCCGAAACTAATGCTCCCTTTCCAGATCGCGCGCATATCTGAATATCGATCCAGGTAGCTCGCCCGGCTTCAAATCTTCCTCCCGAGGAAGTGAACAATTATCCGTGGAGGGTTCGAAAAAAAGGAGCATCGACGCCAGGAAATGAGACGGCCCACCTCGCAATAGCGCGTCACTTCCGTTAAAATGGAATTGCTGATCTGGATTCGACACCCTAGTCAGAGTCATGACTCTGACCCGGTCCAAACCACTGGTTCTCATTCTATGCACTGGAAACTCCTGCCGCAGTCACTTGGCGGAAGGCATTCTACGCCACGTTGCAGGTGATCTTTTTGAGGTAAGCAGCGCGGGGTCGAAGCCGGCCGGGTATGTTCATCCAAAAGCGATCCAGGTGATGCAGGAAATTGGGATCGGTATTTCCGCGCATACTTCCAAGCACATGGACGAGTTTCTCCAACGCGACGTGACGACGGTAATCACAGTCTGCGGAAATGCGGATCAGGCCTGCCCGATGTTTCCCGGGCAGGTGAACCGCTATCACTGGGGTTTCCCGGATCCGGCGCACGCGCAGGGCAGCGAGGAGCAGGTGTTGGCAGTTTTCCGCGGCGTGCGGGATCAGATCCAGCTCGTTTTCGGAGCGTACGCCGCGGGCTATCGAGAGGCTAAAGCTAAACCGCGGCCGGTCTCACTGCGTCTCCATTGGCTATCCCCGCGCGCCTGGGGAAGACCCATTTGTTGTAGAGGACAAACTTGAAGAGCGCGATGACGAAGCCGACCACAAAGATGGCACCGGTGACCGGAACGTGGATCTTGAGCCAACCGACAAGGAGGAAATTCAGCATCCATGCGCAGGCGGTGGCGGATAGATAACGCCACGCGCAGGCGCGCCAATGGCTGGCGGTGGGGAAGTTGATCCGGTAATTCCAAAAGAACATCACCAGCGTAATGAAGCTGAGACTGGCCGCGTAAGCCGGGTTGTGCTCCCAACCGAACTTGAGCGTGAGCAGTTTGTACGGGATCAGGTTGAGGACGAAGCTCACAAGACCTCCGATCCCGAAGAAAAACAAACGATGCAACAGGCTCGGCGTGACGCGTTTCCAAACGCGACGAAGGATAGATTTTGGGGCCATTGGCTCAAGCCATCAAACAGTCAGCGGGTGCTTTCGTCATTTTGAGGTGGGAGCCACAGAAGGCGTTTTTTTGTGAAAGGCTCTGAACGATAATTGTGTTCGCGAGCAAACTTGACGAGGTCTTCCTCGACGATCGGCTTTTCATTCCCGGTGATAATGGCTGCAGGCATGTCGTTTTCGAGAGCCGACTCCACGTTTGGCGGTCCTATGATCCCCAATCGCTGGCGTTGCCCTTCTTCCAGAAATTCGGCGCTTCGCCATCCAAATGGGCCAACCGCAAATGCTGGATAAATTTCTAGACCAGCTTCAATGGCACTGATGGGAGCGAGCGTGAGGACCTTGCCGGATGGGACCTTCTTTTTTAACCTGGTCGCTTCCGCGCTGACCTTGCTGATGGCGGTGGGCCTGTCTCGCAGAACATCGTTCAACGTGGAATCTTTAGTCCCATATTGCAGCAGGCCGGCGGCGCATAAACCCGCCAACACCCACGAAGGCCACCGGCCAAAGGCTTGCATTCCCCAGATGATCGCGAGGACGGCAAACACCGCCGGGGAGTAGAAATACTGGACCCGCACATGGGCCGGGGCGAAGGCACCGGGGAGGAGGCTCAAAGTTAAAAGGAGGATCAGCACGCCAGCAAAGTCCCGTTTCTTCCACCAAAGAAGCCAACTTCCGGGAAGTGCGATCACCACAAAAGCGATCCCGAGAGGCAGATTCAGGACAACGATTTTCTGGTAGGCAGACTGGATCCTGCGCGACAACTGCATCGGCTTGGGAATCATCCCATTCTCCGCCACAATATTTTGCAGGCGCGGATAACCGAAGTTCCCAAACAGGTAAGCCTCTGGCTGCCAAAGATAAAACAGCAGGCTGGGAAGCAGCCCGAGGAAGACGCCGAACCCGCAAACTGCCGCAAGCCGAAAGCGTTCCCGAAGGGGAAAGCCCGGCCAGATCAACGGCGCACATGCCAGCGCAAGGCAGGTCGGAGCAAATGTTAAACGTCCACCAACAGCGAGGGCGGCGGCAAACCCCGCGATGAGCCAGCGCTGCCATTTGAAAGAGTCAGACCGCACGCCAACGACCAGAATCACCGAGGCCAGTGCGAGGAGAGTTGGAAGATCATGGTTCCAGGTTCTACCGGAGGTCCAGAGAAAGAGGGGACTGGTAAGCAGAAGCAGCACAGGTAGGCAAAGGGTCCACGCTTTCCGGTTTGAAGAACGACAAAGCCCGGCAGCGACGAGCAACAGCATGGTCAAGGACGCCCCTACAGCACATAGAGTGCGGGCGGCCGCGAACGGACTGCTGCAAAAGAGATTGGCGGCTCCATAGACGAAGATGAGGTACGGCTGGTGGAACAGCGGAAAATCGCGATACGGAAGCTGCCCAGAACGCGAGAAGAGCGCGGCAGGAACCACAAACTGATGCTCGTCATGATCCAAGTCCTGATACCACGCGTGGGCAAACACGAACAGGCAGGCGGTGATCAGGAACAAGGCACAGGCGCCCCATTCCAAAGAGGAGTATCTTTTCAGAACAGGGAGGATCTTCTGTTTGAAGGTCAAAACGGTTATGGCTGCGGCGCTGAAGGCGAAGGATCTGGAGTGATGCGGTAGAGGCTCAAGCCAGGGTTCAGATATTTCAAAACACCTGGTTTGGTTTTGAAAACGAGCGGGTGATTCTTTTCCAACTCTTCGTAGAAGGCTTTGCGAATGGGATAAGCGGCGAGGTCAGCAGGTGCGGTGAACGAGTTGTGGTTGGTGAATTTCTGCC
>DASVRZ010000025.1:0-9143 GCA_036388355.1 Chthoniobacterales bacterium | reverse complement strand
CGAGATAGTTAGCCTGCAGCCGGAGCCAGTTGGCGATGTTAGTCAAGGAACTGTATTTCAGGGCTAGCTGAATGGCGTCGTCACGCACCTCGTCGGAAGTGGCCGCATCGTCCATGAGATTTTGCAGCCCGCTGAGGACGCGGACGTATTTGGGAAGCGAAAACAGCGGGTTCGGTTCCGCCGCGAGCGCTGAAGAATACAACTTGAGGAGTTCCGCCGATTTGCCGATGCGCGCCATTTCCGGCACCAGCCAATCGGAATGATAATCGAGCGAAGTGAGTGGCTCAATAGCGGCGAGTGCCAAAGCTTTCTCCAGCACTTCTGGTGTCGGCGTCTTGCCGGCGTTCTGCCTAAGCAGTGCGAGCTCGCCGATCCATTTCGCGTATTTCCAGTTCTCCACTTCGATGACTTCCCAGCCCGCGATCTCGGTGCCCTGCGCAACCGCATTCAGAAGTGGGTTCATGGTCTTGAGAGTCGCATGATCTAACCAAAACGAATGCTGGGAGAAGGAAGGAATCGCCCTGCTATAGAGTGTCCATTGCCGGGTGGATTCCTGCCGCTCGGTGAGGATCATGTTAAGTGAGGAGTCTTGGCCCTTGTCGGTTTTCCCTTTGAATACCGTGCCAATAGCGGCCGATCCATTTCCGGTCCGGCGCAGCCAGGCTCGCGAGACGTAGAATTTATCAGGCTGCATCGGGATAGCCGGACCTTCATAGGCCAAGCTCCCGTTCTCTGAATCGACTCCGATGCGGATGGATTTTGATCCGTCAGGAGCGTCACGACCTACAGTCAGAAGCTGCGGAGGAAGTGGGCGGACGCCGATGGAAAGCATGTTTTCCAAAGTATCTCCTTCGGCCGGGAGGATGCGCCTTCCAGAAACCACCGGGAAATTCGGGCCGGTGATTCGTTTCTCGCCCACGAGCGCTTCCACGCGGAGGAACCCATTGGGCGAGGAGACTTCAACGGGGAGTGAACCTGTAGCCGAATCCCCTTCGGCCCGACCGACAAGTTTCATTTCAGACGGCATCTCACCGAAGAAAACTTCAATGGCTTGCTGCTGTGGTATTTGGGCAACAATCGGTGCGTCCGACAAGGTGATTGCCGTGTCATAGCGGCCTTCTTCCTTCACGATACTTTTTCTACTCCACTGCCAATGTACTGTGAGTTTTTTTACATCGCGGTCGCCTGCTCCAGACCAAGCTACCGGCCAGGCGCTCTCGAGATTGCCCTGTCCAAAGGTTGACGCCTCTTTGATGCGAGCGAGATCCCTTTGCCAGGAAGCATTCTTAAACACTCGGTTGGTCGTCACCATCTGGATTAGGTCATCCAGCCGTTTCCAGTTCTGGTCTGCTGCCAGCTTTTCCGCCAACTCGGGAACCCGTGCGCCGGAAGAATTGTTGTCGGCGTTTTGTAGCGCGCTGAACTCTGCGTCGACCCACAAGGAAGCGTATTCTTTACGCCGGGGCGAATCCGAAGTGGATGCGCCATGAAGGATCTCGGCGAAGTTTCGCTGTTGTTGTTCCGCTCCACGCCGGAACATCCATGATTTCATTGCTGGCAGAAGATCGCCGGGATTGAGGTTTGTTCGCGCCAGACGCTGGATCAGGGCGCGGTCGGCTTCCTCGCTGATATTAGCAGAGTTTTGGCTCTGGCGTTGAGCGAGAGATTGGTTCCAAAGCGCGAGGCTTTTCGCGGGATCCTCTGATATGGTCAGCCAGGCGGCAAGCAGTTGGCGGGCGGCCAGGAGCTCGACCGGAACGGCCTGTTTCTGGAGAAGGTCCAGCATCGGTTTTTCGAGTTTGTGTCGTTCCGCAATCTCCAGGAGGCGCAAGGCAGGCTTGGACGAAGATGATAGATTCCAGAGTCTTCGAACCCGGGTGCGATTGAGGCCTTTCGCAGGAAAGCCCATTATCGTTAGAAGTTGTTCTGGCTGGGCTTTTCCAGGGTTCGCTGCGATCTCCTTCTGGAGAACCGCGCTTTCCAGCGTAAACTGCAATGTCTCGTCCAAGGGAGCGTTCTGAACCACTTCGAGCCACGGTTTGGCTGATGGCGGAGCGTCTGAAGCCGCGGCCTTTTCCGACAACCAGCTGAGCAAAGTCACGTTCTGAACTGCAGCCTTCTGCCCCTTCAGCGGATTCTTCATGTATAAGGCTGGGTTCGTCAGCACCTGAAATAATTCCCCGAGGCGATTCGCTTTTTCGAAGGTTTCTGGGAGCCATGTCCCCTGCTGGCACACTGAGTCAGGATCCAGCGGGAATGCCTTCAGGAGGAGGTCACAAGCTTTTGCGTATTCCTTTTTTCCTGATGCTGTCCGTGCATCGGAAATGAACTGACCGGCGTTGGTTGGCAGTGGCGATTCGCCTTTCAGCACGACGAGTTGAAGGCCGTCCCACGCTCCTTTCATCGAGTAGGAAGAGTTATGTCCGCTCGACGCGTTCAATTGCATCTCAATCTGCATTCTGCGGATGCTTTCATTCAAGGTGGAGCCTGATTTACTGCGATGCCAGACGGTGAAGAACTGATACCATTGGCCTCCCGCAAGGTTGCCGTTTCCGTTCCCGATGCCGTTGTCGTTAGCCTTCCCGTTTTCCTCGAACATCTTTGCGTTAAGTGACGGCATTTGACCGTTACTCAGATCAGCTTTTAACCAGCTACTGAAAACGATCGTCTGCGGCCCGGCTTCAACGGGAAGATCGATCAATGGGAGCGTCATCTCCGAGCGTGCTGATGATGCCGCGTATAGGACGGCTGATTTCTCGCCGAGCGGGCCTTTTTCTCCAGACCGAAAAGCCTGGTTTGGCCTTCCGTTGACAGGCTCTGGCACTGCGTTGTTTTTGATTAGATTTTCGCCTGTGACATAGGCAGTGAGAGGACCGGCTTCCATCCGTCCTTCGGCGTTTTTCCAGCGAGCCTGTAAGAGCCCGAGAGGCGAAGTTATTCCAGCTTCGACCTCTCCAACGCTTTTCGGCCGCGGAATTTCGGCTACTTTTTTCAGGGACACCGGATCCGGACCAGCGAAAATCTCCAGCACTGCAGGCACGTTTTTCGCAAGAAGTGGCAGTTCAGCGTCTTCCCACCCGCCCATCTCTGGTGATGAGTCGGATTGAGAGGCGACTTTAAGTCCCATCTTCCAGCGAATTCGTAGCTTGTCCGCGGACACTGGCAGCGCCGCGCAGATGAACTGGAGTTCTGTCGATTGGTTCTCCTTGCTGCGCAAGATGGTCTCGATCCGGAGGAGGGCGGTCTGGTTGTTGTAGTTCGCAGCAGTGCGTGCCGCTGCTGTCTTGTCGAAAAGCTTGCCGGCTTCGGTCGTGTAGCCATTTTCCAAGAGTTGATTCAAGGCGCCGACGTAGCTTTGTGAGTAGAGAATATTTTGCGGGGAATTGGGGTCATTCATCACCGTGTTCACCAGCGAGTCCACGTGCTTCTTAATGGTTTCATCCTCTTTAAACCGCACCAGATACGGCAGTGTCTGGACGAGCGTCCGCAGCGCAAGTTCCGGGCCGCCATAGCCATGTTGCACGTCACGCAATTTCCCAACGAAAGTGGGCAACAGACTTGCTGCATCGGGTTCAGCGGCGAGCAGCTTGACGACAGTCGGGACCATTCCGGCATAATGAAATTGCGGCGGTATCGCGTCGCTCTTCAGCAGAATTCGCCACTCCTTGGCGACATCTGGACGGCCCATAGCGGTGCGCAGGAAGAGTGAAGACGAGGCTCCCGCCACTTTGGGAGCTGTTTCTTCAAAGGTCTTAATTAGCGTATCCAGGGTGCCAGTCGCCTCGGCAAGGTCTCCCAGTTTGCGAAGCTGATCTTCGCCGCCGCTGTAGTTTGAGTTCGCGAGAAGATTCATGATGACGTTGCTAAAGGAAGACATTCCGCCCCCGTAAAATGAAAAGTTAGACCGCTTGCTTGCGAAAAGACGCCTCATGGTGTCGGCGGCTTCGTCGGTGTGCTTTTGCGCAAGCTGCAGCTCAGTCAAACGAAGGCTCATCGGGAACGTCGCGTCGTTTTCGCCAGCATTCGCCACTGCTTTTTTCAAGAGTGAGATAGCGAGTTCTGACTTGCCGGCCCGTTCGGAGGCTTCAGCAAGCTCACCCAAAATCGTTTCCTCTTCCATCTGCCGACTGAGGCGCGACGGCGTGAACAGTTTCTGAAAATTTTCGGCAGTCAAGCCGTCGATTGTTGCTGCCAGGAGAGTGGCTCTGTTCCCTGATTGGGCGCTTGAGTTGCGAAGATCCTGCAGTTGTAAGCCAGCGGCAAAAAAGTTGTCGGGATCTGTTTTCAGAAGCGCGGAGATGACTGAAGCGATCGCATCCTGATTATTGGAGTTGTTGCGCAGAACCTGCAGAATGTAAGCAACGCCTGTGGTAGCTGCCGGCTGGTCGTTGATTGCTTGAGCAAGCCGATCAGCCGATCCGGGGTTCTCGGAGCTTAGGTTCAGCTCGGTCAGTCGAATCACGGCGTCGAGATCCTTGGGATCTCTCGTAACGCGCTCCTGGAGAGCGGTTTCCAAGTTGCCCAGCCGCATCATGGAACGTAAAGAGCGGACCATCTGGGCGCGCAAGTTCATCTCGTTTTGATCGCTTGGCTGTGGCAGGGCCTTGTTCAGGATCGAAAGGGCGATGCGCTCAGCCTCGTCGACCTTTTTAGCGGCTACCAGCTTTGTAACCTGATCAGAAACTTGCGACGATCCTCGCGAACGGGAGCTTGTTCCGCGCATGGATGTTTGCAGTCTGGTGGACGACACTCCGAGTTGGTTCAGTTCGCTAACGAGAGTCTCCTTTAACTCCGATGGAAGACGGCTGTTCGCGAGTTTTTCCCCGAGTTTACGAGCCTCTTCGGGGTGTGCTGCGAGGCGTAGCAAACGAAGTCGACGAAGGCTGCGGACTTCGCGCGTTTCTCCTTCCTGCAATTCTGCCTGCTCAATCAGTGTGAGCGCCTTCTCCGGCTGATTGTTCTTTTCGTAGGCTTCAACCAGTAAAGCTGCGCTGCGGGGAGTCGGCGCCTTTGCGTGGACCGCTTCCATGCGCTTGATGGCTTCGTCTTTCTTCCCAGCAAACCAGTCGGCGTAGAATGCGCCCAGCGTTGGGGTGTTCAAATCTGCCGTGGTGGCGCTTTTGGAGAACCAATCTTGCAGGCTCTCATCTGATCGCGCAGCAGATCCGCGCCGAAGCATTTGGAAAGTGCTGACTGGGAAAGTGGAGTCGCCAATAAGCTGGTCCGGCGAAGTTTGCAGGAAATTCGGACTGCGCCCGCCAAAATACATCCCTCGGGCCATCCCGATCGCTGCTTTTTTCGCTTGGTCGGGTCGCTTCGCCAGGAGCTTTTCCAAGCGGCCCATTGCGCTTGGATCACCTTGTTTGATCGACTGGATCAATAGTCCCACGGAGGCCGATTGCCAGAATTGAACAACGTTCAGCGCGGCCGGGTCCGCTTTTTGCAAGATCTCCATTACTTGGGCTTCGGTCTCGTCAACCAAGCGCCAACCGATCTCAATCTCCTCGATTCCGCTCGCCAAATTTGACAACATCAGACGTGGGATTGGCTCGGTGCTTAAACCGGGATGTTGAAGGAGACCGTCGAGCCGTTCTTTGAAGATAGCCTTCGCACTCGGATCAAGTTTTTGCCCATTAAGAGAATTCTGCTGGGCAAGCTCCGTAAAAGTCTTGGAGAGCAATTGCGAGAAAGCGAAGGCCGGGTCGACATTGGCTACTCGGGCCTGCAGAGTCTCGATGACTTCTTTCCACGCAGGGGCAGAATTTGCTGCCATGCTGATGAAGAACTTGTCCAACTCCGGATCACCTTTGGGATCTGCCGCTTGCTCCCTGGCCATGGAGGCCAGACCCGCCTGATCGCCAAGACTGCTCAGCACGCAAGCCCGGGTGCGTTTCGGAACATCGTGACGAGCCAGCAGTGTGCGAATTCGCTCCCGGAATAACTCCTCCCTGTGCTGGGCACCTGCCAGCAGCGAAAGCACATAAAGGGACCTGGCCTGAGCGCGCTGCGCCGGCGTCAGGTTGGACTTTGCGGTCGGGGTTGTACCCCCGAAGTTTCTGCCGGACCCGCGGCGCTGCTGGCTAATGAACGTTTGCTGTAGAGAACCCTGCACCTCTTGCGCGATCTGAGCGAACGGCATCATCGCTCGGGAAAAAACTGGTATTTCGCCGAAGAAATAATTGCTTCGGTTGACTGGGTCTACCGCCACAGCTGCCAGTGTTTCGGCCAAGCTCTCATCTTCGACGAGGCTCCAGAAAATTTTCTCAGCCATTTCGTAGTTACGCTGTGAAAGATAAAGGTTGCCCAGGTCGAAGCGTTGCTCAGGGGTTGCCGACGGGACCGCTGCGACTTCCGCGATGAGTTGATCGGACTCCAATTTCAAGCCGGCTTTCCTCATAGCCGTAAGAAGCGGACTCCAACCCGTGAGATCTTTGACAATGTCTGGGCGAACTTTGGCGAGTTCAGTGTTCGCTTGATCGAGATCTCTCGTTTCCAGGAGGCGTGAAATATAAGAGGCCCGGTTTTCGACAGTTGGTTTGAGCTCCGCCAGTCGGCCAGCCAAACGCACACCTTCCCGCTGATCTCCTCCACGATCGGCGAGGTCCAGCAAACGCGCCACGGCGGTTGGGTCGGATGGGTTATGGCCGAGACTGCGTTTCAGTTCCTCGCTTGCAGCCTGCAAGTCGTTCTGTTGGAGGTAAATCTCGGCAAGATACGCCCCATAACGTGCACCACTTTGTTCCTTCGATTGCTTTTCTTTCAGCGAGGCAATGAGGTCGTCCAAGGTGCCTGTCTGAGTGGCGAGTTCGATTTGGCGACGGAAAATGTCTGTCCGGCGGCCATCTTTTTCTTCTTTTTGGAATGCATCCTGAAGGACCTTGGCTGCCTCACCATTCTGGCTCTGGGATTGGAGTAGATCCGCCAACTGCAGACGAAGACTCGTGGCGTTCTCCACATAGCGCACGCCCTCTTTGAGGCGAGTGATTGCGGCCTCGTTTTTCCCGGCTTGGGAAGCAAGCTCGGCATAGAAACCGTAGAGCATTCCATCTGCGGGCGAACGCTCGATCAATTTCGAAACCGTCAGGAGTGCATCGTCGACCTTTCCAGCGGTCGCCTGAATGCGTGCCGCGGCTTTGAGATGGTCCTGCGCGTTGCGCGGATCGGCGGAAGCGACTTGTTGCAGGGCGGCGATCTGCTCGTCCGGGGTGCCGAAAGCCTGAGCGATTTCTGACGATGCACGCAGGACGCGCAGCGGCTTATCCTGCTTCTTCAGCCATTCCAGCGCCAGCCGGGCTGAGTCCTCATCCTGCTGGACCAAGGCCATGCGTAGGAGCACGAGCGCCTCCACAGCCTCGGTCGGTGCGCCTGTTTTAAATCGCTGGACCAGCGCTGTCGTCTTGTCTTTATCGAGCCCGGCCGATTGAACGTAGGAAACGTAGCGCTTAACGGCGTCGTCCGCGAAAAACTCATTGGGAGAATTTTTCCAGAGTGGCGGGAATATCTTCTCCACCTGGTCGGAATCTTTGGCTTCAACCGCCTGCCTCCAGACAAAGTTGAGAACCTCGTAATTCTGAGGAAACAAACTGAGCGCCTTCGCTCCGGTTGCCCGCGATTGCTCGAAAAATTCGAGCCTCTCCTGCAGGCGGGCGAGCTGAAGAAAGTTATCCGGCTGACCGCGATCGTCTTTGATAAGATCATCCAGCACGGCGAGCGCTGCCGTCTTGTCGTTGCGTTTCTTGAAAATCTCCGCCGCTTTTTGGCGGGCATCTACCGCGCCCGGGGACAGCGTGATGATGCGTTGCAGTTGAGTTAAAGCCGAATCAGTCAGATCGTTGGCACCAAAGATTTCGGCTAAGCGAGAGATCTGCGCTAGATCGGTCGAGGATTCGGGTGCGATCCGCTGCCAGGCAGCAAGTGCATTTTCGCGGGCACGGGGGTCCCGGGTTTGCTCGAACTTTTCCCAATGAAGATCGCCAAGAGTGACGAGAGCTTCCGGCGTCGCATCGGCTGGTCTGGCTAGTTCTTCCGACTCCGCGAGCGCCGCATCCAGTTGGCCGCTGCGGTCTAGACGCCGGATCAGAGATAAGCGGAGTTCGATGTTTTCCGGCGCAAGCTTGGTCGCGGCGCGGTTCCGTTCCACCGCATCGCTGCCGCGGCCCAGGTCATCCAGCACGTTGGCCTGTGCGGCGAGCGCCTGAAAATCCTGCGGAACAGCTGCGGTTCGTTTTTCGTAATAGCCAAGCAATCCTGGCAGGTCGTCTTTACGCCGGAAGAGCTCTTCGATTCGCGCCCGCACCTCGCGATTCATCCAGCTGCCGTCACTTGTCTCCGCAAGAGCCAGATCGTAGAGGCGGACGGCATCGTCTGCATTGCCCTCTAACTCCGATGTTCGCGCAAGACGCAGCGAAGCGGCAACCTTCCGGAATGGATCGGATGCGCCAAGCTCTTGCAATTTGGTGAAAGCTTCGCGAGCCTCCTTAAAGTTACCGGCGGTAAGAAACGCTTCGCCGGCTTCCTCCAGGACGTAGGCATCCTCAGGAAATTTGGCGATCGCCTCCCGCCAGACGGCGACGGCATTGTCATCTTCAAAGGCCCGCTGATGTAACAAAGCGAGCGAGCGCATGATTTCCATTCGGTCAACGGGCGCCAGCGTTTCAGCCGAAAGCGCCTTCCGGTAAGCGTCGGCTGCAGCGGCAAAGTTTCCTTCTGTGGTTTCCAGCGTCGCCAGGAGACGGCCGGATTGCGCCGGGTCACGGCCCTCAGCGAGAGCCTCAAGATAAAAGGCGCGGGCCTTGGCTGGGCTGCGCATCTTTTCGGCTAACATGCCCTGCAGGAGCAAATAAGCGCGCCGCTTCTCGGGATTGCTTGAAGCGTTTTCCCATTTGAGTTGCAGTGCTTCCAGCCCGCCGCCTTGCGTGGAATACCATTCCACTACTCGGTCAAAAGATGAGCCGGGTTGCGGTGAACTCAGGAGAAGTTGCTCATAGCGGTCAACCAGCGCCTGGGTGGTTTCGGTCTGCGCATTTGCGGGAACAGCCCCAAGCAAAAGCAGGAAATAACAGAGTAGTCGGATGTGATTTTTCATGGAGTTTTAACGGGAAGGCCAGCGACGGATGCCGACATCGCCAACGAAACAGAACAGA
>DASVRZ010000024.1:0-10030 GCA_036388355.1 Chthoniobacterales bacterium | reverse complement strand
AAAGCCATCGACGCGCCGCACGGCATGATCCTGGTGACCGGCCCAACCGGTTCTGGAAAAACGACGACCCTCTACTCGGTGCTCTCCGAGCTGAACAACCCGATCTACAACATCGTGACGGTTGAAGATCCCGTGGAGTATCAGCTTTCCGGCATCAACCAGGTGGCGGTCAAAGCCGACATCGGCCTCGATTTCTCCAGCTCGCTTCGTTCCATTCTCCGTCAGGATCCAGACATCGTGATGATCGGTGAAATTCGCGATAACGAGACTGCCGATATCGCGGTCAAAGCCGCACTCACGGGTCACCAGGTGCTCTCCACGTTGCACACCAACGACGCCGCCGGCGCCATTGCGCGTCTCGACGACATGGGCATCGAGCCGTTCCTCATTTCCAGTTCCGTCCTGCTCACCTGCGCCCAGCGTTTGGTTCGCAAGATCTGCCCAAATTGCCGCGAGGAAATGGTTCCCGATTCTGACATGTGCGACAAATTGGGGATCAATCCGGACGACGGTGAGATTTTCTACCAAGGCATGGGTTGCGATCGCTGCAAGCAACGCGGCTACGTCGGACGCGCTCCCATCATCGAAGTGCTCCCCATTTCGGAGACAATCCGCCGATTAATCATCAAACGCGCCTCCGCCGCTGTCATCAAAAACCAAGCCGTTGTGGAAGGAATGAAAACTTTGCGCATGGTTGGTATGGATAAAGCTAGAGAAGGAATTACCACTCTCGAAGAAGTGTGGCGCACAACCTCAGAAGACGCATAAAAAGCCATGTTTAACTGGATCAAGAACCTAACCAAAGCCAAACCGCCCACTCCTGGTGCGAAGCAGGATGAGATGCGTCAAACCCGCGTCGTCAAGCGCGTGCTCCCTGCGAGCTTGCGCCAGGCGGAAGAGGAAGCCGCCGCTCGCGAGGCAGCCGAAGCAGCCGCTGCTCCGAAATTCACACCGCCCCCGCTCGAAGAGCAGCCGCACGCGAAGATCACGCTAACGCCGAATCTTCCAAAAGCGGCACCTTCGTCTATTCCATTCCCCGGAGATAGTCGCGCAGACGAGGAAGCTCCCCAACCACAGAGAGCTGCTGTTCGCCTCACCGGCAGCGATTCCGAGGGATCGGCACCCGCGGCATCTCCCATGGTTAGACTCACTTCTGCCAAGAAGAAGCCGACTCTCAGCTTTGATTCCGGAGCTCCCGCGACCGCCAGCCGTCAGATCATTCTCACCGTCGGCGACTTCATCAGCCGCATTCCTCCGCATTTCGTGGATGAGAATGCCGTTCCGTCCTCTCAGGAAGTTCGCTTCGATGCAGACGATTTGTATTCCGACATGACGAAGGGCCGCGCCACCGTGCCGCTCTCCATCATTGCCGAAGTGCTTCCGGCTCTCTTCAGACGCCGCCTTTCCTCTGAAGAAGACATCGAAATTCAGCTTCCGCTGCCGAAGATCGTCGCACAGATGAGCGATTTGCTCACCCGGCCCGATCAAGAAGCTCCTGAGACCTTCGAGGAAGTCGAAACGCCGTTTCTGAAAGCAGCCCAACGCGATCAGGAAATTCACAAAGTCTCGGGTGCGGTCGCGGCCCCAACGCCAGCACCAAGACCCGCCCCGACGCCTGCTCCTGCCCCAGCAGCACCGGCTCCCCGGCAGCAGGCTCCTATCTCGTTCTCCGCTCCAGCCGAGGCAGCTACTCCGGTCTTGCCAGCTCGTCCGAAGCCCGTCGGCCTGAGGCTCTCCGAGACGCCGACCTCCGAACCGACTCCTCCTCCCGCCAGCAAAGCCGGCCCAAGAGACAGCGGCCGCCGCGTTACCGTTCGCGTTCGCCCTCTCATCCAGGCCATGCCGCAACAGCAGCGCGAAGCGCTTCTCGGCAGCATCCCGGAAGACTCCGAGGTCGATCTCCCTCTCGACCAAATCCAGAATCAGCTCTCCAGCGGTCGCGTTTCCCTCTCGGCGGAATCCTTCTCCCAAGCGCTCGATCCTTCAATGCGTCAGGCGTTTAAGGAAAGCTTCACCGGCACCGAAGTTCCGCTCTCCCTCTCCGAGATCGTTAAAAATCTGCCCAACCAATCGCTCGATCTCCGCGGGGATCAGCATGTGCAGGAAGTCGATCCCAACGAGTTCAAGACGCCGTTCAACACGACGCCAGACACTGTGCCTCCAAGGCCTTTCGTCTCGCCAGCCCCGGCGGCTGCCGCACCCGCACCTGTCGCTCCGTCTCCTCTGGACGCCAAAGTCCATCCGCCGTCGTCACCGCTCCGCGCCAAGCCGCTGATCACTCCGGCGATCACGAATTACACGACGCGCAAGCTCAACAGCACCGCGAACAAATTCCCGAGCCCGATGCACGCCGCATTGAGCACGCAAGATCCGCTCGACGCGAAGAAGGTCGTGAAGCTCGCTTCCGCCCTCCCCGGCGTAGCCAGCCTCACCATCATCACGGAAGACGGTCTAGCTCTCGCCGGAAACCTCCCTTCCTTCATGGATCCGGAAGGCTTCAGCGCGATGGCTCCTCAGCTCCACCGGAAAATGGGCAACCATGCCCGGGATATGAAGCTCGGCGAACTCAAACACCTCTCGCTCTCCACCGATACCCACACCGTCACCATCTTCACTGGCAGCGGCATGACCATCGCGGTCCTGCACCAAAACCAGTCCGATCTCGGTCACGGCGTGAAGGAGAAATTCATCGCCATTGTAGATGGTTTGGCTAAACAATACGGAGCCGGTATGGCCGCCCACTAACATTTCCACAAGGAGCCAAATAGTATGTCCATCATCAACTACGCCAGCAAAGAGATTCAGTTTAAGATCGTGTATTACGGTCCCGCTCTTTGTGGAAAAACGACGAACCTTTCCTACATTCACTCGAAGATCGATCCAGGTAACCGCGGCGATCTCGTGTCGCTGGCCACCGCATCGGATCGCACGCTGTTTTTCGACTTTCTCCCGCTCAGCGCGATCGTCATCAAGGGATTCAAAACGAAGTTCCAGCTCTACACAGTGCCCGGCCAGGTCATTTACAACGCCACCCGCCAGCTCGTGCTGCGCAGCGTGGACGGGATCGTCTTCGTCGCCGACTCGCAGTGGGACAAAATGGAGGAAAACGTCGAGGCCTTTAAGAACTTGGAGGAGAACCTCAACAAGATGAACATGTCGTTGGATGAGATGCCTTATATCATCCAATACAACAAACGCGACTTGCCAAACGTCGCGCCAATCAATTACATGGAATTCCTGTTAAATAATCGAAAAAAACGTGTTCAAAGCTTTGAAGTTGTCTCCAGCAGTGGGCAGAATGTCTTCAGTTCGCTAAACGTCGTTTCCCAGCTCCTCCTTCACAAATTCAACAAAGCCAGCGATGCCACGCAGGCCAGCGCAGTTCCTCCCCAAATCGCCGTCGTCTAGGCTCCCGCCCCCGCTCTAACCAATATGGATACAGTTTTATCTCTAGGCATTCGTGAGGTCGCAAGGCTCGACGAAATTCTTCAGTCATACCTCGACAAAAGCGAATCGGATCTCGCTGTTATCATCGATCAAGGCGGCAACGTCATCTCCCAGTGCGGACATTCAGAGATCATGGATGTAACCATCATCGCCGCGCTCGCGGCGGGCTCTTTTGCAGCAACCAAAGAACTCGCCAAACGCATCGGCGAGATCGAGTTCAACGCCGTCTATCATCAAGGCAACGGCAGCCACATTTTCATGAATTCCGTGGATGATGATACCATCATGATCACGGTTTTCGGCAGCCAGACCACCGTCGGTCTGGTTCGCTTCTACGCCACCGGATGCTGCAAGAGCCTCGCGGAATTCTTGATCACCATCCGCGCTCAAGGCGCTGGAGACATGAATTTCTCCGGCTTCGATCTGCGCAGCGTGGACGTCTCCGGTCCTCGCTAATCCAGCGGGCGCGGGGGTGCTGTTACGCGGCCATTTCGAGCTTTTCGTCGGCACGCAAATGCCTAAGGTGGGCTGAGCACCTTTACGACTCGGCAACTTTGCGACTTCTCTCCATCGATCCCTCCTTGAGAGGAACAGGTTTCGCCGTCATGGAATCCGATGGGCGCAAACACACCGCGCTCGCCTACGGCGTGATTAGTAACGCGCCAAAACTTTCCCAGTCCGGATGTCTCGTTTCCATCCATGAGAAAATCACCGAACTCATCCTGGAGTATCGGCCAGAGGAATGCGCGGTGGAAGCGGTCATCTTTGTGCAGAGCCTGCGCACCGCTATCACGCTCGGAGCGGCCCGCGGCGCTTCGATTCTAGCGGTCGCGCAACACGGCATTCCGATTTACGAATATGCGCCGCGGAAGATCAAACAGGCCGTTGTGGGCACTGGCTCTGCGGATAAGAAGCAAGTCGCTTTCATGATTCGCGCTATGTTAGGCCTGACGGAAACACCGCCCGCGGATGCAGCCGATGCCCTCGCCATTGGCCTCACGCATCTGCATAGCCAGACCGGCCGCCAACTTCGGCCGCTTGAAGCGGATCGCATATGAGCCAGCTCCACGTGCAATGGCTCGGCCGTATCGACTATGCGTCCGCTCTTCAAAAACAGGAGCAACTCGTCGCCACGCATTCTACAGACACGCTGCTGCTCCTCGAGCATGAGCCTGTTTACACCATTGGACGCACTCCGGATCAGTCGAGCCTGCGTTCTGGTGTGCTCCCCCATCCTGTCTTGCAGACGAATCGTGGCGGCCAGGCCACTTATCATGGTCCGGGGCAACTCGTGGGTTATCCGATCGTCGATCTGAATCCTCGCAGGCGCGACTTGCATCACTATCTTCGCACCTTGGAAGAGCTGCTCATCGAAGTGTTAGTCGGCTACGATATCGTGGCGCAAAGACGCGACGGCCTAACTGGAGTCTGGGTGGACGATCGAAAGATCGCGAGCATCGGAGTGGGAGTGAGAAAATGGATCACCATGCACGGATTTGCGCTCAATGTGAGCAGCGACCTTTCCGGTTTCGAAGCGATCACCCCATGCGGGATTGCCGGTGTCACGATGACTTCGCTCAGCCTGGAACTCGGGCGCCCAGTGGGCGTGGAGGAGTTTTCTGAGGCATGCGCTTCGCACTTCCAAAAGCATTTGCTCTCAAGGTTAGTATGAACTCGCCTTTCGCGCCTGCAGCTCCGGCGCTTTGAGGAAGGTCTTCACCTCGACCCTTCCGGATTCCAGCTCCACCTGCACCGCGCCCGTTTTGTCGAACGGCAGCAGCTGCATGTGGTGTTTGTGACAGATTTCTGCCAGCTCAGGTGGAACTTTTTCGCTGGCAGGAAAGCGAGCAGCGGTGCTCAAGACCCTCCCGGCTCCCACCTCTTGGAGAAACTCCTCAGAACCTCCGGGATCATCGCGGTGGCGGCCTATTACCAGCCAATCTGCTCGAACGGCGGTCTCATTGTTCCCCGTGAGCAGATCCATCTCCGCGGAGAGCCCGCTATCTGAGGTTAGCAAAAACGTTTGGTCCATGAGTATCAGCCTCAGGATGAGACAATGGTCGTCAGCCCTGCCTCCATCGACTCGCGTTCCAGGCCAGAGCACATCCATCCGTGCTTCGCGCCCTAATGTCAGAGACGTACCAGCTTCAAGCGGTTGAGCAACGTCAGCAATAGCCACTTTCCGAAAACCCAGAGATTTTCTCCCCGCTTCCGGCAGGTAAACCGCAGCGTCAGGAAAGTCCTTCCGGAACTGCTCGAACCCGCCGATGTGCGAGCTATCGCCATGCGTGAGCACGATCCCATCCACATGGTTGATGCCACGTTTCTGCAGGTAGGCGCGGACGATCCTTCGGTAGTTCGCATCGGAGCCGCAATCAACTAACCAGCAGCTGCCGCTTGTTTCGATGAGAGCGGCTCCCCCGGCACCCAAGTCAAAGAACGTGATCCGCTGTTTGTGAGGAAGTTGCCACCAATGCGGTCCCACAAAGAACGAGCTATGAGGAAGCGCCGTGCACCCGGACAAGATGAGCAGCAGGACGTTGACGCACGCCCAGCTAGCATTGTTGAATGCGATGGAAAGCCACGCCCCTGTCCATGCAAATGCAACGCTGAGAACCCCAAGAGCAAGAATGCCGAAGGCAATCGGCAAGATGAACAGATTCGCCACGATGGCGACCGGAGACATGAGGTTGAAATAAACCGCCGTCAGCGGCAGCGATCCAGCCCAAGCGGCGAGCGTGAGCGCGACACTTCCGCTTAACTTATTCGCAATCAGCCAGCGACTTTTCTGCAGCGGCGTGAGGAGCTTTCTGGGAATGAAAGGATCTGGATGCGTGAATGTCTGCAGCCACCGAGTGATCGACCCGCTTAGCAAAACGATCGCAGCCACCACCGTAAAGGAAAGCTGGAAGCCGGTGTCAAACAGCTGGTTGGTATTCGATACAAGGAGAACAAAGAAAGCGACAGCGAGGGTATTGATGGAAAGAGAAGGTCGGTCGAGCAGAGTTGCCACTACAAAGATTGACGTCATGATCGCGGCCCTCACGCTCGCCGGGCTCCAGCCGGTGATCAGTGCGTAAGTGAAAACCGCCGGAATCGTTAACACAAGGGCTACTCTGCGCGGGACGCGAAGGGTGGTTAGAATGAACAGTGTGATAGCTGCCAGCATCGCGACATGCAGCCCGCTGACGGAAAACAGATGCAAGGTGCCGGTTTTTAGAAACAGCTCTTTTGTCGCGTCCGGCGTCTCGTCCTTCGCTCCTAGAACGATGGCGGAAATGATGCCGGCTTCCAGTGGGGCAGTCTCCAGATCGCGAGTGATGATCTGCGCGAGCTTTGTCTTTATGTCGTTTGCCCAGCGTCGGATATTCCAAGGCGAGCCAACCCCCACCACCCGCGCGTTCTTCGGCACAGCTACCGCTACCTGACTGAAGATATCCCTCCTCTGGAGCCATGCGGCATAGTCAAATTCTCCCGGGTTCCGAGGAGGATCGAGGTTCTTCAGATTCCCTTCATACTGTAGCTGGTCGCCAATTTTGAGACCCGCTCCGGGCCAGTGGATCAGCAGCGCTCCTGGACGCACGCCTTTAACTTCGCCGACCTCGAGTTCCACCTCACGCACGTGGAAGGTGCTGCGTTGTTTACCTTTTGAGTTGAGCGTCTCTGTCGGCACTGAATCAACGACCGCTGTTCCCGTCACGGTGATCTCCGCCTCTCCGAGTGCTTCGGACAAACGCCGCCCAGGATGATGATCAAACCGAACGGCATGGATGAGAAAAAACAGTGCCGCCACGAAAGTTAGCAGCGTCCAAGTTCTACGAGTCACTGCCCAAAGGGCAAGCGCAGCGACAGCCAGAGCAGCAGCCTTCCAGAGAGGCAATGCCCAATGATCCGCTATCAAAATTCCGGCGGCCGCAGCCAGCGCCACTCCAACCACGGGATGTTTGCCGCCGGTAGGAATTGCTGGTTCCATGTGATGTCCTTAGACGGCCTGCAGAAGGATCTCCGCCGGCGAAATGTGCTGCGGATCGCAAATGCGCCGCACGCAATGTTCCCAGGTCTCGTGTCCGCTCAAGATCTGAATCTCTACGCGGAGGAAAAAGATCGGCACCTCCAGAGCCTCCATCTTCGGGAAGCGGACAGCATCCTTTTCGGTCGTGATGATCGCATGCACATCACGACGAATGCAGCGGCTTAAAAAGGCATCCAGATCCTCCTTGGTGTAGCGGTGGTGATCAGCAAAACGTTTGTTGAGTTCGACGGTTGCGCCTAGGCGGCGGAGGCCGTTTTCGAAGCTTTCTGGAGACGCGATACCGCTCAACGCGCCGACGTATTTGTCCTTAAGGAAATCGAGGGAGATGATCTCCCCGGAATGCAAATTCTCCAAGTGCAGAGGCTGGTGGGCGCACTCGATGATCTCGGCGCGGCGGTTGTATTTGCGGATGCGTTTGATGAGTTCCTCGTTCTGGCCGTCGCTTTTAGTTAGGAATATATAGCTTGCGCGGCTGAGATTACGTGGCGGCTCGCGAAGAGTGCCGCGAGGCAGAAGATACTCATTCCCGAACGGCGCCTGGCAATCGACCAGCACAATGTCGAGCCGATGCTTCAAGTGGAGATATTGCAGGCCATCGTCTAACAACAACGTATCGGCACCGAATTCCTCAATGGCGCGAATGCCGCTCTTCACGCGGTCTTTGTCCACAATCACGAGGACATCCTTAAGGTTCTTCGCGAGCATATACGGCTCGTCTCCAGCGTATTCGGAGTCGAGCAGGACGTTTTTCCCGTCGGAGACGATCCGTGGCTCGCGCACCTGCTTCTTGAGCAGGAGCTTATCCCAAATAGTTCGCGTGTCGGGTGGCGGTTTGCTCTTGTAGCCACGCGTGAGAATCGCGACGCGGCGTCCGCCGTTCTGCAGGGCCCGTGCGAACTTTTCCACGACGGGTGTTTTCCCTGTGCCGCCGACGGTAAGGTTCCCAATGCTAATCACCAGACAACCGAGTTGATGATCCCGAATGTAACGCTTCCTAAATAGGTAGAGCCTCGCCTGCACCCCAAGCGTGTAGAGCTGCGAGAGTCCTAACAACACCGTGCGCAAGATGGACGCCTGCGCGCCCTTGCGTTTGCCCATGATCACGTCGATGGCGTATTCCTCCGCTTCTTCGAGGCGACGGCTCATGAGGTTAGCTGCCCATTTCCAGCGTCTGCGCGCCCGCGTTGTCGGCGGTGACGATGCGCATTCCGCTAACCTTCAAACCAGAGGCTTTCGACATGGCGGCTGCGACGGCCTGCGGATCCTGGAGAGTCACTGCGGCGATGGTGGAACCGGAGCCGGAAAGAAATCCGCCTAGTGCTCCCGCTTTCTCCGCGGCGGCGAGAACGTCCGGCAAAAACGGGATCAGCGGAGTGCGATAGGGCTGGTGGATTTTATCTGCGAAAGCTCCACGCAATGCTTCGTAGTTCCGGCTGGCAAACGCGGCGGTGAGCGCGCAGGCGTTTCCCAACGAGAAAACGGCGTCCGCCACACTGAGGCTCTTGGGCATCACTTTGCGTGCCGAGGTGGTTTCCGTCTCGAAGTCGGGGATGAGCAGCACAAACTTCAATGCGGGGTCCACATCGAAGCGCGCGACGCGTCCATCTTGGCCGGCGACGGTGAATCCACCGAAGGCGGCCGGAGCCGCGTTGTCGGGGTGACCTTCCAAAGCCGCGCAAAGCCGGAAAACATCCTCCCGCTTAAGGGGCAGTCCGCACAATTCATTCAGCCCATGCAGGAGGCCCAGCCGCACCGTCACGCTGCTGCCGAGCCCGCGCGAACGGGGAACTTCGCCTTCGATGGACCATCGATAGGCAAACGGTGCCTGACCGGCGCGCTCGAAAAAGGCGGCTGCGGCCTGATCGATCATCGGCTCCGGCACCACTGCCTGGGCGCGAGCGACGGTGAAGTCGTTGTAGATCCCCAACGCGATGCCGAGACAATCAAAACCGGGGCCCAGATTTGCCGTTGTCCCCGGCACCCTCACTCTCACACGTTGGATCAGCATGCCGCGAGGATTCAGCATGCGGGGTTTCGCTTCAATCACGAAATGCCGCGAGTCACGATGAGCGACTTACTGATGTTACATCAAGTTCGCGCCGATCTCTGCCAGCGGGCTGCGTTCGCCTTTGGACAAGGTGACGTGCGCAGTGATTGCCTGGCCTTTGAGGCGGTCGCGGGTGAAGACCAGGCCGTTGGAATGGCTGTCCACATACGGATGATCGATTTGTGCAGGGTCACCGACCATCACCAGCTTGGAGCCGCGCGACATGCGGGTGACGACTGTCTTCGCCTCGAGCGGCGTGAGCTGCTGGGCCTCATCGAGCACGAAGAACCGCTCGGGAATAGAACGTCCCCGGATGTAGCAAAGCGCTTCGATTTCGACGATCCCCTGCTCGATGAGCTTCTCGTAGGGTTTCATCTGAGGCGCGCCAATCAGGGCTTCGGCCGGCTTCTTGTTTTTGCCATTGCTACCGACGGGACGCTGCGGCAGGAGGACGTCAAACGCGTCGTAGATCGATTGCAGCCAGGGGCGCATTTTCTCGTCGA
>DASVRZ010000023.1:0-3644 GCA_036388355.1 Chthoniobacterales bacterium | reverse complement strand
TCGCCAACGAAACAGAACAGAGCCAGCAAGCCGAGCCACGGCCAAAGCTCGCGTTCAAACAAGGCGTGACGGTCCTTCGTAAGAAAGACGGTTTTAGGATCAGGCGAAACCTGTCCCCTAGTGCCTTTCGCGAGCGCTGTGAGAGTTTTCAGATCAGGCGGCTCAAGCAGATATTCCTGAGAGAAGCCCTTGGCGGTCGAAAAAAATCTCGAATCCACCGGGGCACCAGCGCGTTCCAGTAAGACCTGTCCCGAATAGATTCCCCGAGCAGTTGCTGGAAAGTTTGCCGTCCAGCGGCCGGGCAGGACTTTTTCGAGAGAAATGGTCCGCACCTTTCCATCCGGACCGGCCACATGCAGACTTCCGCCCGTGTCGGCGGGAAATCCCTTCTCCGGGTCCAGGGCATCGACCGTCACGGTCACCACGCCATCGCGTTCGCTAGTTGTCACCTCCGAAAACCCCATTCCTCCCTGGCGACTGATCCGTCGCAAAAGCTGCGCCCAGAATTTACCGAAGCCGTTCCATCGCAGCCATTCCACCGCCCACCGATTGCGGGCATCGGAAGTAAAGGCCGCAGTGGTTCCGAGGCCAAACCGCCAGGTGGTCAACAGCGGATCGCCTCGCTCGGTGACGAGCCAGGTTTCAGAAGTGGGTTTGGCTTTAGTGCGCACGTAACCCATCAGAAACGGGGTCTGGTCCCAGGAGATGCCTTCGAGGAAATCCACCGCCCGAATCGGCTTCGCAAGGAACGGAAATTCCTGAATTGCAGACTTCGATGCTGTCATCGTTTCCTTGGTGAAGATTTGCGGAATGTTCGTCGGATCGGACGTCTCGTAGTAACGACCGCTGCCCCATTGCGCGATTTGTTGCAGAACTTCCGTATCGCTGCCGTCGCCGACCGCTACGGTGCTAACAGTAATGTTGTTTTGCGCCATTTGCGTGGCCAGCTCTTGGAAAGGACCGGCCTGTGAGATGCCATCGGTTAGTAAAATGGCGTGTTTCAGTTTCGCCGGATTGCTACTCAATTGGCGCAACGCCTCTTCCATCGCAGGAGCCATATTGGTACCGCCGCCAGGGGTGATCGACGCGATTTCGCCCGCTATGCTGGCGGAAATCCCGGCTGATTGGATTGGCACAATGGGATAACTCTCGCTGTCGAAGGCGATCACGCTAATGTAATCACGCGGTCCAAGCAGGTCGGCGCTAGCTTTAGCCGCTGCCTTGGCGAGTTCCATTTTGTCTCCCTGCATGCTGCCGCTGCGGTCGATCACCAACGCCAAGGCGAGAGACGGGCTTTCCTCTTCTTTCTGGAAATCGCAGCTCACTGGCAGCACGTCTTCCACCGGCGTGCGGAAGTATCCTCCCAAGCCATAAGCCTGGTCGCCGCCCAGCATGAGCAATCCGCCGCCAAAGTCGCTCACGTAGGAATGCAGTAAATCCATCTGCGCGCGGCTGAGGCCGGATGCTGGGATGTTGTCCAAAATGACGGCGTCGTAGTTCTGCAGATCGCTCATTTGGGTGGGAGTGCCTTCTGCGGGGCGCACGCTCAGTTTGATGCCCTCCTGGCGTAACCCGAGCTCCAGATATCGGGCCGATTCCGGATGATCACTGAGCAGCAGGACGCGTGCGCTTCCTTGCGAAATGGAGGTTGCGCCGTTCTGATTGTTTTCGGCAATGGTGTCCTCAGACGCCCGGACTCCGACTTCATAATGGAGCAACTTTTCATCGGCGGCTCGATCGTCAAAACGAACTTCATTCCTGCCCACGGTGCGCTCAATTTTCTGAGTCGCCACGCGAACGCCGTTGCGAAACAGGTCAACCTCCGCCGGTCCCTTGCGCGAACTTTGGATGACAGCCTCTACTTTCAGCGGTTCCTGAGTTCGGACGGATGATGGGACTCGCACCTCTCTAACGAGCACCTCCGGCCGGTCTGGGGCGGAGACTGGGACTACATGAACGCGGACATTTTGCGCATCAAGGGGCGCCGGATCGATAACGCTTCCAGTGGAAACCCCATCGGAAAACAGCACCGCCGTCTTGATGTGACCCGAGTGAAAACTAGCGGACGCCAGAGCTAATGCGGTCGCGATCCGGCTTTCTTGTGGCTCGACCAGCTTGCGATCGGCCTTTTTCAGATCATCCAAAGTTCGGAAAATCCGACCGCTGCCGCCAAAGGCCATCCAAGCCGTCTCGGCTCCGGCAAAGTTCGCTTCTGCAACGAATTTCCCCGCAGCTTCCAATGCCGTGCCATCCACGCTCATGCTTTGATCCACGAGGAGGAGGATTTCCTCTTTTTGGGTGGAGCTTTGCCAACGCGGTTCCGCCAACGCAAAAGCCAGGAATGTGACGATCAAGCTGCGGACAACGACTGCCGCCAGCCGTCGCCCTCCTCTCAACGGAGCAATGGATCGTCGGTGCCACCACCAGAGAGGCAGAAGCAGAATCAGGAGGAATAAAGAAGTGGGGCGGAGGATTTCCACGGTTAATCAGTGAGCCTCCGATTATAAGAATACCACTCCGCTGCTAAGAGAATCAGTGCGCCCAGCATCACCAGCCACCAGCCGGGAAAGACGGGTAGAGGGCTCGTGGGCGCACTCACAGCCTGCGCCGCCACCCGCGGTTGCAACCCGGACTCGACTTGTCCTGGCAAAACAGCGGCGCTTTTTAGCAGTTCACGTTCATCCCGCAACGATTGGAGAAGATTACCGAGCAATATCGGATATGCGGTCCTTAAAGGGAGATCAGATTTGTCGGAACTAAATGCCATGACCAGCAAGCGCGGACTGCGATCCCATTGTCCAAAAATGAGTGGACGCCCGAGGCTCGAGGCTGCCACTTCCATACCGGGGGACGGCTTCCATTGCCCTGCTTCTTGAATCGTGACCGAGCTCAATCCAGTGTAACGCAACAGCCTCGAGCTTTTCTCCACGTCGGTGACTGGAGCATCGCGAAGCACGCCGCTTTTCTCTCCCCAATAACCGCTTTTGCTTGGATTAAGCAGCAGCAATGCAACGGAGGGCGGAACAGCCGGAAGGATGTCTCCACCGGCAATGATCAGATCCGTGTCGGCGGGGATCTGTTCCGGAAAGTTTGCCTGCCGGCGCCATTGCACTAAAGGCACAGAATCCAGCACCGCTTCCAAATACGCGTTCGGCGGCCCTGTCACCACGACCTGGAGCCGCGTGAGGGCGGCTAGTGAACAATGGGCCACGTTGTCCATTGCCAACATGTCGCCCGGTGTAGTTTGCAGAGTGGCTTGGAATTCAGCGGCGCTCTCGGAGCTACCGTGCCAGCTTTTCCTCCACGGCTTCCCCGGTCCACATTCTACTAACACTCGGTCCATCGGCTGCCCGTCGCGCAGGAGTTCCAGCCGACCCGAGAAAGCCGTTGACGACGAAACTTCCGCATCGATCTGCCAGTCGCCCAAAGCTACGGGAGAACGGCGCACGGCAAAAAGCGTCAGCCCCGCATTGCCAAGCGGGCGAGCGTCGACGCCGGTGACGGGCCACTTCGTTTCCGTTGCCTCCGGCCATACGGAATCGGAGAAAATCTCGATATGGGAGTTCTCGCGCATGGCCGTCAATTCCTGCGCAAGGCGGAAAGCTGCGGTCGGACTTGTGCCGCTCTTCAATGCGGGAACTGCA
>DASVRZ010000022.1:0-1639 GCA_036388355.1 Chthoniobacterales bacterium | reverse complement strand
CCGCGCCAGCCGAATCCCCAAGCGCTGCTGAGCGTCTCCGCTGAGGTGAATGTTGTCCGACAACGGCAGATCCACCGCAGCCACGACTCCGACGTTTTTCAGCAACTGCGGAACATTTCTTTGCTGTTCCTGCACGCTATTCCAGTACCGCGCAGCGCCTGCCCCGGATCCAACGACGCGTCCGAGTTGGACCGTAAGCACCGGCAGATTTGGTTGGTGAAGGTCGCGACGGAGCGCCCGCACAAAGCGCGCAAACCGCTTCGCATACGTGGCGTGGTGCTCCTCGTTGGCGTCGTTTTCTCCCTGATACCAGAGGACTCCGGCGATGGGTTGCCCGGTGCTTTGCCATGCCTGGAACAGGGAACCGTAAAGCGATCGTCCGCCCAAGCGCTTCCGGCTGGGATCCCAATCTGCTAACGATGTGCCGCCGTGGGCACACGGGATGAGACCTTGCGGTAGCAGGGTGCGACGAAACATTTCGGCCGCAAAAGACAATCCTGGTCCGGCACCAAGTTTCGCAGAGCGCCTCAACTCGACGATCTCCGCGGGGGTCAGCGGTTGCGCGGTGTGGACGGGATCGGGCGACTCTTCGAGCAGGTGCAAGGGCTCTTCCGCCGCGCCCCACACACCCGCCATGCTGCGAGCAAATACTCTCGGCGCGCTGCGCAGTCCGCTCGCGAGATCGCCGTAACCTTGCATGTTGCTCTGTCCCGCCAACAGCCAGACGTCGCCCACATGCACGCCGTCGATCGCCTGCCGCGCTGTGCCGCAACTGATGATGATTCGGTAGGGTCCTCCAATCGGCAGCCCGGCGAAAATGAAGCTGAATCTCCCCTCCCCGGCTGAGCCGACCTGGCGCTTGTTTTTGAATCCCGACAGGCCGTCCACCATTGCAAAAACCGGACCTTCCGCTGCGGTCGTGCCGCTGGCCACGATCACGGCGACGCCGAGTTCGTTGCGTTGCAGGACCTGATTCGGATGAAGGCCAGCGGAGATAATCACGGTGCGTGCGTTGGTTTACTTGGCTGCCGCCGCGCGCTTCACGAAGAAGTTGTCGAAGGCCGAGACGCCACCCACGCCCCCGGCACTTCTTCCTTCGAACCCGGCATACAGCGGCACGTTTACGAGTGCAGCGAGATCGGGACGAGTCACGCTGTAGGTGTCCACGAGCTCCGGTTTGTCCATTCCTTTTTCACCGAGATGATAGAGGTTCGAGACAATCGTGAAGCTGTTCGATCCGTCGTAGGTGAACGTCGATTCGAGCGCATACCAACGTTTGTCCGCCACAGTCAGGCGGTCGGTGTCGGCGGTGTCCGTGGGCTTATCGGCGGTCCGAGAATTGACTGCTAGTACGGAGCCCAGAGGCTCGCCGTCCATCTTGCCGACCCGAGCACGAAGGCCGTGGCCCTTGGTCATGGGGCGTCCGTTTCCAACCTTTAATCCAAGGTTCAAACTGTCGCCGCCAGCCGTGCCCTTTATGGAGCGAGCGAAGAAAGAGATCCCCATTTTGACGGATTGGCCGGGGGTGGTGAAGGTGACGGTTGGCTCGCGGGAGATGAGGGCATTCTCATTCATGTCCACGAAGAGCCCACCGCTTCCGCCGATGCCAACGTTGGAGACCCATGTCGCTCCGAATGAG
>DASVRZ010000021.1:0-10426 GCA_036388355.1 Chthoniobacterales bacterium | reverse complement strand
GCGTGCCGGTGTTTCTGGCCGATGTCAAAGGTGACGTCTCCGGAATTGGGCAAGCCGGCGAGGCGAATCCACGCATCGACCAGCGGAAGACGGATCTCGGCTTGAGCGAGTTCACGTTTCAGAAATTTCCTGTTCGCTTCTGGGACATCTTCGGCGAGCAGGGGCATCCGATCCGGGCCACGGTCTCCGAGATGGGTCCGCTCCTAATGGGGCGTTTACTGGGTCTGAATGAGGTGCAGGGCGGCGTCCTCAATTTGGTTTTTAAGATTGCCGACGATCAGAAAATGCTCCTGCTCGATCTGAAAGATCTGCGGGCGATGTTGACGCACGTCGCGGAGAACTCCGGCACCTATCAGAAGAGCTACGGAAATGTCTCGTCCGCCAGCGTCGGGGCGATTCAGCGGGGCTTGCTGGCGCTTCAGTCGCAGGGCGGCGATCAGTTTTTCGGTGAACCAGCGCTGGATCTGGATGACCTGATTCAGACGGATGGCGGGCAGGGAGTGATCAATATTTTGACCGCAGACAAGCTGATCAACTCACCGAATCTCTATGCGACTTTTCTGCTGTGGTTGATGTCGGAATTGTTCGAACGGCTGCCGGAAGTGGGCGATCCCGAGAAGCCAAAGATCGCGTTTTTCTTCGACGAAGCGCATCTGCTCTTCAATGACGCGCCGGATTTCCTCCAGGATAAAATTGAACAAGTGGTGCGCCTGATCCGCTCGAAGGGCGTCGGAATTTACTTTGTGACGCAGAGCCCGCTGGATATTCCCGAGACGGTGTTGGGTCAGCTGGGCAATCGGGTGCAACATGCGCTGCGGGCCTTTACGCCGCGGGATCAGAAGGCCGTGCGGACGGCGGCCGATACGTTTCGGACGAACCCTAAATTGGACACCGCGGAGGTGATCACGCAACTGGGTGTGGGCGAGGCACTTGTCTCCGTTCTGGATGAAAAAGGCACGCCGAGCATCGTGGACCGCTGCCTTATTTATCCGCCTGCGTCCCGGCTGACTCCGCTGACTACGGAGGAGCGCAAGACGGCGATTCAGGGAAGCGACCTGTTTGGCCACTACGAGAAGGCCGTGGATCGTGAGTCCGCTTACGAGCTGCTCCAGGAGAAGACGGCGGCGACAGCGCCGGCGGATGCACCTGCCGGTAAAGCGGAGAAGCCCTCGGAGTTCGCAAAAATCGCTACGAGCGTGGGCACCAGTGTGTTGCGAGCGATGGGGACGCAGATGGGCCGCACGATTATGCGCGGCGTTCTCGGCAGCATCATGGGCGGCGTTTTCGGCACCGCGACGAAGCGCCGCCGGAGGTGATAGTGGGCCCGCAGGGATTCGAACCCTGAACCAAGGGATTATGAGTCCCCTGCTCTAACCGTTGAGCTACAGGCCCGAGGTATTGATTACGAGTCACTTGTGACTCGTATCATGCTCGTGCATTCGCTCGTTCCCGCCCACGTGATTGGATGGGGAGCCGAGCGTCGTTATACGACCACGAAACGTTGTGTGTTACAAGCCTCCATACTTCCGACCCGGACTGCGGAGAGCCGGAAATTACGGAACCAGAAGAAGGGCCAATTTCGAGGACAACGCCGGCCCCTCCTCAGGTGATTCGCTTCACCGACACCGGGTCGCTTGCAGGAAACGTTTCCTCCAGCGCCTCGTCGAGGAGCTGCTCCTGCCTGACGACCATGTCTTCGCCCGCCTCGCGATCACCGGGTGCGTGTTCTGCGGCTAGATCGGCGTTTGACTGGCCCGCGCTGCTCTTCTCGATCGGCAATGGCCGCTGCTGTTCAGGTTGCTCTTCCACCTCTATCTTTCGCTGCTGGCAGTCCGAAAGACTGGGTCAAATTTGCTTTCTTGGAGACGGGCGAGTGGTGGCTATGCCAGCGCTCTGCTGCGAGTGAATGAGGAACGTCGCATGCGAGGTGAGTGAGTTGCCAGATGCAAAGGGTGGAGCTGAATTTTCTGGTCATCCCCTGCTGCTCGCGGCACGTTTTCGGAACCGGCGAGCGCCGAACTTCCCCATGTCAGACGCATTTATTTCTCCCGATTTCCTCCTCGATAACGACACCGCCAGATCCCTCTTCCACGAGGTGGCTGAGCATCTGCCGATCATCGATTACCACTGCCACCTTCCGCCGCGCGAAATCGCCGAGAACCGGCGGTTTGCGAATTTGCAGGAGATCTGGCTGGAGGGCGACCATTACAAATGGCGGGCGTTGCGAGCAAATGGCGTCCCGGAACAGCTGATCACCGGGGACGCTCCGCCTCTGGAAAAATATCACGCTTGGGCGCGGACGTTACCGGAGACGTGGCGCAACCCGCTCTTTCATTGGAGCCAACTGGAGCTCGCCCGATATTTCGGCATCAACGACCTGCTCGATGAGACGAATGCCGACGCCGTCTGGGAAGAGGCAAACCGGCAACTCAACGGGCCAAACTTTTCCATAGCAGGGATCCTGAACAAGTTTCAAGTGGAGGTTATCGGCACAACGGATGATCCGACCGACACCCTCGAATGGCATCGTGCCATTCGGGCTGCAGGGGCTAACACCAAGGTGGTGCCGACGTTCCGCCCAGACCGCGGAATGGCGGTGGCCGCAGATGGCGTGGCATGGAATGCGTGGGTGGATCAGCTGGCTGCGGTGAGCGAACGAACGATCTCCGACTTTACCGATTTTCTTGCTGCACTGCGTCAGCGGCACGACGTCTTTGGCGAACTCGGCTGCCGGTTGTCCGATCACGGGCTGAGTTACTGCCCGACGGGAATCGCATCCGATGAGGAGCTGGCAACGCTCTTCCGCGAGGCGCGTGCAGGCCGCCAATTGACCGCTCACGAAGCGGAGCCGCTCGCCACGCGGATCCTTTTGGAAGTCGGCCGCTGGAACTGCGAGAAAGGCTGGACGATGCAGCTCCACCTCGGGGCGTTGCGGAATAATAGCGGACGCCAGTTGCAGGCTATCGGCCGCGACTCCGGGTATGATTCCATCGGCGACTGGCCGCAAACGGAACGGCTCGGCTGGTTTCTCAATGCTCTGGATCTGGACGGTCAGCTTCCGAAAACGATTCTCTACAACCTGAATCCTGCCGACAACTACGCGTTCGCCGCCATGGCCGCCAACTTCAACGAAGGCCCGGCGCTCGGAAAAGTTCAGTTCGGCTCCGGCTGGTGGTTTCTCGATCAAAAGGAAGCCATCGAGTGGCAACTGAACACCATTTCAAACCTGGGCCTGCTCTCTCGCTTCGTCGGCATGACGACGGATTCGCGCTCGTTCCTGTCCTATCCGCGCCACGAATATTTCCGCCGCATCCTTTGTAATCTACTCGGCCGCGACGTAGAAGCCGGGCTCATCCCGCGTCAATCGAAGCGCCTGGAGCGGCTCGTCCGCGGGATCTGCCACGACAATGCTGAGGCGTTTTTCGGCTTCTGATCCAGCCAAGCGGAAGACGCGCATTGACCCGGCTCCCACGCCACGACTAGGGTCGCTCTCCTTAACAGTCACTCGACCGCCCATCGAGTGACTTACCTTTGCGGGCATCATTCCACCCCAAAACAAATGGCAAAAGTAACACTCAAAAACGTCTTTAAGATCTACGAAGGCGATAAAGGCAAAGCCGTAAAAGCGGTTCGCGACTTCAACCTTCAAGTGGAGGATCGCGAGTTCGTCGTTTTCGTCGGCCCTTCCGGCTGCGGGAAATCCACGACGCTACGCATGATCGCTGGCCTGGAGGAGATCTCCAAAGGCGAGATTACTATCGGCGACCGCGTGATCAACGACGTTCCGCCCAAGGACCGTGACATCGCGATGGTTTTCCAAAACTACGCGCTCTACCCGCACATGAGTGTCTACGACAACATGGCGTTCGGCCTGAAGCTGCGGAAATATCCCAAGGCGGAAATCAACAAACGCGTGAAGGAAGCGGCGGCGATCCTCGGCATCGAAGATTATCTGGACCGCAAACCGAAAGCTCTTTCGGGAGGTCAAAGGCAACGTGTGGCCGTCGGTCGCGCCATCGTTCGTCAGCCCAAAGTCTTCCTATTCGACGAACCCCTTTCCAATCTCGACGCCAAGATGCGCGTGCAGATGCGCACGGAGATCATCAAGCTCCACCAGAGGCTCAAGGCGACGATGATCTACGTCACGCACGATCAGATCGAGGCAATGACCATGGGCGACCGCATTGTCGTCATGGCAGCGGTGGAAGATCCCGAGACGGGCGACAAAGAAGGCGTCATCCAGCAGATCGACAAGCCGCTCAATATCTACCACGAACCCGTGAACCTCTTCGTCGCAGGCTTCCTCGGCAGCCCGCCGATGAATTTCATTTATGGCGTCCTCAGAGCCAAGAACAACGCCCTTGTCTTCGAGGAAAACCAAGGCGGCCCGATCAAGCTCACATTTACCGATCGTCCGGCCGCCAAAGCGTTCGTCGATAAGGAAATCATCCTCGGCGTTCGGCCAGAAGACGTCGATCTGGTGACGACCGAGACCAAACCGACCAGCGACAGCTTTCAGTCGGTGGCCGACATCATCGAGCCGATGGGCGCGGAGACTAATATCTACCTGCAATCCGGCGTGCATACGGCCATCTGCCGCACGCAAACCACTGTGGACAGCCGCGAAGTCGGACATCGCATGCGCTTTACCATCAACACGGCCAAGGCACATCTGTTCGATCCCGTTTCTACGAATCGCATCTACTGACGCCACTTGGCGCCGGCGGAAAGAGGCATTTCCCACATCCTCTTTTTGCGCGGAGCGAAGTCTTGACCCCACGCGCAACCGCCGTTTACCCTCACCACTCGACTTTAACTGGAGAACATATTTTGGAACTAAAAGACATAAAAGCCCTCATCGATCTGATGAAGAAAAACGACCTCTCGGTCTTCAAGATGCAGAACGAAGGTTTCAAGATCACCCTGAAAAAAGGCACCGATTACCAGCCCGTGGTCAGCGTTGCGGCACCGATCGCCGCTCCCGCACCTGTCAGCGCCCCGGCAACGGCGACCGCCGCCTCCGCCACCGATAGCAAACCGGCTGGCAAAGAAATCGTCTCGCCGATGGTCGGCACCTTCTACCGCTCTCCGGCCCCCGATGCGCCTCCGTTTGTGGACGTGGGCGACGAAGTCACCGAAGAAACTGTCGTTTGTATCATCGAAGCGATGAAAGTGATGAACGAGATCAAGGCCGAAATCCGCGGCACGATTGTGGAAGTCGCCGCCGAAGTGGGCAAGCCGGTGCAGTTTGGCCAGGCACTCTTCCGCATCAAAGAAGGCTGATCCTCTTCGAGCCATCATGTTTAGAAAAATCCTGATCGCCAATCGTGGCGAAATCGCCCTGCGCATTCTGCGGGCCTGCCGCGAACTCGGCGTCAAAACCGTCGCTGTTTATTCCGAAGCGGACATCGATTCGCTCCACGTCCAGCTGGCTGACGAGGCGATCTGCATCGGCTCCGCTCCGAGCGCGGATAGTTACCTGAAGATTGACCGCATCATCAGCGCTGCGGAAATTGCCGACGTCGATGCCATTCATCCCGGCTATGGATTCCTGGCGGAAAACGCGCACTTCGCGGAGATTTGCGAGAGCTGCAACATCAAATTTATCGGGCCAAAGCCCGCCACCATCCGTGCGATGGGCGACAAAAACAGCGCCCGCGCCTTCGCGGTGAAAGCGGGCGTGCCCGTTTCACCCGGCAGCGATGGTATTGTCGAAACCGAAGACGAAGCCCGCAAAGTCGTCAAACGCATCGGTTTCCCGGTGATGATCAAGGCGGTCGCCGGCGGCGGCGGACGCGGCATGCGCATGGCGCACAACGAAGTGAGCCTCATCCAAGGTTTCCACGCCGCGCGCATGGAAGCCGACAAAGCGTTCGGCAATCCCGACGTTTACATTGAGAAGCTGATCGTTAACCCGCACCACATCGAGTTCCAGATCATGGCCGATTCGCATGGCCAGGTCATTCATCTCGGCGAGCGCGATTGCTCCATTCAGCGCCGCAACCAGAAGATCGTCGAAGAATGCCCATCGCCGCTCATCGACGAAGCGATGCGCAAGAAAATGGGCGACGCTGCCGTGGCTCTAGCGAAGACGGTCGATTACGAGAATGCCGGCACCATGGAATTCCTCGTCGATAACAACGGCGGCTTCTATTTCATGGAAATGAACACCCGCATCCAGGTGGAGCACCCGGTAACGGAGGAAGTCTATGGCTGCGACTTGGTCAAGGAGCAGATCCTCATCGCGGCTGGGGAGCGCCTTTCCTCACATGTCGTGAACGCCGTCCCGCGTGCCCACGCCATTGAATGCCGTATCAACGCCGAAGATCCGGCGCATAATTTCCAGCCTTCTCCCGGCAAGATCGGCCTCTACTACGCCCCGGGCGGTCGTGGAGTTCGCATCGATTCGCACGTTTATGCGGGCTACACCATTCCGCCCAATTACGATTCGATGATCGGCAAGCTGATCACCGTCGGAGCGAATCGCCAAAACGCCGTCCTGCGCATGCAGCGGGCGCTCAGCGAATACATCGTCAGCGGCATCAAAACGACCATTCCGTTCCAGCTCGAGATCATGAAGAACCCGGATTTCATCCGAGGAACTTACGATACCGGCTTCATCGAGCGGATGTTGAGCAGCAAACTCGTCCGCTAACGGCGACGCTTGCGTCTGGCTTTCAGAACGCCCGCTTCTCTTGTCGGCATCCCGCATTCCCATGAAACTGCCTCCTTCCGCGACGCTTTATGGGATTCTGGACCTCGGCTATATCTCTGCGGCCCAGGCTCTCGCGTTCGCTCGGCAGATGATCGCCGGTGGCGTGGACATCGTGCAACTGCGCGCGAAAAAGGTCCCGGTTGAAGCTTTCGAAGAACTCGCCACCCAACTCGCCCCGCTCTTCACCAAGGCGAACATCCCGTTCATCCTCAACGACCATCCGGAACTCGTCGCCCGCACCGGAGCCGCCGGAGCTCACGTCGGCCAGGACGACCTCTCCGTCGCCGAAGCCCGCCGCCTGGCAGGTCCCAACGCCATCATCGGCAAATCCACCCATTCCGTAGCTCAAGCAGCCGCGGGAGCAGCAGAGGCGGATTACATCGGCTTCGGCCCGCTTTTCGCCACGCCCACAAAGCCCGACTACACACCCATCGGCCTTGCGGAGATCCAGCAAGTGCACGCCACCACTTCCACGCCCATCTTCTGCATCGGCGGCATCAAGTTGGAAAACCTTCCCACCATTATCACCGCCGGAGCCCGCCGAGTCGTTATCGTCTCCGGCCTCCTCCAAGCCCCCGATGTCGCCGACTACGCACGCGCCGTCAAAAAACTTCTCCCACCACTCTAAAAATTTATGTCCATCCTCATTGTTGGTTCCATCGCCCTCGATTCCGTCATCACCCCCGTGGAAAACCACGACGACCTCCTCGGCGGCTCAGCCTCCTACGCCGCTGTCGCCGCCAGCTTCTTCTCGCCCGTTAACCTCGTCGGCATCGTCGGCAAAGACTTCCCGGAAGCGCACCTCGATTACTTCCGCTCCCGCAAAATCGACCTCGCGGGCATCGAACAAGCCGACGGCGAGACCATGCGCTGGACCGGGGAATACGAGTGGGATCTCAACGTCCGGCAGACCCGCTCCATCGCTTTGAACGTTTTCGAGACCTACTCGCCCACCATCCCGGAGGCATACAAAAAGCCCGATGTCGTTCTGCTCGCCAACATCGCCCCGGCCCTGCAAAGCCGCGTGCTGGATCAGATCGAACCTCCGCGCTTCATCATCGCCGACACCATGGACCTCTGGATCAACATCGCCCACAGCGACCTCCTCGACCTCCTCAAGCGCGTCGATCTCCTGATCCTCAACGACAGCGAAGCGCGCCTGCTCACCAAGGAAACCAGCCTCATCCGCGCCGGCAAAAAGATCCAGGCGCTCGGCCCGAAATACGTCGCCATCAAAAAAGGCGAGCACGGCTGCCTGCTCTTCGGCCAGGACGAATTCTTTAGCTGCGGAGCCTACCCGCTCGAAGACATCCACGACCCCACGGGTGCCGGAGACACCTTCGCCGGCGGCTTCGCGGGTTATCTCACCAGCCTCACTGCGGAGAAAATCACCTTCCAGGAAATGAAACGCGCCGTCGTCTATGGCAGCGCCATCGCCAGCTTCAACGTCGAAGCCTTCAGCCTAGAACGCCTGCGCACGTTAGAATTCGCTGAGATCGAAGAGCGTTACCGGATGTTCCGAGCAATGAGTCAGTTCGAGCAGATCTGATACAGCGCGTCAACGAGGCGGAGGGATTTGGCATTGGGGAAGATGCCGAGCTCCATTTGGTTCATCACGTAGGCGAAGCTGATGCGGTTCTCGGGATCGGCGAAGGCGTGACTGCCGCCCGCGCCGGGATGGCCGAAGGCGCGTTTGGAGGGTCCGAAGAGGTGGCGGAGTTTCTCGCGGCTATCGGAGATCGGGTCTAGCATGAAGCCGCAGGAAAAGGCGGTGTATTCCAACGAGACGACGTCGTTTCCTTGCGTGAGAACGCGGCTCATCTGCGCCAGCGAGTCCGGCGAAAGATAACTGCGGCCGTCCATTTCGCCGCCGTTTGCGAGCATGGCATACCATTTTCCCAAGGCTCTGGCGGTGCCGATGCCGCCGATGGCCGGGAGGGAGGCCTGGCGGGCTTCCGGCGTGTTCATCGAGGCGACGCTGGCGAGCCCGGATGGCGTGGAGAAGGCGATCTTGGTGAAGCTCTGCGGATCGGCAATGGCCCGCCAGAACGGGGTGTCAGGCAAACCTCCGGGATTCCGCGCGGGAAAGACGGAGGCAACGGCATCGAGGCGGTCGGTGGGCAGTCCGATCCATAGGTTGAGGTTCAGCGGATCGCCGAAAGCGGTGCGCCAGATGGTTCCCAAGGGTTGGCCGGTGAGCCGCCGCACCAGTTCATCCAGAAGGAACCCGAACGTGCGCGTGTGGTATCCGTGCTGTGAACCTGGTAGCCACATTGGTGCCTGCGCAGCGAGTTCCCTGCAAACTGCCTCATGATCGAAGACGGAGATGCTCGGGTCCAGCAGCCCCGGCAGCCCGGCCTGGTGGGAGAGAATTTGCGCCACAGTGATCTCGCCCTTGCCAGCCTCGGCAAACTCCGGCCAAAAATCTGCCACCCGACGGTCGAGCTCGACGTCTTCCCCTTCCAACACGGCCAGCAGCGTTCCGGCGGCAAGGGCCTTCGTGGCCGACCAGATCAAAACCGGTGTCTCGGCTGTCCACGGCACGGTCTTTTGGCGATCCGCAAAACCCTCCCCCCAGGAGACGACCTCCTCGCCTTCGCTCCAGATGGACACCGAAGCGCCCAATTCTCCGAACGCGGTAAAGTTCTCCTCAAAGAGCTCCCGGAGTTTTCCGGTTCTCGCAGCAACGTCCATCAGACTTCCTGCCAGATGGCGCTCAGATCCGGGTCGTGCTCGGCCAGCTCGCGGAACTTCTTGTTCATTTTGAAGCTGGTCTTGAGATAGGCCCGCGCCTGCTGCATTTCGCCGAGAACCGCGTTGTAGCAGGCGAGATTGTAGTAATACGTCGCCTCCTCGAGCAGCGATTGCGGTCCGGCGATCAGAATTTCTCGGGCTTCCAGGGTTTGCCCGAGCTCATGCAAACAGAACGCGGTGTGGATGAATCCCACCGGCAGATTGGGGTGATCCTCGCAAATCTGACGGCTGACTTCGAGCGCGCTGCGGAATTGCTTAAACTGCAGGAGAAGGAACATCCGAGCCTGCGCCACCCGCAATTCGGTTTGCTGCTTCGGCGGAAGAGAGTCCAATTCCGCGAGCGCTTCATCAAACATCCCGAGTTCCCCGTAACCTTCCGCGGCTTGTAAAATACGGTCCGTCATCATCACTCTTATTCGTCCGTTCTGGGCTCGAAAGTCAACTGCGACCTTGCCTGAGAACCCCGCCAGAAGAGGCTCCGAGGGCCGCTTCGGAAAATACCGCATGTAATTATCGCCGAGGTGTGTTACTGTAACAGTCTTAAATTATGCAAAAGAAAAGTGCTTTTTCCCGTCGTCTTCCTGACTTGGTCACCGAAGAGTTAGTAAATGTTCTTTCTTCCAAAAACATCTTCGAGTTCAAGGAACTCTTCGACGTGGTGCACGAAAATTTGAAAGCTCGTAATGCTGCTAGCGGTGGAGAGGAAATGCTCCGCCTCCGCGCTTACGAAAAGCTGCAAAATCTCGTTAACCGCGGCGCGGTCAAGAAGACGCTCAAAAAATACAAGGGCGTCCCCGAGGAACTGGCCAAAGTGGTGCCAATCGTTCCCGGTGTGCCTGCTGCTCCGGCCCCAGTGGTCGAACCAGCAGCCGTCTAAACGATCAGACATTCAATTTGCACGCCGCCATTTAACGATGGCGGCGTTCTTTTTTGTCCGCGGCCCAGCAACAGAGTTGG
>DASVRZ010000020.1:0-8567 GCA_036388355.1 Chthoniobacterales bacterium | reverse complement strand
GGTCTCAAGGCGGCCGCCTCTTCATCCGCTAGGAAAGCTGCCCATCGCGGGGCCGATCTCCACTAAAGCCTGCAGGAACGCTTTCGTCGTTGAACCTGCCAGATATCGTCTGCTCGATGTCGCTGGAGTTCAGCAGATCTGTTTTCGCCAGGGCACATGGAAATCCCTTCCTCATTAGCTTTCCGGCCGAGCCGGCCGGTGTCCAATCGTGTGGATCAACCGTAACAACACAGCGCATCTACCGTTTTAGGGATCTTTGGCCTCCAATCACCTGCTTCTTCTCCGCGGGCGGAACGGCCCAGATTCACAATGTGAAGGTGCCTCAGAGCTGGGTGAGACACGGGAAAATTACTGAGCAGCGACCGTAACCGGCCGCGATGGCGGAGACACGTGATCTCAGCGGCTCAGGATTGGGCGGCAGAAAGCCGTTGAGCCGCTCCGTATTCTGAACTGCATGGTAACGGTTTGAAGCAGTTGTAGCAGAGCCGACGGGGGCTGCTCGGATGAAAACCTAAACGCTTGCGACGCTGACACAGGGCCATTCTGTGATAAGAATACTAGATGCCGGATGATTTTCTTTGGATTGCGGCTCCGCACGGCAGCACGAAAGAGGTGGTGCAATCGACACGTTACCGCTGGGAAAACAGCCAGCGCGGGAGTGACCCCTTTGTGATCATCCAGCACACCGAAAGCGGGTGCGGAAGGTTTGTGTGGGAAGGCGAATCCTGGGAAGTGCCAGCAGGTCACGCCTTCATCGCGCTCGTGCCGGAAGCGAGTTCCTATTCCTCGCTGGAGGGCGCAAGCAACCCTTGGGAATTCGGCTGGATCAACCTCTATGGCGACCTCGCCATGTCGCTGTGCCGGGCCCTGCGGGCGGCTTACGGCCCTGTGCTTCCGCTGCCTCTCAAATCCACTCCCGCGTCCCTTTTTCAAAGCCTCGTCGCACAAGCCGAACGTCGCGTGGTTCAGGATCCTTCCGACGTCTCCACCGCGTGCTTTGCCTTCCTCATGGAATGGAAGCGCGTGCTCGATCGTCCCGCCGGGCGCGACCCAGTCGAGACTGCCAAACGCATCTGCCACACGCGTTACCGCGAACCCATCGGAATCAAGGAACTCGCCTTGCAGACCGGCCTCAGCCGCGAGCACTTGACCCGCCTCTTCACGGAAAAAGTGGGCTCCTCGCCAGCGCGTTACCTGCGCGAGTTGCGCCTGGAAGCCGTGCGTGAGTTCGTCGCCACCAGCTCCGGCACCATGAAAGAAGCCGCCCTCCGCTGCGGATTCCCGTCCGCCAAAGCCCTTCGGCGAGCGCTCAATAGTCGGCCCTGAGCCGATCTCAACCCGCCCATCCGCCCACCCGGGATCCCGCACAAGCGCCCCGCCCACGGCGCCCCAAAAGCCTCCAGTCAGGTGACGCCTGACCGGGTGTATCAGGGTAAACCCTGAGGGCCGGTCCCGCAGCCCTTCCCGTTAAGGTGAGTAAGCGGACGCACTGCGACCGCACTAACCAACCAAATATGAAAACACTTCTAACTTCCTTCCTAGCGCTGTCCCTCACGGGCATAGCTCTCGCCGAGGACGCATCACCTACTCCTCGTGTGAAAACACATGATCGTGACACGACAGCTCCCGGCGTCTCCAGCGCCGATCAGCCTACGAATCCCGATGCCGATGCCAAACTCAGCACAAAGGATCTCAAACCCAATCCAGCTAACAAAGCCAAGGATAACACCGCGCATAACGACCGCGACAAGACGGGCGAAACGCTCACTCCCGAAGATCAATCCAACGACCCTGCGGATATCCAAATCACAGCACAGATTCGCAGAGCTCTCGTAGGTGACGATAAGCTCTCCACCAACGCGAAGAACGTCAAAATCATCACTGCCGCAGGCGGCGCAGTCACCCTTCGCGGCACCGTAAACTCCGCGGATGAAAGAACCCAGATCGAGGAGAAAGCCAAAGCCGTCAAGGGCATCAAAGAACTCAAGAACCAAATTGAGGTTAAGAAATCTTAACCCGCAGCACTAACAATCAAATAGAACTAACATTATGAACAAAGCAGTATTCGGCATCAGCAAAGACTTCAACGAAGCGAATGACCTCGTCACCCGCCTGCAAGCAGCAGGCTTCTCGACGAGCGACATTTCCATCCTCGCTCCTGACACCCAGGGCAAGCATGACTTCGGTCACGTCAAAGAAACCAAAGCACCCGAAGGCGCCACCACTGGTGCGACCACCGGCGGCATCATCGGCGGCGTTCTCGGCCTCCTCGCAGGCATCGGCGCCCTCGCCATTCCCGGCGTCGGACCATTCATCGCAGCGGGTCCCATCATGGGCGCGCTCAGCGGTCTCGGCATCGGAGCCACCACCGGCGGCGTCGTCGGCGGTTTGATCGGCCTCGGCATCCCTGAGTACGAAGCACGCCTCTACGAGGAAAAACTCAAGAGCGGTCACTACCTCATCTCCGTGCACACGGAAGACGGCGACGAAATCAGCCGCGCCAAGGACCTCTTCAAGGCTGCCGGTGCGGAAGACGTCGCGGTGACCAGCGAACACGACGTCGATAAAGACGACCGTGTTGCCGGTTCCCACTAACCGCTAACCTGCAGCTATCGATCAATCCCGGCCCCATGCGTGGGTGCCGGGATTTTTCGTATCCAGAAGCATCCGCCGGCAATGCCGCTTCGGGCTTTACGAACCGGACCGCTTTCCAGCACCCTCTACCACCCTCATTTTACTTCTCAGCATGTCATCTCCTCTCACTCTCCTCGTTCTCGCCGCCGGCCTTGGAAGCCGCTTTGGCGGATTCAAACAAATTGCTCCCGTTGGCCCAAACGGCGAAGTTATTCTCGATTATTCCATCTTCGACGCTCTGCGCGCTGGCTTCAGCCGCATCGTGATGGTCATCCGGCCGGAATTGGAGCAGCCATTGTGCGAACATTTCGCCGAGTTTCTTCCGGCAGATCTTGAGGTGGAATTCGTCTTCCAGAAAATGGACGATCTCCCCGGCGGCTACGCGGTTCCGCCGGATCGGACGAAACCCTGGGGCACGTCGCACGCCGTGCTCGCCGGGCGCGGAGTCATCGACGGTCCGTTTGGCGTCATCAATGCGGACGATTTTTACGGAGCAGATTCCTACCGCGTCCTGGCGGAAAATCTTCGCGATCTTCCGACGAACACGCAATGTCTCGTAGGCTTCAACCTTCTGAAAACCCTATCGCCAAACGGCACCGTCTCGCGGGGTCTTTGCCAGGTCGGTCTCGACGGCAATCTCGTCAACGTGGTGGAGCTCACCAAGATCGAGCCGGACGGAGCGGGCGGTGCGCGAGCTCTGGACAGCGGAACGCCCGTGCCGCTGAACCCGAATGACGTCGTGTCCATGAACATGTGGGGCTTTGGACCCGAGGTCATGGACGATCTCTGGCGTCTCTTTGAGTATTTCTTAGCCAAGAACATCGAGAACCCCAAAGCCGAGTTTTACATCCCGACGGCGGTGGATGCGTTGATCCAGGAAGGGAAATCCGTCTGCCGCGTGCGCCCGTCTCTCTCACCCTGGTTCGGCATCACCTATCCCGAAGACAAAGCGGAGACCGTGGCGAACATCCAGGCGCTCGTCACGGCGGGAGATTACCCGTCTCGGCTAAACGGCGAGAAGTAAGTCGAGCGGCCGTTGTTGTACCCGTGTTCAGGCAACACAGCTGCCAGAACAAGTCGCTCCAAACGCAGTTTGGCGGCGAGAGGCGATGTTCGACGTAAGTCGCTGGTCACAGGGTCTTTGCCGAGACGGAGGTGGTCTTTGCAGGGGTGGGAGCGGCCTTTGCAGGGATGGAAGTGGTCTTTGCAGGGATGGAAGTGGTCTTTGCAGAGACGGAAGCGGTCCTTGCAGAGACGGAAGTGGTCTTTGCAGAGATGGAAGTGGTCTTTGCAGAGACGGAAGCGGTCCTGGCAGAGACGGAAGCGGTCTTTGCAGAGGTGGAAGTGGTCGTTGCAGAGGTGGAAGTGGTCTTTGCAGAGATGGAAGCGGTCTTTGCAGAGATGGAAGCGGTCTTTGCAGAGATGGAAGCGGTCTTTGCAGAGACGGAAGCGGTCTTTGCAGAGACGGAAGCGGTCTTTGCAGAGACGGAAGCGGTCTTTGCAGAGGTGGAAGCGGTCTTTGCAGAGGTGGAAGCCGTTTGAAGCGGTGTGACTGGCTTTTGCAGCCATGCCAGTGGCGTTTGCATATCCAATGACGCGGCGTTGCATGGGCAGAGATGACATTGTCGCTGGCACACGCGGGTTGGTTGCAGGACTTTCGGTGTCCAGTGCAGGCGGGCCAAACGCCTTCTCCCGAGCGCCAGATCGATGCTCCCGCTTGCCTCCACCGCTCCAGGTCGTCCCGACCCGAAGCCCATGAAACCGTGGGGCTCAAGGAAGATGGCGCTGCCCCGGCGGCCAATCAGCAGGCTCATTTTCTTTCCTCTTAAAAGGTGGAACACGGGCAGCGAGTGGTCCACCTTTTCCTCTATGAATCCCAGCGCCCGCGACTTTCTCTTTGACCTGCTCGACACTCCCAGCCCGACCGGCTTTGAAATGCCCGGGCAGCGGAAGTGGGCAACGTATGTGAAGCCGTTTTCCGACCGGGTGGAGAACGACGTTTACGGCACGACGTGGGCCACGTTGGAGAGCCAGAGTCCCGGAGCGCGAACCATCATGCTCGAAGCGCACGCCGACGAGATCGGGTTCATCGTCAAACAAATCACCAAGGAAGGCTACCTGCGGCTCGACCGTGTCGGCGGCTCCGACACCGCCACCGCGCGCGGTCGCCGCGTGCAGTTGCTCGGCGACAAAGGCCCTGTGCTGGGCATCATCGGCAACACCGCCATCCATTTGCGGAAAGATCTCTCCGACGAAAAAGCACCGAAGATTCACGAGCTCTACGTCGACATCGGCGCGAATAACCTCGAAGAGGTCCGAGACCTCGGCATCCGCGTCGGTCACCCCGCCGTTTACAGCGATTCGGCACTGCCCTTCGGAAAAAACCGCATCGTCGGCCGCGCGCTCGACAACCGCATTGGCGGATTCATCCTCACCCAAGTTTTCGAACGTCTAGCGCCAGATCGCACAGCCCTGACCTCCACCGTCCACGCCGTCAACGCCGTGCAGGAGGAAATTGGCGGCCACGGCGCACGGATGATCGCCCACCGCCTGGCACCCGATGTTTGCATCGTCCTGGACGTCACCCACGCCACCGACACTCCGGGCATCGACCAATCCATCCACGGCGAATGCGTCCTCGGCGGCGGGCCAAGCATCACCCACGGCACGTGCAATCACCCGCTGGTCATCGCCCGCTTACTCGAATGCGCCGAAGCCGCAGGCATCCCGATCCAGCACGAAAGCAGCTCCCGCTACAGCGGCACCGACACCGACGTCATCTTCAACTCCCAAAACGGCGTCCCGAGCGCGTTAGTAAGCCTGCCCTTGCGCTACATGCATAGCATCGTAGAAATGGCCGACCTCACCGACGTGGAAAAAGTCATCGAACTGCTAGTCGCCTTCGTACGCTCCGTGAAAGCAGACGACACCTTTTCGCACCGGCTGTAGGGGCGCTGCCGTGCACCGTCAGGGAGCCGGAAGTTTCTACGCCGATTGCGACACTGCCCTAGGGTTGAACACCTTGGTCAGCGCCAATAATGCTTCATTAACTCCTGCGACCACGCGGGTTGGATGATGTCACCCGCGGGGAGAAACTCCCGCATGACCGGTTTGATGTCTAACACCGGAGTGCCGTTGATCGCATCTAGTCCCCGCAAGATCAGTTGCCGGTCTTTCCTCGCGACGAGCCGCGCTACAGAAACTCCTAACTTGTTGGGTCGGTTCTTACCGCGCTGAGCAAAAATGCCGACGCGAGGCCAAGCCGGGTTCCCTCGGGGATGCCGTGCCCCCCGCTCGATCGCCTCATCCGCCACGCGATCAAAATAAAGGACCACCTCCACATGAGAAAAGTCCTCGATGCCTTCGAACACCTCCGCGCAAAACTCCGGGCAGAGCTCAATGCAAGCCTCTACATCACCCCAAAAATCGTCCTCCGTGGTGTCGCGAGAACTAATAACATGTCCAATGGGTGTGAGCGTGATTGTTGTCATAACAAATGTGTCGAGCCTCTGCACCACGGCACCGACCGGAACGGGGACGATGAATCATTTCAGGGTGAACCCGCCAACCTGCAGCTGGCGCCTCACCGGACGTGCAAGGCCGGATAACAGAGAGATTGGTTAGAACTGGGACCGTGAGTCTGCTGCCTTTATCGAACCTCGAAGATACGGCAAGCTTTTGGAAGGTCTGTCGTAAGGCAACGGACAATCGTGACAAAAAGACGGACGAGACCCAAGTTTCGCACAACCTTGAAACACGTCACCGCGACATGGCTCGATAGCTGGCACTTCCGGTTTGCCCTTCTCACGTGAACGCCTCCCGGAGAAACTTCCTAAAAGCCGCCGGATCGGCGACTCGGAACTGTGCGCGTGAGGGTTGCGAGCCCACTTTGATCGAGACGACGTTTGGCGCGTCGATTTCGAACATGCTTTCGTCGGTCTGATCGTCGCCGGCGCACAAGACGAAGTCGTATGGCTGGTCTTGCAGCAACCGCCGCACGGCCACGCCTTTTGAAACCTCGGCGGAAGTGATTTCCACGATCTTGCGCCCTTGGCGAATCCTCACCGGCTCGTTTGCCATCATTGTGCCGAGTTCGTGCGCGAGTTGATGGGCTTTCCACGTGCCGAATTCCGGATCGGTTTTGCGATGATGCCAGACGAGCGACGTCCGCTTTTCCTCCAGCCAACTGCCGGGGGTCGATTGCTCGTAGAGCCGCAGCAACGGGCGGATCTCGTCCATCCACGCATAGCTAACATTGCCATCCATCTCCTGCCAGTCGGTCTCTCCTGCCCGGCGCGCGGCTGCGCCATGTTCTGCGATGAAGTTGAAATCCGCCGTTGGAAAAAACGTTTCCAGATCAGCCGGGGTGCGTCCGCTGATGAGGGTTAGCTGAACGTTCTCGTGGCGGCGGATCTGCTCGAGCAGCGTGCGAATTTCATCCGTGGGCTTTGCGGCGCGCGGCTCGCGTTCCAACTCCCGCAGCGTTCCGTCGTAATCGAGGAACAACGCCACGCGCTTGCCTGCGTTCACGGCTTCGCGCAGCTGCGCGGCGGCTTCCGCGGGGTTGGCGGGCTCGGGAGCGACACCGGAATCGGTTTGCCCGAGTTGCTCGATGAAGGTCCGCGCCCAGTGCTGCGCATCGTATTTCAGCACCCGTTCCCGCATGGGCTGATTGCACGCGCGCTTTTCCTCGTCGGAAAGGGCGAGCGCATCCGTGAGCGCCTGAGCGACGGCACGCGCGTCATAGGGATTTACTAGCGTGGCGTTGGATAGCTCCTCCGCAGCGCCGGCGAATTCACTGAGGATCAACGCCCCATTGTGCTCGCGCTGGCAGGCGATGTATTCCTTCGCCACGAGATTCATGCCGTCCATCAATGGCGTCACCATTCCCACATCGGCAGTGGCATAGAGCGCGCAGAGATCCGTGAAATTTACCGAGCCGTGGATGAATCGGATGGGGCTGCTGTTGAGGGTGGCGTATTGGCCATTGATGCGGCCGACGCGCGACTCCGTCTCTTCGCGGAGTTCCTTGTATTCCTCCACTTCCTCCCGCGAAGGCACACTGACGAAGATGAATTTAATCGCATCGCGCTCCTCTGGCTGGAGCGCTGAGAGGAATTGCTCGATGGCGTCCAGCCGATGCAAGATGCCTTTGGTGTAATCCATTCGCTCGACTGACAACACGATGCGCTTGCCGGCATTCGACTGGAGAAAATGATCCCGCCGCTCGGCGAACTCCGGCGTATCGAGCGTCTCGTCGAATTTCCGCGAGTTGATCCCGATCGGGAAAACGCCCATCGCGCTCACGTGACCATCATCGCTGCGGACGCGCGTGATCTCCGATTCAAAGCCCAGCAGCCGCAAAACCGTGCTCCGGAAATGGCGCATGTAACCGAACGTGTGAAAGCCGATGAGATCCGCGCCGAGCATCCCGGCGACGAGTTCGCGGCGATTGGGATGGCAGCGGAACGTCTCGAATGACGGAAACGGCGTGTGGAGAAAAAAACCGATCTTCAACTCCGGCATGCGTTCCTGGAGCATGCGCGGCACGAGCATGAGCTGATAATCGTGCACCCAAACGAGGTCGCCGGGTTGCGCCATTTCGAGGACTTTGTCCGCGAACCGCTGGTTTACCGTGCGGTAATGCTCCCACCACGCGGCGTCGTAGCGCATGTAGTTTGGCATGTAGTGCAGCAGCGGCCAGACGCTAGAATTCGACAATCCTTCGTAATGGCCCGCGACCTCTTCTTCGCTCAGGAAAACGGGGATGCAGCCATGCTCGCTTTCCAGCACCTGGGCGACTTCCTGCTGGCGTGCCGGATCGGTGATCGCGCCGCCCGGCCAGCCGATCCACTTCAAGTGGTAATCCTCCGGCGAGAGCCCCTCGAGCGCAGCCACCAGCCCGCCGGAAGATTTGGTAATAGTTTCGCCGA
>DASVRZ010000019.1:0-3490 GCA_036388355.1 Chthoniobacterales bacterium | reverse complement strand
AGGTCGGGGCAAGATCGACGTGAATCTCCGCGGACGTGCGTTGCCGGCGTCTTCTCCCGAGAGGCTTTGGTCCAGCGCTGGAGTGACGGTGGCATTGAGGGGCTGCGGCCTTTGTGGTCTGTTCTGATGCGTATGCCCAATGATTCCCTCGGCCAGCTACTGATGACCGGCGTTCCCGGTTTCGAACTCGACAGCGCCACCGCGGCGGCCTTTCGGCGGATTCAGCCAGGAGCCTTTATTCTCTTCGGACGGAACATTCAAACCCCGGTGCAACTCCGGAAGTTGATCGACGATCTGCGCGATCTGAGTGACGTGGAGCCGATCATCACCATCGACCAGGAAGGTGGGCGAGTCTCCCGGCTCAAGCTGCTTGGAACCGAACCGCCGAATGCCAACCAGCTTCGGGACAAAGGAGATCCTGAGCTGATTCTGCGGCACGGACAGATCACGGGACGCCTGCTCCGACTCTTCGGGTTCAACCTCGATCTTTGCCCGGTGCTCGATATTTCCTTTGATGACGAGGCTGACAACTCGCTCAAGGGGCGCTGCTACGGCAATGATGTGGATCAGGTGATCCGCAACGCCGGTGCCTTCAATGAAGGGTTGCGCTCGGAAGGAATCATGAGTTGCGGCAAACATTTCCCGGGCTATTCCCGCGCGACCATTGACGCCCACCATGAGCTGCCGACGATCGATCTCACCCGGAAGGAGCTGGAGAATCATGAACTCGCGGTCTTTCGCCACTTCGCCTCCAAAGTGGATTCCATGATGATTGGCCATGCGTTTTATCCGGCGCTGGATGCATCCGGACTTCCGTCATCCCTTTCACCCAAGGTGATCGCCGAGCTCCTGAGAGAAGACTTGGGATTTAAAGGGCTGGTGATGACCGACGATCTGGACATGGGGGCGATCCTCGATCCTTACGGGCAGGACGACCGCGGGCTTGAGCGGGTTCTTGAACATGCCATGTCGGCGGGAAACGACCTCGCGATGATTTGCCACCGTGTGGACAAAGTGGAAGTTGCGAAAGAGGCGCTCGGCCGGGTTGCCGAGAAGCTCGTAAGTCGAGCCTTGGAGGCCGTTCAACATTTTAAAAAGAGGCTTCCTCCCCCGGATCTGTTCAGCGAGGAGGAATTTGTCCGGCGCGATCGTGGGGTCTGGGATCTTCGGGTTGCGGTTCTTGGGGAAGAGGCTGCTGCCAGGCGGAGTGCGGAGGACGGGAAACGCTCGCCGGTGGAGACGTATTGAAACTGAGCCCGAGGGTAGACGGACAGGATGGTGACCTTGTCTGAAGGTTCCCGTAGTCCGTGGCTGAATGCGGAGGAATGAATTTTCCGGGGATTTCTGAAGCGCCAAGACGGAGCGGATCATAGGAAAACGCTGGAGAGGTATGCGTGCAGATTCGGGAGAATTCAGTCAGCTGCGGAGCCATCTTCCGCACACACGGATGTGCTAGCGACGCTGCGACCGCGCAGCAGCCCACAGGTTTGACGTTCCGGAGGTTGCCACACATGGGATGAGAACACAAAAAACCCCTGTGGCCTTTCGGCCACAGGGGTTCTGGATTTTCGTCTGGACTCGCGTCTTAGATGCCGGAGATGTCCGTCACCGGCTCTCCCTGGCCGTTGTTGTAAGCGAACTCGTTCACACCGGCTGAACCGAGGACGCCTGTTCCGCCGCCGAATGCCGCCACGATTCCCGTGTCAACAGCGGTCCGGATCTGACCTTGAGTCAAAGTGCTCTTCGCCTTGCCTGCGGAGAGACCGGCGAGAATCGCGGCCGTGATCTTCTCAACATTGAGGGCGCGAAACTCGTCAACCGTGATCTCGGAGCCGTCTGTGGTCGTGAAGAGATAGGTTCCTGCGAAGGCGAAGCCTGCGGCACGGCCAATCTCAGCAACTCTCTTTGGAGCGGCCTTTGCCGCCGTAGTCAGGATCGACTTCACAACGTCGTCGCTGTTATCACCAGGGGTGGTGCTGCCGATGTCTTCGTTGCTGTTACCCGCAAACTGCGTGACGGCACCGGTGATGATGCCTTCGACGGCGTCAGCTCCGTTGACCTTAGGAGAGCTTACCGCCTTCAAGGCGCTAGTCACCACGATGGACAATGGGGTGAGCGTATCCAGCGTTCCGACAGTAGGAAGGTCGCGAACAGCATTCACAGCGCGAGACATAATCGCCGCAGCTTCATCAGCGCGGGTCTGCTCCGACCCGATCAATCCCAAGCCCAATTTGAACACCGAGGTGACGAGTTTCTTCGCCTCAGCGGTCTTCTTGTTGTCAGGGATTCCGACAAAGCCATTCTGACCGTAAACTTTATTCAGGCCTGCTTCGCCGAAGACAGGAGCAAACTGAGGCACCTTCTTGGTTGCCGCCGAAACGATCACGGATGGAAGCGTTGTTGCTTTTACCTTTGGAAGCTTGATTGCTTCGACTGCAGCGTCGCGAATCTGCTCTGCGCTCGCCGTGGTAAAGGTGACGCCGTTAGGCAGGTAAGCTTCGATTTCCTTCTCACCAGCGGTCAAGGCCATCGAGGCCATGGAGCCGGCGAGGAAGATCGCTGCGGAAGCTCCCAAGAAACGCTGAAAGCGGTTCCTCGGAATAGTGTGTTTTGTGAGGGTACTGATCATATCGTGTGTTAAATCCAGACGTTGTTGGGTTGATTGCGTGGTGCAGGGATAATCCGCCGGTGTGAGTTTGGAAAGTGATATTTTCAGAAATGTTGTGTTCGTAGGAACAGTCGCGTTCTTTCTCGACGGATCGGAGGAAAACGCTAACAGAGCGACCATGAAATACTTGGGGCTGGTCCTTCTCGCCATGGCGTTTGTCGTCAGTCAGCTCTTGATCGGTGGAGCGCGGATGATCTATGGCCTGCCGGCTTTTTGCCTGGTTGCGGCGGCGGTTTGCGCGGCGATGCTGCCGCAATGGCGGCGGACCGTGGCACTGCCTCTCGGTGCCGTGGGCGTTACGCTTCTGTTTTCCGGGTATATCCTTTATCGCGACGTCGTTTCTCCCGTCGCGTATCTGGCAAGGTGGGACTTCTTCCTGATCTTGGGAGCGCTGGCGGCATACTTGCTGGCGGTCCTCGCCTTCAACGAACCAAAATCCCGGCTGTGGATTGTCTTTCTGCTCTGCATCCTCGCGGCTGCACACGTCGTGGTGGGCGGGATTCAGTTCAAAGAGGGCAACCAGTTCATGCCGTTTTCCTGGATCCGGCGCTCGGATACCTGGTGGCGGGCGAGCGGCTTTTACATTTCTCCCAATCACTTTGCGGGCTTGCTGGAAGTGGTTGCTCTCCTCGCGTTGAGTGTGGCGGTCTGGAGCAAGCGTCACTGGGTCTGGAAGGCTTTGGCTGCCTACGTCTTTGCCTCTTGTTTGCTGGGCGTGGCGATTTCCGGAAGCCGCGGAGGTTACATCAGCCTGATTTTTGGTTTCCTCTGCTGGGTCGGGATCAGCCTGTGGGCGTTTCGGCGCGTGGATCGTGACCGTTG